>JBDSUW010000021.1:0-13772 GCA_039927535.1 Chitinophagaceae bacterium | reverse complement strand
AAAAAAGGAGTGCTTTCGCACCCCTTTTAAATCAAAACTGCCTATCGGCAGACAGGACTAACTGCCTGCCCGTCCGTTCAGGCGGGCATATGAGAAAAAATTTATCCGGCTTCAACTAATTGATGATAGCCGTTTATTCTAATATGATCAACGTAATTAGTGCTAGTCGTTGGCATGCAACAATACTCTGCATCATTAATGATCAGCACCGATTTCTCTAATTCATTCCGATACTGATGGCCAACTGGTAATTCTTTATCCTGCAACCAAACTCTTTCTTTATCAAACTGTACAATTTTTTCGAGCGACACAATAAAAGATTTATGTATCCGTGTAAATAAACTGGTTGGTAAAAACTGTTCTAAGCGCTTCATCGTTATAAGCACGAGGTACTGCTTCGACTCAGTAAATATCTTAGTATAGTTTCTTGAACCTTCGGCATACAAAATTTCACTTAAGCAAAGCTTTACATATTTACCGTCTGTTCGTATAAAGAAATATTTTTGCATATCAATTGTTTCATAAATTCTGGTTGGAATAAATTCTTAACCAACCTGTATTATTTAAGAGAAATGGAAAACTGCTCCTTTTTAGGCGGCATACATTCATGATCATTACAAACCATAAAAGTTACACTACCGTTAAGAGTAGTTTTTGCAGCAGCCTTTAGTTTTACTTTCTGTACAAAAATTACTTTGGAGGAATATTGTTTTACATTAACTCCAAAAAGTGGTTCAAAGTGTTCTTCAATTTTACCCGCCTCTTTAGTTTTTCCATCAAAATCTAAAAGTGGATTCTTTGAAAAATTGATTGATGTGGGAACTGGTCCGCCATCAGGTGTTGACTGCGAGTAAATATGCCAATCTTCATTAATTGTAGCGGTAAGCCGAACCTCATATGTTTTTGCATCCAGCTTCTTTGAATCAAATGACCAAGTGATTGGCGACTGAGCTTTTGTACTTATAAATGGACTTAGTAACAACATTACTAAAATCAGCTTCATCATTCTTTTAACTTTATTTATTAGTAAATTCATTTAAAAATTTGTCTTAGTTATTTTGAAAAACTTCTTTCAGCTTTATATTTAATGCCTCATCTTCCTCACCATATCGGCCAATGATCATACCTGAGGGATCAATTAATATTTTAGTTGGCAACGTATGAATGCCAAATTTTTCATTTATATCTTTTTCGTTCGGCTCATTACTCAATCTCTTTTGAATATCAAGACCCCTGAGCACATGCTTCCACGGAAGCCCGTCTTTTTCTATCGCTTTTTTCCAGGCATCATGATTACGGTCATCATCCGAAATGCCAATTATCTCCATTCCTTTATCCTTGTAGATTGCATAAAGTTCTTTCAGATGCGGGTTACCTTTCCGACAGGGAATGCACCAACTGGCCCAAAAATCTATCAACACATATTTTCCTTTAAAATCAGCGAGGCTCAGTTTATTGTCATTAATATCAATTGCTTCAAAATTCTTTGCTACACTTCCCGGTGAGCCACCTCGTAATTTTTCAATCTCTTCATGGATATTTTTTCCGTACAATGTTTGTTGCAAAGCGAATCCCAGTTTGTCATAAAACAGTTGCAAAGAATCAAGCGTAAGATCGCTAACATGAAAGCGAAGCATATAAGCTGTTACATATGATTTCGGATGATTATCGAAGAAAATATAGTCCTGTTCATCCATTTCCGCAAAATAAGGAGCCAGTCTTTCTCTTATGGCCGCATTTTTTTCCGCATCTTTCTCTGTTCGTAATGAATCAAGATGCGTCTTATATTTTTCTTCCACCTTACTCTTTAAGCGACTTAGAGATTGGTATTCATCCTGCAATTTTGAACCGCTGAACTTTGCGGTCTTAAATTTCTTTTCTTCTACATTGATTTTAATATTTTTTGGCTCCAGAAAAAAATTGGTATAATCCGGATCACCAACACTTCTTGATTGAATCTTTCCATACAAACTTGCCATCACTGGTCCTGTCAGGTTTCCTTTAAACTCGAAATTTCCGTTTCTTATTGCCGAACTATCCTTTACAGATTTTCCATCGCTACCGGGATAAGTAAGAAATATATACCCTTCTGTCTGGCCCTTTATATTACCCTTAATAAAAAAAGGACTCATTCTTCCCTGAGCCCCTGTCTGAAGAGAAATACCCAGCGTTACAAATAATATGGCAACAAAAAATTTATACATCCTCTTCGGAATTACAGTTATTATTTTAATAGATTATCAATTATAGCCGGAAGTTCTTTTGCTGAAGGCGTCGGGGCATTCATATCAACAACTTTAAAATCTTTATCAAACAACAGCATACGGGGAATGCCCACAATATTGTAAGCATCCAGTTTGTTCCGGTTGATCTGCCATTGAATTCCATCCGCATTACGCTTTGCCACATTATTTTTCCAAAGTTCTGCTCCATCATCAATAGATAAGGAAACAAATGCAATAGCCGGGTTGGTCTTGTATTTTTCTTTCAGTGTTTCGTAATGAGGCATTTCTGCAAGACAGGGACCACACCATGTAGCCCATAGATCAACATAGATCACTTTACCTTTCAAGCTGCTTAATGTCACTTTGTTTCCATTAAGATCAACAGCTGTAAAATCAGAAGCAATATCACCTTTGCCAAATTTTAAAAGATTTTCAAGCGAAGCTTTAACAGCAGTCCGGTACTTTGCTGTCACAATACTATCAATACCCGGAGTAAAGGTTTTCAATTTTTCCTTATCGCTAATGCTCTGCATTGTTCTGACTAACTTATAAGATGTAAACCAGTCTTTAATTTGATTGATATCTTTTGCTTTACCCGGCACATCCAGCAATTGGTTTGCAATATCCCTGTATACAACAATTTTCATGAGGGAAGCATCTGCAAAATCCTTTTGGGAATCTTTAATAAGTGGTTCAGTAATTTTTTTATAAGCGGAAATATAATCTTCCAGAGAATCTTTTGAAATTTTATACCGAGCATAGGATTCGCCTGACTTATAACTATTCAGGATATCTGCTTTTATACGAGCCCTTTCCAGACGTTTAAATTCAGGAGTAACCCCTTTTAGTTCCTTAAGCTCATTTTTTCTGGATGAAGCCATCTCCAGTATTTTATCAACGGTCTTCTGAGGCTCAGGGAAAATATTTCTACCGGCTTCTATAAATGATCCTCCTTTGGGATAGCCTATGCGACGAAGATATAAAGCAGCTGCACTACCTTTCCCTTTAAAACTTCCGGCTATCGGATCTTTGTAATCTATTACTACTTCCAGATCATCTCCGGGGGACAAGTAAAGAGCATTTCTTCCAATGCTGAAATAATTCGGTGATACTACGTCGAATTGAATACTGAAATTCCCTTTTTCATCCGGTATAATCATCCTTTCACTGGTAGGAGGTAATAAATATTGCATATCCGACATATCGGATACCTCTACCTGATTGCTGAAATTTTTCAATGTGCCTTTTAACGAAACCGTTTTAGCAGTTTGCCCGATAACACTTAACGGCAGCACAAGAAGACAAATACTTACAATCTTTATTAAAAACCTGGTCATTTTTTTATTTTATTCAGTCTGTGAATCCTATTTCAAAATATCATCTAGCTTTTTATAAATTTCATCGTCTTCGCCTACAAACCTTCCTACTATTTTCCCTTCAGGATCAATAATTATTTTAGTAGGAAAACCAGCAACACTGAATTTTAAAATATAATCTTCGTCTTTTCTGCTAAGCACATGATGCCAGCTAAATTCAGGCTTATCCGAAATAAATTTTTTCCATCTTTCTCCGTTATCAGATTCTTGTGCTACTCCCAGTATTTCCATTTTGTTTTTGTATTTATCCAGATACTCTTTCATTTTTGGCATTCCTGCAATACATGGCATACACCAGGTGCCCCAAAAATCTATTACTACATACTTACCTTTTAATGATGACAGGTCAAATCTTTTTCCATCATAAGTATTATCTGAAATAATAGCCGGTGCTTTTTTGCCAACAGCAGTTGCAGAAATGCCGTCGACTCTTTTAGCTGCTTCAATATAAAAAGATGTTCCAACCAACTCTTCCTTATTTATCGTACTGAATAAGGTAACAGCTTTTTCATTTGTAATCTGAGACCGTAACATCATATCGGCTAATAACCATGCAGCTGTTGCCGAAGCTGGATTATCATTAATAAATTTCTCTTTGATCGTTATAACCTTTGCATCCAGTTCTTCCATAGTTTTTTTAATTTCTTTAATTGCGTTGGAATCAGTTACCAACTGGTTCGCAATTTTCAGATTTAGATTAACACTTTTGTTCATCAAAGGAAAAACTGATTTGTTAAGTTTTGCAAGACTTTTATTAGCCTCATCGCCTTTAGGGTAAGATTCTACAAAGTCTGTAATCTTTCCCGAAAATTTTATATTAGCTCCCGGTGAGGCAACGAACTGAAGCAAAGAAGATTTAGCCGGAAAATATCCTCTGCCGGTTCTTTTAACTACTCTATCCACATTAGGGCTCATAGAAATCATTGTCATCTCCTTAATTACGGTTGAATAAGAAAATGACCCATTGATGACATCTATTGAATCTCTTCTTGACCCACCCTTCGCCTTTTCATCTCTTAAGCTGATATACATTTTCTTGGAATCAAGTCCTTTTATTTTACCAGAAACTGTAAAACTTTTTTCCTGTGCTGACGAGAATTGAGCAATGAGTAACAAAAAAATTACTCCCACAAATGACACAAAATTATTTTTCATCATACTTATTATTTAAGATACCCCGCTAAAACTTTTTCCACTTCATTTCCATGCAAACCTCTTTCAATTATTTTCCCTTCTGGACTTATCAGAAAATTATCCGGTATAGGTTGTACACCGTATAATATGGCAACCGGATTCGGCTTTTGTAAATCCGAAATATGAATCCATGGTAACTGATCTTTTTCTATTGCTTTTTTCCAACTCTCTCCATTCTCATCTACTGATACGCCGATGATTGTAAAATTTTTATCCTTAAATTTTTCATACGCTGCTTTTACATTGGGATTATCTTGGCGGCAAGGTACACACCAGCTTGCCCAGAAGTCAAGCAGCACATATCTACCCCTGTAATCTGAAAGGGTAATATTCTTTCCGTTTACATCTTTCATAATAAAATCGGGTGCCGGCGAACCAATTACACTTCTTTTCTTCCCCTCAATCTTTACAGGCATTTTTGAGAGAATCGATAGTTTCTTTACATTTTCTCCCAGATTCAAATAATATTCCTCCAATTTTTGTACGGGCATTTTATCTGCTATAAGCATCAACAACATTCCACTGGCTAAAGAATTGGGGTGATTAGCTACATATTCATTCTGAAATATATAAATAGAATCATACAGAAAAGCAATTTGTTTGAATTCGGCTTTATAAGCAGCGGTAGAACTATCGCCGACTTCCTTTAATTTCTTCTGATGAATTTTTATTTTATCATAGTAACTATTCATCCGGCTATTAACATAAGAATAGTCGTTATTATTAGGAGTACCGATTACCTGTACATGTGTAAGATCATCATTACTTCCGTCAATTTTTATTTTCCCTTCTTCTATAAAAAAAGTAAAATTGCCATTGTCGCCTCTTTTGGCAGTAGTTTGTGCCCATACCATTACCGGTTTATCAGCCTGGCCTTTATAAGAGAATTTATCGTTACTGGCTGCAATCAAAGTCTTTTCGAGCTTTGCTGTATTTGCAGACATGATGTTTAAATAAAGGGTGTCATTTTTAAGCCCTTTTATTTCGCCTTTTATTTCATACTTATAGGTGGATTGCGAACTGCTTTGAAAAGAAACAAAGCAGAAAAGTAAAGTAAGATTTAAAATAATCGTTTTCATTCAACTAATTTATTTAAGTAAACTGGCCAGTTTTTTAATTCATTTCCTTTCAGCCTTTGTCTTATTTATCCAACAACTCATCTAATATTTTTTCTAACTCTTTCCCTTGTAATCGTCTGCCAATAATTTTTCCGCTAGGATCAATTAAAAAATTATCGGGTATTGGTTGAACCCCATATGTTTTTGCAACCATACTTCCTAACCCCATCAGGTCAGATGTTTGTGTCCACACAAGCTTATCTTTTACTATGGCAGCCTTCCACTTATCAGCAGCATTTTGCTCATCTACAGAATACTGTAATATTGTAAAACCCTTATCGCCGTATTTCTTATACATCTCTGCCAAGTGAGGGTGTTGTGCTCTGCAAGGCACACACCAGTTTGCCCAAAATTCAAGCAGCACATATTTGCCTTTGAAATCAGAAAGCTTTACAGCGTTGCCACTGGTATCTATTGAAATAAAATCAGGTGCAGGCATACCAACTGCCGATCTTTTCCTCGCTTCTATCTTTTCAGGAATCAACCTTACATAACTTATGTTCTTTACTTCCCTAGTAAGATTGGTATATAACTTTTCCAGCTCATCTACTGAAACATGATCCTGCAACACATAGAGATAAATAGCACTGGCTGGCGAACCGGGATGTTCAGCAATATAGCGAACCCTTCCAGCTCTGATCGTATCCCGCCAATCATCCATCTCATTTGATAATCTCTCAGCCTCTGCTTTGTTATCGCCAGCTGCCTTGTATTGAGTTTGCAATTCCCTGATCTGGCTATAAATATTATCTTCTATCTTTTTATAGGAGGAGTATTCTTCATTTCCTTTTGTACCACTGATCAAAACATAATCAAGTGAGTCTTTATGTCCTTTTACGTTGATATTTCCTTTCTCAGTAAAAAGAGTAAAACTTTTTCTTGCCTTGAATCCACCAATTATAACAACTGCATCATGAACGGCATCTGTATGTCCTTTTATAAAGAACTTGTCGCTCTTTCCAATAGTGATCAGTGTGTCAATTTTTAATTCCCCGGCTTTATCATAATTACGTACATAAATGATAACACTATCGTTTCCCAATCCTTTTATATTTCCTGTTATTGTAAAATCATAGCTCCCTTTTTGCTGAGAGAAAGATAGTAGAGGCAGGACAGCTAATAACAATAACTGCAGGCAAGCAATTTTTTTCATTTTTTAAAGATGTTATAAGTACCCCGATAGTTGTCGGGATACTTATAAGTTATTGTTGGATCAGGCAGGTTTTTTTCTTTCAAGCATGGAACTAATCATCATATCAAGAGTGGCTTCATTGCTTGCATCTGTTCTAAAATCAGAAAAAATAATTTTCCCATTTTCATCAATTAAAAAATTCATAGGTGCTGCATTCCTATTATCCAATGGGCCCTTCACCCAATCCTTATTATCTCTTAATGGAATAAAGCTATATCCACTTGATTTCATAAATGGTACCACATAAGCATCCTGATCGGGGGTTATATTTATACCGAGATAAACGAAATCATTCCCTTTAAATTTCTTAACTACATTTTCAAAATGAGGAAATTCTCCTCTGCATGGGCCACAGCCCGGAAACCAATAAGTTATTAAAACCACCTTGCCTTTGAAATCATTAAGGGAGGATTTACCAGTAGTTAAGTAATTATCTAAATTAAATATTGGGGCAACCTTAGCGGAGGTATCTCTAACATACCACACTTGATTATTTATTTCTGCTTCTTTTTTTCCTAAACCTGTCCCATATTTTAATAACTCTTTTCTAAATCGGGTTGAAGGTTCCTTAGCTACAGTTTTTAAAAGATTATTGTAAGCTTCTTCTTTTTTACCCGCTTTATAAAGTGCTTCTGCTTTTAATAATATAATATAATCTTTAGAAGAACCCCACCTTGGTACCTTTACAGAATCCAAAATGGCAGAAGCATCCATTGCTTTATTATCACTAAGCATTTTTTTTACTTCTATAATTTTTTTTACTAACTCTATATTCGCAATCCAGGTTTTTTTTGATCTTTCTTCCTGTGATGCTGCCTCCATTTCGTTGGCCAATTTCAAAGCATCATTAGGTGATTCCTCAATCAAGAGAGCAAAATATTCTGACATGCCCGAAGAAGTCCAGTTGAACTTATTAGCCGGGAAATCCTTTTTCTGTTGTTCGTATAATTTAATTTTTTCAGCCGGATTCTGACTTTTATTTGCAAGCCAATAAAGAGCTTGGGCACCTCTTTCAGTATTTGGAAAATTTTTAGCAACTGCCAGACTAAGCTCTTTATATTTTGGCGGATCAACTACCTTCATACCGCTGGCATAGTAAAAAGCATAATCCGCATTATCTGGTGCTATTTCTTTTGCCTTTAAAAGATAATCACTTGCCGCTTTAAAATCACCCCATCTTTCTCCATCAATCCACAAATCAAAATAGGCTTTATGAAACTTCGGATCAATTGCTACTGCCTTCAATAAATAGGGTTTTGCTTTAGGGCTTTCTTTACCTGCAAAAGCATGACCTAATGCATACGGAATTGCTGCAGTTGTAGGATATTTTACAATCCAGTCTTCATATAGTTTAATAAATTCCGGGTCTTCATCAACTCCCCATTTAGTAAATCCTGATGCCTTTAAATATTTATCGTGCAAATCAAGGTCAGCAGGATTCTTTTCAATTTCTTTTCGAAGGTTGTTAAGCTCTTCTAGATCAGCAGCTGTTTTTTCAGTGATTGGCTGGGCCAGTGCTTGCAAATTAAAAATAGTGAACATTGAAAACAGCAAACAGTATGAGAAGATATTATGTCTTTTCATGATAATTTTTTTAATGTCTGAATAAAATTGTTACTACTCTATTAGTAAGCTTAATAAGTATTTTGTTCTATAACTCCATCACTGGAAATTATTTCAGTCCTTGGCAGTGGTGCAGCCCATCTTCTTGATCCTTTTGGCAATGTATATGATTGAACCGGCTGTGTTGAAAGGACTGCCGAATTCGTATAAGGATAAAATGTTTTGCTCAGATTCACATCGTCGTTAGGGTCTTCATTATTATTATAACGACGCAGATCATACCATCGTTGAACAAAAGGCATTTCTCTTCTTCTTTCTTCAGCTACTTTTTTAATAGCATCATCTTTATTAGCTGCAGAAAGATTAACCCATGCACCCGGTAGCATTCTTTTAGCCCTTAGTGTGTTTACTGCAGTCATTGCCCCGGCAACATCATTTGTGCGGGCAAGAGCTTCAGCTTTTATCAATAACATCTCTGCTACAGTTGGGCCCGAAGGTAACCTGTCTTTAAAAAAGAAAATATAACCTGGGTAATTGTAAGAAGGTTTAGTCAACCCTCTGTCGTAAGAATAACCTTCTACAATGTGATAACGGTAACGCAAATCATTTGTCTGATCATATAGATTTAACAAATTCTGACTGGGTATATACCACCATGATTCATGGTTCAGCATTCTGAAGTATAAAAATTCCTTCCATCCCAGCATATCTGTAAAATCAATTTGGTTATCATGTGTATAAGGGAATTTAATTGTAACAGTTTGTTGCTGGGCTGTACCTGCATCAATTGTTATCACTCCATCTCTTCCATAACGCATTCCTGAATTATAATCAACTAAAGTACTATACTCCGTTAAAGCAGCGTTGGCATGTGTTATTGCTTTAGCATAATTATTCCTGTTTAAATAATACCGTGCAGCAAAACCATTCACACCGGCTTTCGAAGCTCTCCAATGTCTTACCTGCGTACCCTGAACAAGTGAAATATTTGTTTTCAATGCTTCGGCAATATCTGCTTCAATCAATTCATACACTTTAGAAAGTGGCTGGCGAACAAAAGGTTCTTCAAAACTGGTAGTAAGTTTAATGGGCAGCCCAGTTTCATTTTTATTCGCATCTGTATAGGGCAAGCAATAGGTATTGGCGAGTTCCCAATAACTATAAGCACGGATAAGATGAGCATCTGCCTTTATAGCTGCCTTATCAGCATCAGGTCCGGTAACTTTATCTACATAATCCAATGCCATATTCGCATAGAATATTTTTCTGTATTCACCACTCCAAAAACCTTCACGGGTATCATCGGGTAAGTAAGGGATATCCCATAACATAAACTGTATAGTTGCCATTGATGAAAAAGTGGCAGGTCTTGCATCGTATAATGTTTTAGGGAGTTCATAGTCATCAGTACTGTAAATAGCTGTCCTGTTCCCTTCAGAATAAAACTGACTGTAATTATTAAGCAAAGCAGATAATTGATCAGTAGTAGTTACTACTAAAGAAGTGGTTTTAGAAGGCGGTTCTTCGAGATATTTTTTGCAGGAAGAAAATCCCGCCAAAATAAACAAACCAAAACTTATTGAGCGAATGATATATTGATATGATTTTTTCATTGTAATAGTTTTTTAGAATTCACACTTAATACCGAATGTAATTTTAGGCCTTGGGTTCATAGTACCCAATGGATACTCTGGATCTTCTTTCGCTTTATTAGCATAAATCGTAAACAGATCATTACCCTGCGCATACAGCTGAAGCCTGCTCATATTAAACTTTGACAACAGTGATTTTGGCAAAGCATAACTGAGGTTTACTTCCTGCATTCTTAGATGTGATGCATTCTCTACTAAATAACTGAGATATTGATGAAATCTATCCCAGAAATAATAACGTCCTTCGTTCGGGTTATATGGCAATGGAACAATATCAGTTGCCTTCCCATTCATTACTTCTGACAATTTTACATTAGGCAATACACGGCTCGTCCAGGTAGGGGGATAATTAAATCCTAACCGTTGAAATATGTGTCCGAACTTTCCAGTAAGTATAAATGATAAATTAAAATCTTTATACTGGAAAGCACTACTAAAACCCAATGTATAAGGAGCTACTAAGGTTCCGGTATTCTTCATATAATCTCTGCCATCACCGGGTGTAAAGGCTCCAAAATCATATGTTGTGCCATCAGCGCCAACTACTCTTGGCTGATCATTAATAACGCCGGCATAAATAAACCGCCACAAAGAGTTTGCATCTTCGCCTACCACATAAGCACCGGTCCCTCCGGAATATAAAGTAGATGCAGGATATCTCGCCACAAAAAGCTTTTCAATTTTGTTTTTATTGTACGAAAAATTAAGGTTTCCTCTCCAGGTTAATTCTCTTGTAATTTTCATATACGTTCCCAACTCAAGCTCTACTCCTTTATTACTCATTTCAGCATTGTTTAAACGCTGGCTGGTTGTGCCATTAATAGCAGGAATAGATAATTGTGCAATCAGGTCTTTGCCATATTTGTTATACACATCTATTTTACCGTTTAGTTTCCCTTGAAATAAAGAATAATCAAGCCCTATGTTCCATGTACGGGTTTTCTCCCATCTAAGCGTTGGATTTCCAAAGCTTGAAACAGTTGCTGTATAATCTCCAGTATATATATTTTGGCTTCCTGCTGTAGCAATCAATGGGCGGAATGAAGTTGATCTGTCTACATTACCATTATAACCAAACGTAGCTCTTATATTCATCCTGTCTATCCATTTAATACCAGACATAAAGCTTTCTTTATACACCTGCCATCCTAACCCAACAGACCAAAAGGGAGCATATCTATACTTAGGATCATCTGTAATAAGATTTGATGCGTCTGTACGATAGCTACCGGACAATGTATATTTCTTGCTATATGTATAGGCGGCATTTGCATAGGCTGAGAAATACCTTTCCGTACGATAAGAAAAAGAATTGTTATAGGAAAATGTTTGATTATTCCCCAGCCAATTCTTAATTTGTAAAAATGTACCGCCCGGTCCGTTTGGAAATATGCCCGTAGTCAATGTTTGATCATTATATCCATAGGTAGTTGGATTTCCAAAAAACTCTGTAACAACGTTGTTTATTTCAGCACCAGCTAGAGCCGTTACTTCATGTTTTTCAGCAAACACATAATTATAATTAACCTGATTTCTCCAATTATAGGACTGTGCTTTCGATCTGCTTTGAGTTAAAATGCTTCCCTTAGGAAGATTAGGTGTCAGCACATTGGTTGATTGGTTCCAGCTGGTTGCCTGATTTACTATCTGACGTACATAAAAAGTATTCTCATTAAATATCCCTTTATTAAAGGTGTTAAATAACTCAAACTGTCCCTTTGTATCAAAGGTTAATCCTTTTATTATTTTAAAATTAAAACCAGCCTGTAACCTCGTATTCAGCTGATCAGTTCTGAGATCCCTGTTTGCAATTTCCTGTACAGGATTGTAAGTCCAGTTTGCATAGGGAAACTTATTGGTAGGTACTAACCTGGTTATAACAGGAGTGTAGTATCTGTTAATGTCAGTATATGATCCATCTGGATTGACAAGCATATCATACGGAGACATTCCCTGTATATCTCCCAAACCCACACCGTTATTCAGGGACTGGTTTGCTAACAGCATGCCGGAAAAATTAAAACTCATCCATTTAAAAACTTCAGCATTAGTTCTGAAGTTTACCATGTAACGCTTATTGGTAGTTTCTTTAAAATTCGACTGATTATCCTCATACATTAAGGAAATTAAGTTACTCATCCTTCCTGAAGATCCACTCAACGTAAGATTATACTGTGTATTCACAGGATTAGCTAATAAATAGTTTGAAATCTGACCACGGTTATCCAGCGTTTTTAAACTTTCTAATGTTGCATCTCTTTGTGCAGCAGTTATAAAACCAAAATTGAATTCATTCAAAGCTGTACCAGCCTGAGAAAATGCAAAGAAATTATCATTAAGTGAAATGGGGTTTTGCAAAGTTCTCCAGTTTGCATAAGCCAGTTTTTCATATTCCACCGTTTGGTCTGATGGTGCCAGCGGTCGTACATAGTCCAAATCAAATCTTTTACCAATCCTTGTAAAAGCATTTAATTCAACTTTTAGCGGTGTTCCTTTTTTTGCTGACTTCGTGGTAATTACTATTACACCATTAGCTGAACGAGCACCCCATATAGAAGCTGCGGCTGCATCTTTCAATATAGTGATACTTTCTACATCATTCGGATTAACAGAAGTAAAATCGCCTTGTACTGGAAAGCCGTCTACCACTATTAGTGGTTGCTGTTGGGCGTATAAGCTGGTTTGTCCTCTTATTTCAAAAGTTGGATTACCATCTACATCCAATTTCCCCTGCACTCCGGCAGTGGTACCTATAAGGCGTTGAGCAATATTTGTGGTTGGCTTTTCTAACTGATCTTTTGATATAACCGAAAAAGCACCTGTTGCCCTTTCCTTTGATATTGTTTGAAAACCGGTATTAACCACAACTGCAACTTCAGACATCTCTGAAATTTTAGTTTTTAGAGAAACATTTATACTTGTTCTGTTATCAATAGAAATTTCAATAGTTTCAACGTTAACACCAGTAAAAACTAATTTGGCTGATTTATTAACTCCGCTTAATACAAATTCGCCATTTGAATTGGTGGCGGTTGCTATCCTTGTTCCTTTCACTGTTACTGTTACCCCTTCAACAGGCTCATCATTTTCATTAACCACTCTACCTCTTATATCTATAGCAGGGGGCGGTTCCGGAATTGCATCATTCAATATAACCTCCGGCTCTTTAGGGTTTAACACAATTGTTTTGTCAACAATACGATAGGTGTAACCTGTTGCTGTAAGACTTTGGCTAATAGCCTCATCAACCGTTACATTATTTACATGCACACTAATTTTCCCTACCTTTCTTAACTCACCATTGTTGTACAGAAAATAAAATCCGGTTTGTTTCTTGATTTCTTTGAACACTTTTTCAAGTGATACATTCTGCATATCAAGACTAACCTTTTGCGCATTGCCTGTCGCAGCTACCTGTAAACAGGCGGTTATCAAAATCACAGCAGTCAATT
>JBDSUW010000020.1:0-13649 GCA_039927535.1 Chitinophagaceae bacterium | reverse complement strand
ACAATCCTTTGACTGTTCCTGCTACTATTCAGCTTGACCGTCAGAAAGCATTGGAGTGGTTGAACAAAGGTGCTACACCAACTGACACCGTTCGCCGTATTCTTAGCTTTAAAGGTGTATTGTATCTTAAGCATTTGCTCCGTGGTGTGAGCTTAGGCCTTTTTGATGATGCAGCTGCAATGGAGAAATTTACCGCTTGGAGTCTCGAACATGAACAACAGATAAAAAGACGCCAGGAAGATGCTTACCGCAACAAAAGAGCAAGACGTCCAATGCCAGGTCGCAGACCTGAACCAAGGCAACAAGCTGCTGATGATGCAGGTAGTGAAGGATAAATAATCCACATCCTGAAAGTTCGTAATCCCGTTTCACCTTTGGTGTGACGGGATTTTTTTTGCCACGAATTACACCAATCACACTAATTAATTCTATTATTCGTGACATTCGTGTAATTAGTGGCTTTTGATAATTTATTTTTACGCATGGCAGAGTATTTCAACATAGGAAAGTTAGTAGCAGTGCATGGATTAAAAGGCGAATTTTTATTAAAACATGAATTAGGAAAGAAAACTTCGCTAAAAGGTCTGCAAGCTATTTTCATTGAAGAAAAAAAAGGTTCATTCCTTCCTTATTTTATTGAAAGCACAAAAATTAAAACAGAAGATGAGGTTTACATAAAGCTGGAAAATGTAGACTCAAGAGAAGCTGCAATAAAACTTTCTGCAAAGAAGGTTTGGCTAACAGAAACAGACTTTAAAAAATTTGCTGCTAAAAATGCACCAGCAAGTATGCTTGGTTATAGCATCATCCATAATAATGAATCGCTTGGCGAAATATTGGAACTGATTGAACAGCCTCATCAATTACTTTGCAGATTGGAAATAGAAGGCAAAGAAGTCTTAATACCTCTACATCAAGAAACGCTTCAAAAAGTTGATCATAAAAAGAAAGAAGTTACAGTAGAATTACCAGATGGGCTTTTAGATATTTATCTTCAATAAAGAATATCATTCTAAATTATCGGCGTTAATCAGTCCACTCATTTAATCAGCGATCTTACTTAGGCCCTTTAATAAAATCCGCCAATAATTTCATCCGGTAATAAAGATTACTCAGCATCAAGGAAATATTATTTTTCACTTTCGCAACTGATTCTTTATTCATTTTTTTAATATTCTTCAACTCCTCAATCTTCTCATCAATTTTTTCAACAAGCTTCTCCGCATCCCAGCCGATGTATTTTTTATTCCGGTCGGTGTGAACATGATATGGCTCGATACTTCCGGGTTTAAGTTTTTTGAATTTAAAATTTTCTTCAACTGCTTTTTTTATGGCCTCGTTAGAAAGCATATCAATCATTACATCTGCTGAAACTTCATTTAAAAAAGCATTATGAAAAATATTCAGGTTATTTCTTAATTCCCTAATGATCTGTTTTTTTAGAATATCATTTGTCTTCACCTCCTTATTAAGAAAGCTTAGTAGATCTTTTAAAGGGCCAATACCTGTTTTTAACCAATCAACATTCATATTCTAAAAGGTAACTTCGTTTAATAATGTCAGAAAACAAATTACGACATATTGCCCATTTCGACCTCGACTCCTTTTTTGTATCAGTGGAGATTATCAATAATCCTTCGCTTAAAGGCAAACCTGTTTTAGTAGGCGGTTATGAAAGAGGTGTGGTTGCTGCTTGTAGTTATGAAGCCCGGAAATTTGGCATTCATTCAGCTATGCCGATGAAAAAAGCGATGCAATTGTGCCCACAGGCAATTGTTACCAATTCCAGCAGGGATCAGTATAGCAAATATTCAAGATGGGTTACTGAAATTATAGCTTCGAAAGTCCCCTTGTTTGAAAAAGCATCTATTGATGAATTTTATATTGACCTGAGTGGAATGGATAAATTTTTTGGTGTAAGCCAATATGCAAAAGACTTAAGAGAAACCATAAAGAGTGAAACAGGCCTCCCCATTTCATGTGGTTTATCTTCTGCAAGATTCATCAGTAAAATGGCGACGAATGAGGCCAAGCCTAATGGCTTTTTAGAAATACCACATGGAAAAGAAAAAGAGTTTCTCTGGCCCATGGGAATTGAAAAAATAAATGGTGTAGGTAAACAAACAGAACAACATTTAAAAAGCTTTGGCATTTATACGATTGAAGACATCGCCAAAACACCCAAAGAACATTTAGAAAAAATTGCTGGTAAATGGGGCGAATCACTTTGGCTAAAATCGCAAGGCATCGGTAGCACAGAAATTGCAACTGATTGGGAACAAAAAAGTATGAGCCATGAAAATACTTTTGATACCGATCATACAGATATTGATTTCTTGCATAAAGAATTAGTGAGGTTGACTGAGCGAACAGCTTATTCCTTAAGAGAAGATGAAAAACTGACAGGATGCGTCACCGTTAAAATTCGCTATTCCGATTTTGAAACTACTTCCAGACAAGAAACAGTTGATTATACAGCACTGGATGATGTACTGATTGCTAAAGTGAAAGACCTCTTTAATAAATCATTGCAGAAAGGAAGACCTGTACGTTTGCTCGGAGTCCGTTTCAGCCAGTTCATTCCTTTCACGATGCAAATGAGTTTGTTTGAAAACAATGCAGTGAAATTGAATCTTTACAAAGCAGTGGATAATATAAAAGACCGGTTTGGCGCCAAACTGGTTAGCAAAGCAGTTACATCGAATTTAAAAGATAACGACAACGAGTATACAACAAAACATAATAAAAAAAAGAAAGCAAATTGAGGGATGAATCATCTATTACAGCAACTCCTTTCAATCTCTTATCTTCGTTATTCTTTAAAAAATAAATATATATGTCTCAAATTTGGAAAGATTATCAGGAAAAGAATAAAGTCCGTTTTTTAGAAGAAATGCTTGATCTACTAAGAATTCCATCAGTAAGTGCTAAAAGTGAACATAAATCCGATATGCTGAAATGTGCAGAAGCAGTAAAGAAAAGTTTATGGGCCGCAGGTTGTTCATCAGCAGAAGTTATTTCAACACCCGGCCACCCGGTTGTGTATGGTGAAAAGATTATTGACCTATCAAAACCTACTGTTCTAATTTATGGACACTATGATGTACAACCAGCGGAGCCCCTGGAACTCTGGCACAGCGGTCCATTTGACCCGGTAATTAAAGACGGAAAAGTATTTGCCAGAGGTTCGGCTGATGATAAGGGTCAATTTTATATGCATGTGAAGGCGATGGAAATAATGTCGCAAACAAATACATTGATGACCAATGTAAAATTTCTGATTGAAGGCGAGGAAGAAGTTGGCTCACCCAATCTCGGAAAGTTTGTAGCAGAAAATAAGGAAATGCTAAAATGTGATGTTATTCTTATTAGCGACAGTTCCTTATTAAGTATGGAAACTCCTTCATTAGATATTGGCATGAGAGGTCTTAGTTATATTCAGGTTCAGGTTACTGGCCCTAACCGGGATTTACACAGCGGCACTTATGGCGGCGCAGTAGCTAACCCAATTACCATTCTTGCAAAGATGATTGCCAGTTGTCATGATGAAAATAATCATATTACCATTCCAGGTTTTTATGATGATGTATTAGAAGCAAGTGCGGATGAAAGAACATTACTGAACAAAGCTCCATTTGATGAAAAAGAATATAAAGATGAACTAGGTGTGAAAGAACTTTGGGGCGAAAAGGGATTTACTACCTATGAAAGAACGGGTATCCGGCCTACGTTGGAAATAAATGGCATGTGGGGCGGCTATACTGGCGAAGGGGCAAAAACGGTGTTGCCATCAAAGGCCTATGCAAAAATTTCTGCAAGATTAGTACCTAATCAATCTTCAGAAAAAATTACAGCTATATTATTGAAGTATTTTAAATCCATTGCACCAGCTAGTGTTGAGGTTTCTGCCGAACTGCATCATGGTGGTGAACCTTATTTAACACCGATTGACAGCAAAGGTTACAAGGCTGCATCCAAAGCAGTAAAGGAAACATTTGGCAAGGAACCTATTCCAGTTAGAGGTGGTGGCAGTATTCCTATCTGCACTATTCTCGAAAAAGAATTAGGAGTAAAGATTGTATTCATGGGTTTTGGTTTGGATAACGACAATCTGCACAGCCCGAATGAAAAATATAACATTGCCAATTATTACAAGGGAATAGAAACTATTCCTTATTTCCATAAATTTTTTGCTGCCCCCTAAATCCCCCGCTGGGGGACTTTAGACACTGAAAGAACTTAACCTCACTTATTATTGTGAGGTTTTCTTTTTTTTAATATGTAAAGAATTCTTTACATTTACTAAAACAAACTATATGTCAGCAAAATTTCTTTTACCACACAAGTTTAAAAAATTGGGATTCTGTATGTTTCCTTTGGGTCTTACAGGATGGATTGTTGCACAATTGGGCTGGTTCGATAAATTTTTAAGCTCATTAAATTTTCGTTTCCCGGGCATCCAAATAATCCTGATATTTTCTTTCTTCACCTTTTTGATCGGGCTATACTTTATTGCCTTTTCAAAAGAAAAATGGGAAGATGAATTTATTTCGAAATTGAGGTTGGAGAGTTTTCAATTCGCAGCACTAATTCAGATCTCATTCTTTATTATTAGCTTTTTATATATATTAGTTTCGGGTAATGAGCCAGCGAATGATTCATTTCTTATGCTCTTTTTCATACTTGCAATATTTATTTTCTGGCTCTCCTATATCCTTAAGTTTAATCTTTCTTTATTTCAAAACAAGTTAAAGAATTTTAAAGAAGGAAAATGAAAAACAAAGTAAAGGGTGTACGGATTGAAAATGGCATGACTCAAACTGAACTGGCCGATGAATTAGGCGTATCAAGGCAAACAATCTTTGCAATTGAAACTTCAATGTATGTACCTTCCACAGTATTAGCACTAAAAATATCAAGGTTATTCAAAAAAAAGGTAGAAGATCTTTTTGAACTTGAAAAGAAAGACTAATATACCCACATCAGGGTAGATAAAACACTAAGCTTCATAGTACATTGCCAAAAATTCACACTCATGAGATCTCTATTAATTTTTCTACTACTTCCTTTTACAATTTCAGCACAGTTCAACAAAACCTTCATTGCCAAATCTGACCTCTATTACACAAGGTTAGAGTATTCCGGCGGCGGCTTATTTGGTTTTGAATCCAATGGCAAGTTTGGCTATATGGATGCAAATCAAAAAGTAGTAATACCAGCTACGCTTGATTTAAAACTTACTTCCACTCAAAGTATACCTTCCTTTATAAATGGATTTGCCACTGTCGTTTCGAACGCAAAGTATGGATTGATTGATAAAACGGGTAAACTTGTAGTGCCTTATGAATATACTATGCTGTACGTTCTTCCAAGTCAGAAAAATTTAGTAAGAGCCTCCAAAGAAGTGGATAGAAAAACAGTTCATGGATTAATAACAACGCAAAACAAAATAATCATACCATTAGAATATAATTCGCTAACGGTAGATGGCGATTTGGTAATGGTAACAAAGAATGGTAAATACGGTGTATTAGCCATTACTGGTAAAGAGATGATTCCAATAGAATATTCATACCTCACCACTTATCCAAAAGACCGTGTTGCAAAGGCAGAAAAAGATAACAAATATGGATTTATAGATTTAAAAGAAAACTGGTTATTTGAAAAATCAAAATCAGTATTTACACTTCATGGTTGCAATGCCGGCATGGTTCGTTGCAAAGTAAGTAACAAATTTGGCTATCTTGATTTAAAAGGAAACGAAGTTATCGTAACGAAATATGATTATGCGGAAGATTTTAATGACGATGGAATTGCAAGGGTAGGCAATACCGATACTAAATCATACAAAGCATTATATGGCTATATCAATAAAAAAGGAGAAGTTGTAATTCCATTAAAGTATGAATCTCTTTCTTTATTTACAAATGGTGCGGCATATGCAAAAGACCCTGAAACTAACCGATTTGGGTTTCTGGATAAAACAGGTAAATGGATGCTTAATCCGGTTTACTTAAGTGTAATTAGGAACTTTGATGAATTGGGTGGAGTTTGGGTAAAAATGACAGACGATAAATATCATTACATAAATAAAACTGGAAAGGATTTTGGAACAATTGACAGTTCTGGTTTTTTAACTAAAGAATTTCAAGATGGGTATGTAGTAAGTACAAATACTAGTTACCCATATGTACTTATTGATCAAACCGGTAAAACATTAAAGACAATTGACGACTGCGATGCTATCTATTCTTTTGCAGAAAATATTGCGGGTTATAAATCAAAGAAAACAAGCCTGTATGGTTTTATAGATTTAAATGGTAATAAGATCGGTGAACCGGATTATACAGGCTTTAATGGTTTTTCGGAAGGGCTGGCCAGAGTTTCTAAAAATATTAATGGCAAAAGCAGGCACGGTTATATTAATACAAAAGGTGAAACGGTAATTCCGATGGAATACGAATCAGCAACCGCTTTTAGTGATGGCTGGGCTTTAGTTATGAAAGACAGCACATACTTCTTCATAGATAAAAAAGGTAACCAGAAAGATCCACCCCGCAAATATGACATGTTGACTGAATTCAGAGATGGATTTTCTCTGGGTACCATAAAAAATACTGGTACACCTAATACTTATTATTACATAAATAAGGATTTAAAAGAAGCCTTTAACATAACTTCAAAATCCGCTTATCCTTTCTGGCAAGATGTGGCAGTGATAAATAGAGATACAACTTATGAACTGATTAATAGAAAAGGGGAAAGCATTAAACTATTAAAAGGCATTAATTTTCTAAAATTCACCAATGAAGGGAAATTAGCCGTACGGAGCGAAAAAAAGTGGGGTTATATAGATATGAATGGAACTCAGGTAATTCCATTTCAATATGACAGTTGCGATTCTTTTAAAGGCGATTATGCCAAAGTACAAGTTGATGGCAAATGGGGAATCATTGATAAAACTGGTAAAACCATTATAAAACCACAATATAAAAATATTACTCCTGGCGACAACGGCATTTTTATTTATTTTGATGAAGCCTGGGGAATTACCGATAAGACAGGAAAAGTAGTTACCGAAGATCTTTTTTTAACCATAACACCTTTTGTAAACAATAAAGCTCTGGCAAGGCTTGGCAAATCATACACAATACTAAAATCACCGTTGGCAAAATAAAAGACCATAAATATTTTAACAGAAGCAGGAAAGTTTTTCCTGCTTCAGTATTTTTGAACAATGCCAGCAAAGGAAAAACTTCGTCTTGATAAATATCTCTGGTCTATCCGTTTATTTAAAACGAGAACAATGGCTGCAGTTGCCTGCGATTCGGGCAAAGTAAAATTTGATGGCTCCTCGGCCAAAGCATCTCGCAATATAAATATTGGTGATGAATATGAAGTAAAGACGGAGGCAAAACGATGGCGGATAAAAGTTACCGGACTTTTACAAAAAAGAGTAGCTGCTCCTGAAGCCATCAAAAGCTATATTGACATTACTCCCGAAGAAGAGATACAAAGACTGCAATACCAGGCAGCCAGTTTTCATACCGGCAAACGACCCAGTAAGATAGGCCGACCCACAAAAAAAGAGAGAAGGGATCTGGATGATTTTTATGATAAATGATTAAATCATAGTTATTCCAGAAACAATTATACTGACAAAAATCATTTAATAATCTGCTGTACATCATTAATCAATTAATTCTACAATTCTATTTTCGGGACTAAATTGAAGCATTATGTATGCAAATGTCCCCTACATCAAGATTATACCCATTCAAAAAACTATTCCTGATTGTTTTATTGAATCTGCTGGTATTGAAAAGATTCATTCAAATACAATTCCATCGGCAAATGTTGGTGAAACTGATACCGACTACATAATAACCATTGCTGCACCCGGCTTATTTAGAGAATCATTTCAGATTGAAATTGAAAATTCAATCATTAATATTTCTGCATTAAAGGAAAAAATTAAAACGAAATATAAGATTGACAGATTTGAATATAACTATTCAAAATGGACCAGGGCTTTTCAATTACCAGTTGATGCTGACTCAATGCGGGCGCAAGCAAAATATATTAATGGCGAATTAATAATTCATATTCCAAGAAGCGAATCAAACGAAAACATGGTAAAAGCCTTTATTTATGTTTACTAATTTAATGACTATGCATTTGAATATTTCTCCAACTCTCCTTATTAGCGATGTACAAAAGGAATTCAATGATATTTTTCCATTCCTGAAACTAGAATTTTTTAATACTAAATCTTTCTCCCGAAATGACTTTTCAGCTAGTCAGATCATACCCAAAAACAGAAAACTCGGCGAAGGACAAACGGGAATTAAAGATGACATTATTGAAATAGGAGAAGAAATGAAAGTAAGTGTCCTGGAAAATATATTCAGGGATAAATTCAAATTGGCAGTACAGGTTTTCAGAAAATCAGGGAATTTATGGTTGGAAACAACTATGACTGACAGCTGGTCTTTATTGCAACAAAACAATCATGGTCGGGAAATTTCCACAAAAAAGGACACTAATATGAAACCTGACGATTTTGATTTAACAAGAGATGCCAATCAATAATAATGCAAATGATTAGAAAAAAATCTAATACATTAAATTATTCAGTTTCTCTGAATTGATGATCGAAATTTTTCCTTCTTTAATTGCAATCAGTTTTTCAGCCTTAAAATCACTCAATGTTCTTATTAGTGATTCTGTAGCAGTGCCTACATAATGGGCAAAATCTTCCCGTGAAATTTCCAATGGTTTATCAGGATTTTCAGCATTAAATTTTGCCTGTATATCTACCAAGGCTTTTGCTACTCGTTTTCTAAGAGAACTGTACGCAAGGCTTAGCAATCTTTCCTCTTTCTCTTTTACATTCTGTGTAATAATTCTTATAAACTTGGCTGCCACATCCATATTGCTATAGATCATTTTTAGAAAATCTTCTTTTGGCATCTGCATGATCTCAGATTCTTCCATTACAACAGCAGAGTCATCATAATTTTTATCTTCAATTAATGCTGAATAACCAATAAAATCGCCTTCACTAAACAAGTCAGTAATGTACTCTTTTCCATCTTCATGCGTTTTAAACCCTTTTGCTTTTCCTTTTACAAGATAATACAGAAACCTTGGCCGTTTAGTTTCCTGGTATAGCGTTTGTTTTTTTGAATAATTCTCAATATCGTATTGGCCTGATAAATGACTGATGAGTCCTGAATTTTTTACATCTTTAATAAATTCATTAATACCTTCTTGAGAAAGTATATATTTTGTATCCAGGACCGCTGCCTTTTTCAATCTAATTTCAATTGCATTCAACAGTTCAATATCTTCAAAAGGTTTGGTAATATAATCATCTGCGCCCATCTCCATCCCTTTTCTAAAATCATTTCTTTCAGTTTTGGCAGTTAGAAATACAAAAGGTATTTGTTCCGTTTCCGCATTTTTCCGCAATAAATGCAGCACACCATAGCCATCCAGTTCCGGCATCATAATATCACAAACAATTAAGTCTGGTCTTTCTTTAATAGCTGCTTCAACTCCTTTTTTACCGTTTTCGGCAGTAAAAGTTTTATAGCCTGCCAGTTCTAATATTTCAGCCGTATTCTCCCTTATATCGGAGTTGTCATCTATAACAAGAATTGTTTTCATGTATTTAATTTTATTACTCTTATAATTTCACATGAAGCCTGTCTGCCGCTCCGGTTCACCATAAAAATTATCGTGGTCTGCAGGTATAAATTTCTGCTAATTTTTATGTCACATTTCATAATTTATTTTGTTTGACGGGTATAGAAAAATTAACGGTTGTTCCTTTATTTAATTCACTCTCTACATTTACTTTACCTCCAAGCAAGTCTACATATCTTTTAACAATATGCAGCCCTAAACCTGTACCTTGAATATTGGTAGCGTTTGCAGCACGGAAAAAGCTGGAAAAAAGGTGTTCCTTATCATTATCAGAAATGCCAATACCCTCATCAATAACAGAAATGCATGCCATTCCTTCTTTTATAATACCCCGGATTATAATTTTTGCTCCTTCTTCCGAAAACTTAACAGCGTTGCTCACCAGGTTAATAATAATATTCCTGAATAATTTTTTATCAGTAAAGCCATTGTAATCACCCAGAAAATACAGCTCAAAACACTGATCTTTCTTAGCCATAGCTTTCATTTCAACTATCGTATCTTCAATTAATTCCCCTAGATTTACTTCTTCTGAAACAATAGCAAGCTTACCTTCATTTAATTTCCCTAAAGACAAAAAGTCTTCGAGAATATCATTCAGATTATTCACCGAATTTTTTATCCGCTGAATATGCCTGTCTCTTTTCTCTTGATCATCGCCGCTTGTGTATTTAGATAATAATGAAGCAGATGACAAAACAGTTGTAAGCGGTGTACGGAATTCATGAGAAGCCATTGAAACAAAGCGGCTTTTAATTTCATTCAATTCCCGTTCTTTATCTAATGCTTCACTAAGTTCTTCTTGCGATTGCTCCAATTTTTGCAATGCTTCTTTTAATATCAATGTTCGTTCTTCAACTTTAATCTCCAGTTCTGCATTTAATTGTCGCATTTTTTCAGTAATTTTTTCAAGCTCTGCTTTTTGCTGAAGCATTCTGCTTTCAATTAGTTTTCTTCCCGAAATATCAACAATAAATGCAATAACAAAAGTTTCACCGTCTCTTTTATAATGGCTCAGACTTACTTCTACAGGCAATTCTTTTCCATCTTTTCTTACGCCGAAAAGGTGCCGCCCATGGCCCATTGTTCTATTAGAAGGCTTTTTATAAAATCCTTCCCTGTGGTCATGATGAGTGGGTTTATAGTTATCCGGAATGAGAATTTCAATAGGACGGCCAACCAATTCATTCTTCTTATATCCAAACATATTCTCAGCAGCTGGGTTAGCTACTACGATAATCCCTGTTCCATTTGTTAAAATAATTCCCTCTGTTGAATTTTCAAACAAAGAAGTCATGTGTACCTGATCCAGCATATTATTTCGAATATTAGTGTACAAAGAAAGTAAATTATTGTGCGGAATGTAAAAAGAACTTTCTTCCCGTCCAAAAGGTTATTCAATCTCATCAAATATTTTTCCAGTTACAAAGCTATTTTCAGGCCATTTATCAAAGACTATGAATGCTCATTTTGTATGTAATTTGTACCAGAATATATATCTGCTGATTACTATCGATTAAGCTATTAATTTCAGTCAGTAATAAGTAAGAATAACAACCTTACTTTGTAATCTAAAACATATAACATGAAAACGATAATTGTACCAACTGACTTTTCGCCTGAAGCATTAAATGCCACCAATTATGCTGCCGATATGGCAATTGCAGTAAATGCAGAAATTCTCCTGGTGAATGTTTATACAATTCCGGTTTCTTACACTGAAGTTCCTGTTGCACTGATTTCGATTGAAGAAATGAAAAAAGCTAGTATGGCGGAACTAGCAGAATTAAAAGCTAGCCTCGAGCATATAACTTCTGGAAAAATAAAGATCCACACCGAAAGCAGAATGGGTAACACTGTTGATGAGTTAGAAGAAATTTGCAATACAACAAAGCCTTTTGCAGTGGTAATGGGAGCTAAAGGAAAAGGCAGCATAGAAAATTTACTTTTTGGAAGTACCACTTTAACTGCTATTCGTCATCTTTCATGGCCGGTAATTTGTGTGCCGCCAGGAAAGGAATATGGCACTGGCATTAAAAAAATAGGTTTTGCCTGTGATTTTAAAGAAGTGAAAGAAAGTACTCCAGTAAGCCTGATCAAAGAAATGGTAAATGAATTCAATGCGAAACTTCATATCCTAAATGTAGACTATAACAATAAAGATTTTCATTCGGAAACACCGGAACAAACTTTTAAACTTCATGCTCTTCTAAAAGACATTAACCCAACTTACCAGTTTATCAATCATTCTGACATTGAAGATGGTATTAATGAATTTGCGGAAACAAATAATATGGATCTTCTTATTGCTATTCCCAAAAAACACAAACTACTTGAAGGACTTTTTAAACCAAGCAGTACAAAACAATTGATTTTTCAATCACATGTTCCGGTAATGTGTTTGCATGAATAGAAAAATTATATATCCAGGAGGTTTTTTTCATAGCCGGGGCACGGAAGAAGCAGGACCGATTGTTCAAAACAAATTGCTGTACCAGGTTATTATACATTTTTTTCATTTTGGTTAACACGACTCATTACACATTTTTCGGGTGACTTATAATTGCTTGTAAGCTTACTGATTGACATAATTAGTGCTGAAATCTTCTCCTGACTCCAAAACATAAGATTATCCACCGGTTGACGAAAGAACTTTATAAGTAAATTCGCATATGGTTCTATATGCCTTTCTGCATGAGTCAGATGACAAGTAATATGGGTAAATCGCCTCTTTTCTGCTATTTCGTCTAGTTGAATCTTTTTTTTCTTTACTTGAAATAGCAATATGAGTGTTCCCTTGAACACAAATCCAAATATTTTCAGAAAATCATAGCTAAAAAAGGTTATTAAAGCCCGATAATGACCTGATTAATATCATTCATCTCTTTGATGATAGTCATGGCCTGCAAAAAACTCCACAAATACTTTTGAACCATAAAAGATACTAAGGTCTTTTTATCAAACATTTAAAAAAATCAACATGAAAATCGCTCAACTTCTCGCAGTACTTTTTTTCTCAACTGGCCTTTTTCTTTTCTCCTGTAAAGAAGGAGTAAAAAAAGATGAAAAGCCAATTGATGTGCAGGACATGACCAAAGATCAGCCTGAGACACATGGGACTGAATTAAAAGAAAGTGATATTACTCTTGGAACACCATTAGACCAGTCAATGGTCTCCACTGGAAAAGGCATTTATGAGTTAAAGTGTCAGGCCTGTCACAAATTAACTGAAGAAAAATTAGTAGGTCCGGGCTGGAAAAATGTATCCAAGACCCGTAAACCTCTTTGGATCATGAATATGATAACCAATGTAGAAATGATGCTGGAAACAGATCCTGAAGCGCAAAAATTGTTGGAACAATGTATGGTTCGTATGCCGAATCAAAATATTACTACTGCAGATGCAAGAAGTGTTATAGAATTCATGCGTAGTAATGACGGAGAAAAATAAAATCACCAAACTAAATAAAAACTTATGACACCCCTTCGATTAAAAAAATGGAACTATTTCTTTATTGCAGTCTTTGCATTCTTCTTTCTCGAAAGCTGTAAACCAAAAGGCACACAGTCTGCTGCTACAGGAGATGCTTCTAAAGCTTATGTAGCCCCGGGCAAATATGACGAATTTTACAATTTCGTTTCGGGTGGATTCAGCGGACAAATGTCTGTTTATGGATTGCCATCCGGCAGATTGTTAAGAGTAATTCCTATTTTTTCAGTTGACCCTGAAAAAGGATGGGGTTACAGTGAAGAAACAAAACCAATGTTGAACACTTCTCATGGCTTTGTTCCATGGGATGATGCACACCACCCCGAGATGTCGCAAACAAATGGTGAAGTGGATGGACGTTGGGTATTTATCAATGGAAATAATACTCCTCGTATTGCCCGTATTGATTTAACAACATTCCGCACAGCAGAAATTTTAGAAATTCCAA
>JBDSUW010000019.1:0-32023 GCA_039927535.1 Chitinophagaceae bacterium | reverse complement strand
ATAAAAGAGGGAAGCAATTAAAAACTGCTTCCCTGACAGGCTGGCTTAAGCCGCCTAAAATACAAATGTATTAAATCAGATTTAATTAGGAATTAAACACAGAATCTACTGAGCTTGTCGAAGTATCTGCATTTTGTAGTGTCCGGTATTATATTTGCAACTCTGTTAGCCACACCACTTCTTTTACTTTTTTTGAAATTGGAGTAATAGCAAATCTATTTCTATAAAAAAATTCAAAAAAGCTGAATGAATTATCGATCTAAGTTCCCCTTTAGGGGACAGGGGCTAGACGGGGTTAATTTTCCTCGTCCTCTCCTTCATCAACGCAATTGCTTCTTCTTTTGAATTAAAAATGGTTCCATTGATGTTGACTAAATTATCCGCTAATTTATCGTAGCGTTTGGTGAGTAGCCAGGTAAAAATGTGGAGATAGTGAATGCCATCAAATACGATTGCTTTATTAGCAGCAAATTCATCTTTTCTTTTTAAAAATTCACCGGGCATTTCTGTGTAGTGCATTCCCGGGCGAAGATGATGGATAATATGATAGCCATCATTCCAGCATTTTTTATTGTAAACTGTGTTGATGCAGTTGATAGAGCTTGTATATAAGTTCTCCGGGTCTTTTGCATCAATAAAAGAATGTTGTGTCCAGTTACCAAGCATCATCACCAATCTTGCAAATAATAAGGGAACAATAAATATGACTAGTGTTGCTTTCAGGTTTACAAAGCACATTGCAATACAAAATACCAAGAAGATATATTCGCCGGCAGTTAATCGCTGTCCTAACTTTTTTCTTTTTTTACTAAATAGATAGCGGATAGTATTGATAACGCCAACAAAAATGAATTTAAAAAAGTAAGCTAAAAACCCTTTTAGGCTGTCCCGCTGATAAGCCATAGTGCTGCTGGTATCATCGGGCATATTATTTTCAATATGATGCATACCCATGTGATGGCTGAAATATCCCTCGGGTGCATGCCCAAATAGCGGACAAATAATCCAGGAAGTGTATGCTAAGAATGGTTTTTGCCACGGAGCTTTCAATATTTTGCGATGGCAAAAACAATGAAACATTAATCCAAAACTTCCTTTAAAGTAAAATTGCGATAAATAAAAGTAAGGAACTGCCAATGCCCACCACCACCAGCCGGTGAGCAACGGAGTGTACAATAAAATAGCAACGGGTAAAATAATCAGATGAATTGTGGTTAATAAATAAATAAAAGGGAGATCCCTTTTATCAGTCAAAATCCGTAACCATAACTTATCGTAAAATGAAAATTTATCCTTTGGTGTGTAAACCGGGTCTGTAAGTGTGTCGAGTGCCTTCATTATTCCTGTAAATGTAAGAAAATAATGCTGCCGTCGGAGATGATGTTAGTCAGATAATTGAAAAAACTTAGTTGTAGTCGCTAACAGTTACAAAAGTATGCTATTTCGGTTTGTATTTGGCCTGGGTAATAATGGTAACAGCATCTGTCTGCATTATTTCGGCTGGCTTCATATCTGGATTTTTCTCCGCAAATTTTTTGATGAATTGCCAGCCGATCCATTGCCCGATATTGCCAGGAGAATAATCTGGTGGAAACCCTTGTGTGAAAGGACTTTCACCAATATAAACTTGTAACACTGCTGGGTTAAGCGATTGCAGGTCTTCATTTTTTACAATATAAGTCCATATCATGCCTTCGTTGCCTTTGCACCAATCTAGTTGCTGTTGCGTATAACCTGTCTTAATGGAATCCGGTGTTGTGGGAAGAAACTTATCCAATAGATACCATTGTTTTCCCTTTTCCACCATTTGTTCAATCAACGGTTTACCACTGCTTTTATCAGGAAATATATCCGATACAACCAGTTGCATCGCATCAGCAATAATATATTCTTTGCTAAAACGGCGACTACGGTATCCGGGTGCTACACTCTCTATAAAAAATGGATCATTGTAAACAGAAAAATCTTTACCCAGATAAAACTGGAGACTAATGCCCAGTAGTCCGGGACGTAGAAAGTCTGGGGTTGGTCCATTATCGGATTGAGCTAATGCATCAACCGGTCCTGCAATGGTGGCAATTTTTGGAACCGAATATTTTGGAAAATAATATTTTACATATTGAAATGCCTTTTTAAAATCTTTCTCTAGGCCATCAGTAGTTTTAAAAATTGTATTCACGGTGTCATATAAGTCATTACTGAGGCGGAGAAAATTTTTAACTCCTGCAATTGTGTTTGCACTATCCAGTCCCAACACATATTGTAGAAAGATGGGAGTGACGACCGGATATTTTGCATTTACTTGATTTAGGCCGTGCAATATATTATTAGAATCTATTGCAAAAAAATCCCTGTCAAAACGTTCCAGTTTTATATCAACATTGATGTTGGAAACATCGGGAGCATTGTTGTTGCTTTTACAGGAAAATAGAAAAAGAGATAGTAGAAGAATGAAGGTGGTTTTTTTCATGGTTATCGTTAACGGTTATGAAAACTAAATGTTGTGGCAGCAAAATTACTGGATTAAAAATTACTGTTAAATCGTTTTTCATTGCTGTAATTTTGTATTATGAAAATTGCATTGGCACAACAAAATTATCACATCGGCAACTTTGAAGAAAACACCCGTAAGATCATTGAAGGGATTGATTGGGCGAAGGGCCAAGGTGCAGATCTTGTTATGTTTTCGGAACTATGTGTCTGCGGTTATCCGCCAAGGGATTTTTTAGAATTCGAAGATTTCATTAGCAAATGCTATCAGGCAATAGATACAATCAGGGAACATGCAGATTCAATAGCTGTAATTGTTGGTGCGCCGGATATTAATCCAGTAAGGGAAGGGAAAGACTTGTTCAATGGAGCTTACTTTCTATATGAGAAAGCCGTAAAAGCAATTGCTCATAAAACCTGTTTGCCCAATTATGATGTGTTTGATGAATACCGCTATTTTGAACCGGCTTACGACTGGAACATCATCGAATTCAAAGGGAAAAAACTGGCAATAACGATTTGTGAAGATATCTGGAACTTGGGCGATAATCCATTGTACCGGAATTGCCCGATGGATGAATTGATGAAAGGGCAACCTGATGTGATGCTGAATATTTCTGCTTCACCATTTGATTATACTCATGTGGAAGATAGAAAAGCAATTGTGAAATTGAATGTGTCAAAATATAAATTACCCATGCTGTACAGCAATTGTGTAGGCAGCCAGACGGAAATTGTTTTTGATGGAGGCTCTTTGGTATTTGATAAAAATGCAAATCTTATAAAGCAATTGCCATTGTTTGAAGAAGCATTTGAAATTTTTGAATTGAATGATGATGGAACATTTACGGATCCGGTAAAAGTAAAAGCTGAAAACTTACCAGATGCGGAATTAGATCCTGCAGAATTGGATTATAACCTATGTACTGCTGAAATTTATACTGCCATTGTAACGGGTATCAAAGATTACTTCAGTAAAATGGGTTTTTCAAAAGCAATTCTGGGAAGCAGCGGAGGAATTGATAGTGCAGTAACTTTGGCATTGGCATGTCAAGCATTAGGAAATGAAAATGTGAAAGCTGTTCTAATGCCTTCGCAGTATTCATCCGGCCATTCTATTGCGGATGCGGAGCAGCTGAGTAAAAACCTTGGAAATCCTTACGAGGTAATTCCTATTAAAGCTATTTATGAAAGCTTTCTTACTGAGCTGAAACCTATTTATAAAGATTTGCCATTCAGCGTAGCGGAAGAAAACATACAATCAAGAACAAGAGGTAATTTATTAATGGCTATTGCCAATAAGTTTGGATACATATTATTAAATACATCGAATAAAAGTGAATTGGCAACTGGCTACGGCACTTTGTATGGAGATATGGCAGGTGGATTAGGTGTGCTTGGTGATTGCTATAAAATGCAGGTCTATGCTTTAGCAAAGTATATTAATAGAGGTGCTGAGATTATACCTGCCAATATTATTACAAAAGCACCATCGGCAGAATTAAGACCGGGTCAAAAAGATTCTGATTCTCTACCCGAATATGAAATTCTTGATAGAATATTATATCAATATATAGAAAGAAGAAAAGGCCCAAATGAGATAAAGGAACAGGGCTTTGATGCAGCATTGGTTGACCGTGTTCTAAAAATGGTTAATGTAAATGAATATAAACGGAACCAGTTTTGTCCCATCATCCGCATTTCACCAAAAGCATTTGGTGTGGGTAGAAGAGTGCCTATTGTAGGAAAATATTTATCCTGATGTTTTTGAATCTAATGCGTAAAAGTTACTACAATTAACAATGTTGGCCCAAAGGGGGGAGTGTACGGATATGAAAGTACAAGCTCAGTCTGTGAAATGGAAACCAACGTAACACTATTCGCTCCAAAGAGAGGCACAGAAAATAGTATACTTGTTTCTCCTGATTCAAAACTCCATGTGAAGGGAACAGGGGAAGGATCGTTGATATTGCATTTTGTTGCCCCTTCATCCATACTTCCCATTTTTGTTGCCAAAAAGGTATAGATATTATCTTGCTGGCAAGCTGGAATTGAATAAGCACTTCCACTTACTGTTGCAGATTTATATTTCCAGGTTCCCTGGCTTAATAATTCAGTCTTTGTTTTTGTATCAGGAGTATCAACATCTTTTTGGCAAGAGGACAAAATTACCAGTGCCAAAAAAAAGGAAGAGGCTAACGTAAAAAAGCATTTTTTCATAGTAAAATTGGTTAATAACACAAAATAGATAATACTTTGCAAGAATTAAAACGTAAAATCCCCCAATTTATTACCGAAATTCATGCCATTCATAATAACGGCAAATTATTTGCTTACTGCAAGTTCGTATTTTGTGATACTTTAAATATATACCATGTTAAAAACCGCAGAAGATATCAGGTTATTAAATGAAAAGATCAGCCATGCAGGCCAGTTTACTGACAAGCTAAGAGATGAGATCGGCCATGTTATTATTGGTCAGAGTTATATGCTCGACAGATTATTGATTGGACTCTTAAGTAATGGGCATGTATTATTAGAAGGTGTTCCTGGCCTTGCCAAAACGCTTACAATAAAATCAATGGCACAAGCCATTCATGCACAGTTCAGTCGAATCCAGTTTACTCCTGATTTGTTACCTGCAGATGTAATAGGAACATTGATATATAATCAGCAGAAAAACGAATTCGTTGTTCGTAAAGGTCCCATCTTCGCTAATTTTATTTTGGCAGATGAAATAAACAGGGCTCCGGCTAAAGTACAAAGTGCTTTGCTTGAGGCTATGCAGGAACGGCAAGTAACGATTGGCGACAGCACTTATAAACTGGATGAGCCGTTTTTAGTATTGGCGACACAAAATCCATTGGAACAGGAAGGGACTTATGCATTGCCAGAAGCACAAGTTGACCGCTTCATCATGAAAGTGATTGTTGATTATCCTAAAATGGCAGAAGAACAAATCATTCTCCGGAAAAGTATCCAGAGAGGTTTTCCGAAAATAAATCAGGTGGTTTCAATTACCGAAGTGATTAATGCAAGAGAACTCACCAGGGAAATTTACATGGATGAGAAAATAGAGCAATATATTCTCGATATTGTTTTTGCAACAAGAAGACCGGCAGATTATAAATTAGAAAAGCTCCAACCTTTAATATCATATGGTGCTTCTCCACGGGGAAGTATAAATCTTGGACTTGCTGCTAAGTCTCAAGCATTTTTAAATAAGAGAGGTTTTGTAATTCCGGAAGATGTGAGAAGTATTTGTAAAGATGTATTGCGCCACCGTATTGGGCTTACTTATGAAGCAGAAGCAGAGAATGTAAAAGTTGAAGATGTGATTGAAGATGTGTTAAGACAAATAAATGTTCCTTAAATCAGGTGTGAGTTGACAGCAGTCAGTTGCATGTCGCATAATCAACACAATACATAATTATGTAAGATTTTATGAAAGAATACAAAACATATAAAGACCTAGAAGTTTGGATTAAGGCGAGACAATTGACGAAGGAGGTTTATTTGTTAACAAAAGATTTTCCAAAAGATGAATTATATGGTCTTATTTCCCAAATGAGAAGATGTGCTGTTTCAGTTCCTTCCAATATAGCAGAAGGGTATGGCAGACAATATAAAAAAGAAACAATTCAATTTTTTCATATATCCAGAGGCTCTTTATATGAATTGGAAACACAACTATATATAGCAACAGATTTGATGTATCTGGAAGAATCAAAGTTTAAAGAAGTTTTGTTGAGATTAGAGGAGTGCCGCAAGCTATTAAGCGGACTTATTAATTATTTTGAAAACAATTCAAACTTAAAGTAACAGACACCTAACATCAGTAACCTGACATGCTGACTACCGCTGAAATAATAAAAAAAGTGAGGGAGCTTGAAATTAAAAGCAAGAAGCTTACCAGTGACCTTTTTACTGGTGAATATCATAGTGCTTTTAAAGGAAAGGGAATGTCTTTTAAAGAAGTGAGGGAATATGTAGCAGGAGATGATATACGTTTTATCGACTGGAATGTTTCTGCAAGATTTGGTCATCCGTATAGTAAAATTTTTGAAGAAGAAAGGGAATTGACGGTAATGTTGCTGGTAGATATTAGCTCAAGCTCATTATTTGGAACCGAGTCTGCAAGAAAGAAAGATATAATTACAGAAATAGCTGCGGTGATTAGTTTTTCAGCTGTGAACAATGCAGACAAGATAGGTGTGATTTTTTACAGCGACCAGATAGAAGCATTTATTCCACCAAAGAAAGGAAAACAACATGCTTTATATATTGTAAGGGAATTATTAAGCAAAGAGCCAAAAGGAAAAGGTACTGCTGTGAGTAAAGCATTGCGTTATTTTAATAATTCAACAAAACAAAAAAGTATTGCTTTTGTGCTGAGTGATTTTATTGATGCAAATTATGAAGATGCATTACGTATTGCCGCAAAGAAGCATGATGTGATTGGTATCAAAATTTATGACAAAATGGATAAGCAGTTACCGGATGCAGGATTGCTACAGGTAAAAGATGCTGAATCCGGTGCAACAAAATGGGTTGACAGTAGTAATGCCTTTGTAAGATATAGCTATGAGCAGGAATTTTTTAGAATTACTGAATACAGTACACAAACATTTAAAAAAGCAGGTTGCGATTTGCTGCATGTGAAAACCGGTGAAGATTATGTAAGGGTGTTACAAAGATTCTTTCTCAGCCGGAACAAACAAAAATGACTACCTGGAAACATATATTCTTTATAGCTGTTGTTCTTTTCGCAAACAAGGTGATAGCACAAGAGGATCCTTCAATTAAAGCATCTGTAAATAAGAATAGAATTCTTTTGGGAGAACCGTTGTTGCTTACCATAGAAACTTATTTACCTTCCAATAGTAAAATAAAATTTGAACGACTAGATACATTAGCTCATTTTGAGTTTTTGGAGAAACCTGTTATTGATAGTTCGTCTAATAATGAGGGCATTAAAGTTCTTGGAAAATACACAATCACCAGTTTTGATTCAGGCCATTGGGTTATTCCAGCATTTAGCTTATCAAAAGGAATTAAAACAGATACTATTCCGGTTGATGTTGTATTTTCTGATTTTGATCCCGAACAGGATTATCATGATATAAAAGATATAATTGAGGTAAAAACCAAAAAGGAAGGAGTTCCCTGGTGGATTTATGCAATCGCCGGTGCTTTGCTTGTGTTAACAATTGTATTTTTTGCTAGTAGAAAAAAGAAGCCTGTTGCTATTGTAAAAGAGAAAATTATTACAAATTCTTATGAAGAAGCAATGCGGCAACTGGTAGCATTGCAAAAGGAAAGTTTTGATGTTAAAACTTATTATGCTGAACTAATTAATATTTTCAGATTATATATTTTCAGAAAGAAAGGAATTCTTTCATTGCAAAAAACAACAGACGATCTGATAGTGCAAGTGAAGGATGTGCTAAATGATAAAGAGCAGTTTGATAAGTTATCCCAGACATTACGGTTGAGTGATTTTGTAAAATTTGCAAAATACATACCTTCTGAAAGCGATAAGGAAGAAAGCTTTCAAAATGTCAAAAACACAATTATTAATATCGAAAAATCAGAGGCTAAAGCTCCTCTTTAGAAAGAGTTTAGCATAGTCATGTTATACGACTGGATCAAAAATATGCATTTTGTTTACCCGATATTCTTCGGGTTGTTTGCTTTATTGCCATTACTGATATGGTGGTATATAAAAAAGAATGACAAGCAGAAAGCAACGATAACCGTTTCTACAGCTCATGCATTTGCTGTTAGTTCGTGGAAGAACAGGTTTCGTCATCTTCCTTTTATACTTCGATTACTGACATTAAGTTGTTTGATAATTGCCTTAGCCCAACCGCAAAAAAGAAATGAAGAGCAGCGGTCGGAAGGCGAGGGAATTGATATTGTATTGTGTATGGATGTAAGCGGAAGTATGGGCTCGCAGGATATTCCACCATCAAGAATGGAAGTGGCAAAGGAAGTTGCTGAAGAGTTTGTCCGAAGCCGGCCGGTTGACAGAATCGGCTTGGTAATTTTTTCTGGTGAAAGTTTTACGCAATGCCCGATTACGAATGACAGGAATACTTTAATTACGCAAATTCAAAAACTGGAAAGCAGAACTTTGTTGAAAGATGGAACTGTTATCGGTGAAGGATTGGCAACGGCCGTTGACAGGTTGGTACAAAGTAAATCGAAGAGTAAAGTGATTATTTTAATTACAGATGGAAAAGAAGATGCGCCAGATACTAGATTGATAGATCCGTTAACGGCATTGGAAATTGCAAAATCGCAGAGAGTAAAAGTGTACACAATTGGTATGGGTGCAATTCCATCAAACATAATTGAAGTAACGGGTAATAAACCCAAAAATCGCAATCCTGAGATTGGTTTTATAGATGTAGACCTACTGAAAAAAATTGCTGATGAAACTGGTGGTCAATATTTCCGGGCGAAGGATAAAGAAGCGTTGAAAGAAACGTATAAGCAGATTGACAGTTTGGAAAAATCAAAAATTGATATTGTCGTTTTTAAAAGGGTAGAAGAAAGGTTTATTCCTTTTGTGTTGGCAGCACTGGCTTTTCTCTTTTTGGAAGTGCTTTTAAGATTTACTGTGTTTAGAAAATTTCCCTGACAAAGGTCGAATTAATAAATACACCTGAACCACATAGTCAGGTAGAACACATTAGAAATTAACACATAGAAAATATCTTATGTGGGCGACTATGTTTCTACTATGCCTATGTGGTTCAAAATTAATCTTGGAGAGTTATAAGTATTATCTTGCAAGCCAATGAAAGCAACAATTTATAAATCTACCGGAAGCTGGTATATTATTAAGGATGAGAACGACAAGTTCTGGAATGCCCGAATGAAAGGAGTGATGAAAATTGATGATATTACTTCAACCAACCCAGTGGCAGTAGGTGATGATGTGGAATTTGAAATAGAGAATGAGTTGGACAATACTGCGATGATTGATGAAATTCATAAACGTAACAATTACATCAACCGCCAATCGCCACGGAATAAATACCAACATCATATTGTAGCGGCTAATCTTGACCAATCTATGTTGGTAGCAACATTAAAAGAACCAAAAACTTCCCAAGGATTTATTGACAGATTTCTCGTCGCTTCAGAAATGTATCATGTAAAGCCGTTTATTGTTTTCAATAAATCGGATTTGTACAAGCAAAAAGAATTAGATAAATATGAAGGCTGGAAAGCAATGTATGAAGCTGTTGGTTACAAAGTTTTTCTGGTAAGTGCAGAAAAAAAAGAAGGCGTAGAAGAAGTGCTGAAGATGCTAAAAAATAAAACAACACTTATCAGCGGACATAGCGGTGTGGGTAAGTCTTCTTTTTTAAATGTTGTATTCCCTGATAAAATTTTAAAAACTCAGGAAGTAAGCGGCTGGAGCGGAAAGGGACAACATACCACAACATTTGCTGAAATGTACGATCTGCCTCCCGATAGTAATCAAGATGGCGGAAGGATTATTGATACACCTGGCATGAGAGAGTTTGGCTTGGTCGATATTGATAAACAGGAAGTGTCACATTATTTTCCGGAGATGAGAGACCGGTTAAATAATTGCCAGTTCAATAATTGTCTTCATTTTAATGAACCAGGCTGTGCCATTAAAGAAGCAACGGCCAATGGTGAAATACATGAAGACCGGTATGTGAGTTATGTGAATATTATGGAGAGTATTGAGCAGAAGAGCTATTAACCCTCGGTCCCCCTAAAAGGGAGACTTAGAAGTATATTTCATTTTAGTTTTATTAACTCACTAAAAGAAAAGATTATTGAAAATATTTTGCAATAAATATTCCCCTTTAGGGGCTAGGGGTTAAGCAATATTCCGCTGATCGGCGTTGAATAATTTCGTTTCCAATACACCAGCTAGTTCAACAACGGCTTTATTGTCTTTACTCAATGCATCCCTTGTTTTCGTAGGGAAGATAGAAACGCCGTTGTAAATACTGTAATGCAAAGTGAGGTTATGACCTTTGAAGCGGAACTCCCAATCAATAGTATCGAAATCATCTTCTTTGTTGGAATAATTAACATCCAGATCTTGACTGAGGATGTTTGCAACACGGTAGAATTCTTTTAATCCGCCGTCATCGGCAATTACTGCTTCGGTGCAACCGAGGGTGGTACGTAATATGAGGCTCATAGTAAAGGTGTTTAGGTTTTATCATAGACTGGATATAGTGGAGATTAGCTGCACATAACAATTAATTAACTCCGGAATTTTTTTGCCTTCTTCGCATCTTTTACCGCTTTGGGATCGCCGCTCATAAGTTTTTCTGCACCTACATTTTTTCCATTGGTGGGGCAACCTGTTTTTTTAGGAAACATTCTGCTCATCATTCCGCAAGATGAAAGTGCGAAGGCTAAAATGGTAACTGTTGTGTAGAATCTTAGATTTTTCATTGCATATGGCTTGTTTCAATAACGAATTTAACGTTTAATAATTGTTTATGGAATAGGAAATATACCAATTGGCAATAAGCAACTTGCAATAAGCAAATAACTTTTAGAGTCAGAACTTGCTTATTGTCTATTGCCCATTGCCTATTGTTCTCTGAACCAATCTGCATATTGTACATAATTATTGGCAATTCTGTCTATCTGCCCAGCAATCATTTCTTGCGGAATGTCTTTTATTTTTTTAGCAGGAACGCCGGCATAAATGCTACCTGATTCACAAATTGTGTTTTCTAAAACTACTGCTCCGGCTGCAATTATTGTGTTGCTATGAACAACTGCTTGGTCCATTACAATGGCTCCCATGCCGATCAGCACATTATCATGCACCGTGCAACCATGCACTATTGCATTATGCCCGATGGACACATTGTTGCCAATAGTGGTTCCGCATTTTTGAAAAGTACAGTGGATACAAGCACCGTCCTGCACATTTACTTTGTTACCTAGTTTAATAAAATTTACATCGCCACGGACAACAGTGTTGAACCAGAAACTGCAATCATCACCCGCCGTTACATTACCAACTATGGTGGCATTGGGAGCAATGAAACAGTTCTCGCCAAATTGCGGAAGCTTATCTTCTACAGGGAGTATTACAGGCATTAATTTTCAATTTTATTGCGATAAAGATACAGTCTGTTGCAAAAAAGCTTTGTATTCTCTTAAATAATAGCAAAGTGAATAGCCAAGATTAGTTTTTTGGCCTTGCAAATGTTATTTTTGGAAACAAATTTCCAATCCTTTGAGTGGTATTAAAAAACTGGCAGGGCAAACAATGTGGTATGGAGTAAGCTCCATAGCAGCCCGTTTTCTTAATTATTTACTCACTCCCTATCTCACTGCTACATTGCTAACGCCTGATTATGGCGAAATGAGTTTGGTGTATGCACTCATTCCTTTTCTAAATATCATTTTTACTTACGGACTGGAAACAGCGTATTTCCGATATGTGCAGCAAAAGGAAAGAGCCGACGATGTCTATAATACAATTACCGTTTCGCTGATCTTCAGCACTATCAGTTTTACGTTACTGATGTTATTGTTCAGGCAGGATTTAGCAAATTTGATTTCGCTGCAAGAGCATCCTGAATATATTACCTGGAGTGCTTTCATTATTGCTTTTGATGCTTTAACGACTATTTCATTTGCAAAGCTTCGACAGCAAGGAAGGCCTGTTAAGTATGCCAGCATAAGGTTAGCCAGTATTCTCATCAACATTGGAATAATCGTTTTCTTTTTATCTGCTTGTCCGGCCATAGCAAAAAAAAATCCTGATAGTCCCTTATTATATTTTTATGATAAGAATATTGGCGTTGGATATGTAATTATTGCCAACCTTGTTCAATCCATCATTACATTCCTGTTTTTATGGAAAGAATTCTTTTCATTCCGCTGGAAATTTAATGGAGCTCTTTGGAAAGAAATTATGCTGTATTCTATGCCACTCATAATTGCAGGTTTTGGTGGTATGATCAATGAAACATTTGACAGAATTATGCTGGGATGGTGGTCAACTGCTGCATCTCCAAAAACGGAAGTGGCAATTTACAGCGGCTGTTATAAGCTCTCAATTCTTATTACACTTTTTATACAGGCATTCCGGTTGGGAGCGGAGCCATTTTTCTTTAAACAGGCACAGGGTGAAAATCCGCAACGTATTTATGCAAGGGTGATGAAATTTTTTGTAATTGTGATTTGCTGTATGTTTTTGGTAGTTGCACTGTATCTGGATATCTGGAAATATTTTCTCGGCAAAGCAGAATATTGGGAGGGTTTAAAAGTGGTTCCGATTCTGCTACTGGCTAATATGTTCCTCGGTATTTATTATAATCTTTCTATCTGGTATAAGCTTAGTAACAAAACATTGTCTGGTGCATGGATCACTTTGATTGGGGCGGCTATTACCATTACAATTAATTATTTCTTTATTCCAAAGTATGGATACATGGCTTGTGCATGGGCCACATTTGCTACATATGGAACAATGATGGTGATTTCATATAAATGGGGACAGAAAGCTTACCGTATTCCTTATGCCTGGAAAAAACTACTGGCTTATATGGTGATTGTAGTATTGCTGTATTTTATACACCTGTTGTTTGCAAAATTAGATTTGGGTGTTTGGGTAAACAGAGGCTTTGCTACGGTTCTGCTTGCTTCCTTTTTAATTTTTGTTTTGAATGTGGAGAAGAAAGAGTTTCAGCGGATGCCAGTGATTGGGAGGTTTTTGAAAGCAAAAAATACCTAAAACAACTTCACAAAAGGATTATTCATTTTCTCAAAACCAACAGTAGTAACCTCACCATGACCGGAATAAACTTTCGTTTCATCTGGCAAAGTGAAAAACTGGGTTTGAATACTATTTATCAAAATATCCATATCGCCGCCGGGTAGGTCGGTTCTGCCCACACTTCCATTAAAAAGCACATCGCCACCGATAATGAAACCGCCGGCTTCGTGAAAAAATGAAACACTGCCGGGTGAATGACCGGGTGTAAACCGGATTTCTAACTCATCATCACCTATTTTAATAAATTCCCCCTCTTTCAAGTAAACCAATGGCCCGTCGTAGTTGTCGAAGGGAAGCTGATACATTAATCCGGATTGAGGTGCAAAGTCCAAAACAGGTTTTTCTTTCGTATGTAGATGTAAATCGAGACCCCAAGTGTCATGTACGAATTTATTGCCGAAAACATGGTCAAGATGGCAGTGAGTGTTAAGCAGCAAAACCGGCGTTAGACCTGTCTTTTCGATACCCGTTTTTAATTCGTCCCTTTCCTCCGGAAAATAACAGCCCGGATCTATAATGCAACACTGCTTCTGTTCGTTATACAAAACATAAGTATTCTCCTGAACGGGACTAAAAGTGAAGGACTTAACAGTTAACATGGATGTATTTTCGTATTTTTATCGAGCCTCCCTAAATCCCTCCGCAAGAGGGACTTCACATCGCACAACGCCAAAAGTACTAAACATCTACTTTGGAATTGAGCATATGATTATGGGAGATTGATAATCCTTTTGTAATAATTTTTTTTGTGTTTGATAAATAGAATTACACCAACACATGTGAGACCTTCTTCCACTGGAAGAAGCTAGACAAGGGACCCTGCCCTACAACTATATTTTTTTATTTTGTAGTCAGGAGGGGATGAAGAGAACCTGCCTGCCGGTAGGCAGGTTATCAAAGCTGGCAACAAAAAAATAAAAGAGAGATTAAACAGTTATTAGAAACAGTAAAGAGTCTATGAAGAAACGAGCAACAACCGTAATGATGAAAACCGTAAACATGATTTTGCGAGGTCCACTTGACAGATTAAAAAAGATAAAAAATAGCCAAGTGAAAGTATTAAGCCTGATTGCCTGCCTTTCCGTTTTTTATGCTATGGAAACTGCAGCACAAGTAAACACGGTGGAATTTGGTAAAAACAGGGTTCAGTATCAGAAATTCACCTGGAAATATTACCAGACAGAAAATTTTAACACCTATTTCAGCCAGGATGGATTGGGGTTGGGAAAATATGTGGCACAGGTGGCTGAACTTGAATTGAATTCTATTGAAGAATTTGTAGAGTATGGATCACAACGCCGCATCAACATTGTAGTATATAATAATTATGATGAAATGCAGCAGTCCAATATCGGGTTGGGGATTGACTGGCAAAATACCGGCGGTGTTACCAAACTGGTGAATAATAAAATGATTGTTTATTACGATGGCAATCATGCGAACCTTCGCAATCAGATACGGCAAGGTATAGCCAGAAACTTAGTAGAGAATTTATTGTTTGGAGATGATCTTGGTGAATTTGCAGCCAACCAGGCTTTATTAGATTTGCCTAAATGGTTAACGGATGGCTACATAGCTTATGCAGCTGAAAACTGGAACACTACACTCGATGATGATTTGCGTGGAGTGATGCTGGCTGGAGATTATAATAATTTTTACCAACTTGCATTTGAACAACCTTTGCTGGCCGGACATTCCTTTTGGAAATATATTGCTGATAAATATGGCAAGAACAAGGTTACTTATTTTTTGTATCTGGCTCGCATTTATCGTAACCTGAATAATGCCTCCAATAAAATAGCGAAGAAAAAATTCAAAATAATACTGCGGGATTTTATGACGGATGTACAGCAGCAATATTTTAAAGATATAAAGGGAAGAAGAAATACGCCGAGAGGTCAGTTATCTGTAAGTGAGGATATTGGTAAAAAAGATTATATCCATTTTAATGCTAACCCACAGCCAAGAAGTTTCACTTATGCGTTGGTTGAATTTAAGCAAGGACGCTATCAGGTAGTATTGATGGAAAATTTTGTTGACAGAAAAATATTGTTGAAGTTGGGTGTGCGGACAAGGGAAGAAGAGAAGCATCCTAACTATCCATTGCTTGCATGGGATGGAAAGGGAACAAGATTGGCTGTATTGTATAATGATGAAGGCAAAACACAATTCTTTGTGTATGACCTGGTAAACAGAACAAAACTCTGGAAACAGGAAATTGAAAAATTTGACCAGATACAGGATATGAAATATATGCTGGATAACAATACACTTATTTTCAGCGGTGTTCGTAGCGGTCAATCAGATGTTTATGTTTATAAAATTGACAAACAAACTATTGAACAGGTTACCAATGATGTGTATGATGATTTGGATCCATCGTTTGTAGCTTTTCCAAATAAAACTGGAATTCTTTATTCAAGTAATCGTCCATCGGCGCTGGCAGCAAGCAGCGACGACTCATTGCCCGGAGATCATTTTAATATTTACTTGGTTGATAACTGGAATAAATCGGATGTAAAACAAATTTCGAAACTTACAGATTTGAAAATGGGTAATGCCCGTTTTCCTTCCCAATACAATCAGTCGCATTTTACATTTATTAGTGATGAGAACGGGATCAACAACCGCTATGCTGGTTTCTTTACTACAGAAAGAGCAGGCCTAGACACATTAGTATTTATTGGTGATGAAATGCTTCTTAATCCACCGAAGAATGAAGTGGATAGTTTATTGAAGGAATGGGGCAAAACAGATATTGATTCAGTTGGGTTTGTTTCTATTACGAATGATTCTTCTTATGTATTTCCATTAACGAACTATCAAAGCAGTATGCTTGAAACAAGAACGGCGGGAGATAATCAACAAGTGAGTGAGGTAGTAAAATTGGGCGATGTAAAATTACTGTATCGCTTAAAAGTGGATGAGAATGTGCTGCGCCGCCGAAACGTTACTGCAAGACCGACCGAATTCAGAAGAAAACAAATAGAGGAAGAGAAAGTGGCGATGCGTAAAGAAGCTGGTTTGCAAAACAGACCAGACTCTGTGGCAAAAAAGCAAGATGATTTTTTCAATACAGGATTCGATGAAAAACCGGATACTTCAAAATCAAAGTTGGGTAAAGTTGTAAAATCAGCAGAGATACAGAAAGAATCTGTATTGAAGAAAGCAAGAATATTTGAATACCGTCCGCCAAAATTCTTTAATGATTATCTCGTTAGTGGATTTAATAATAATGTATTGGTAACCCGTTTCCAGGCTTACCAGGGAGGAGCAGGTCCAATTCAGCTAAGTAACGACAATCCTCTTAATGGTATTATTCGTGTAGGTACTTCAGATTTATTTGAAGACTGGAAGTTTGCGGGTGGCTTCCGTATCAGCCCGGATTTGAACAACAATGAATATGTATTTACATCTCAATACCTGAAAAAAAGAATTGATTATGGACTTACGTATTACCGTAATGGTGTAAAGAACCCCACATTTTACAATGATTCGGCAGCTTTTGCAAAATTGTTTACCAACTTATACCAGGCTACTATTACTTATCCATTTAATAGAATCCAAAGCCTTAGAATGAATATCGGATACCGGAGTGATAAGTATGTTTCACTGTCTACCGACCCTAATTCATTAAAAGCCGCTGACAACAGAAATACATACGGATTGGCGCATATTGAATATGTACATGATGATGCCATTACACCTGCTATGAATATCTGGAACGGTCTCCGGTATAAAGTTTTCTTTGATATAAATGCCCGGATAGCAAAGACGGGTGCTTCAGCAAATCATCCCACTACTTTCAACTTTGGATTTGATGCAAGACATTATCTTCCAATTTACAGAAATATTATCTGGGCAGTAAGAGCAGCAGGTGATTTTTCCTGGGGTAATCAGAAAATTATTTATTACCTCGGTGGTGTAGATAACTGGCTGATATTTGGTCAGAATCAAAAGGATGATGGAACGTACCGTTATTTTAACCCTGCAAACACACCTGATCCGGATAACGATTATGCTTTTCAATCACTGGCAGTAAATATGAGAGGGTTTAAACAGAATGTGGCCAATGGTAACAATGCGGTTGTTCTTAATAGTGAAGTAAGGGCTCCTGTTTTCTCTTCCTTATTCAATAAGCCGATTAATAATGCCTTTTTAAGGAATTTCCAAATAGTTCAATTTATAGATTTGGGTACAGCATGGAATGGTAAGTATGATAAATTAGAAAGGCCATCAGTTATTTATGGTGCGCCGCCTGTTGCTGTTAAAATAAAAGCCGGTGGTATTGGTCCGTTTGCTGGTGGTTATGGATTTGGTGCCAGAAGCACTTTGCTTGGCTATTTCCTTCGCTTTGATGCAGCCTGGGAAATGAATGGAGTATTTAAAGGAAAACCTCAGTATTATTTTGCAATGGGATTGGATTTTTAGATCACTGTTTTAAAAATAGATTTTAATGATTTCGCTGATAGAAAGTCTTCCTTGAATGGGAGACTTTTTTTATTTATTCCGTTTGAAGAATAGGGAAGCTTCCAAAGCCTTTTTCTACTGTATCAATGTTTCTTCATTTATATTTTTGGAATAAAAATTAAACATCCGGTTATCAGTGCAATAAAAGCTGCTACTAAAACTGCGGCTGCTGCTATATCTTTAATAAATTTTATTTGTGGAAGTTTTTCCAATGTTATAAAGTCCAAGATTCTTTCAATGGCCGTATTAATAAGCTCACAAATCCATACCAACCCCGTAACGATAGTTAAAAGAATTGCTTCTGTATAATTAACTTTTAGTAAAATAGCAATCACAATTACAACAAGTGTTGCAGCAAAATGAAGCCTGGCATTATGTTCTGAAAGAAGAAAGTCTCTGATGCCGCTAAAAGCGTAGGCGAAGCTTTTCGTTCTGGCTTTAATTGAAAAATGTTCGTCCTTCATAATTTTAATTTGTAATAAAGATATTACTCATTAAGACTTATAAATTCAAAAGAGAGCATTGTTTCTTTCCTTTTAATATTTCTATTCAATATTCGGCCAAACGTCTGTAATTTTATAGGCTTAAGTGCTTTATGAACTCAAAACGAAATTTTCTTCTTCTATTATTTTATTTGGGAATTACCCAATTTGTTTCAGCACAGCAAAAATCGATCATAGGTATTGTAAAAGACACACATAGCGAAGAACCTATTCCTTTTGCCTCGGTTCAGTTTAAAAACTCCGGCATTGGAAAGCTTACTGATTCTGCCGGCACATTTACCTTTTATTTGAATGAATGGCCATCTGATACGTTGGAAATAACCTGCGTAGGCTATCAGCCTTTCAACTATTTTATTGACAAAAGTAAGTCTTCACTGATCGCACCAATAAATATGGAGAGAGGAACATTTAATGAGGGGGCACAAGTAAAAACAAAAATAAATAAGGGTTTATTTCTATGGAGAAAAATTGTGGAACATAAACCAGACAATGACAGGTATCGTTTTGCGAATTTTTCTTATGAGTTATACAACAAACTTGAACTGGATTTGAAAAATATAAATTTTGAAAAATTGGGTAAGTTTAAACCCCTTCGGCCAATTGCAGAATTAATCTATCAAAATATTGACACTTCGGAAGGAGTAAAATACCTGCCATCCTATTTTACAGAAGCATTGTCTGATTATTATTATCAGAAAAATCCAAAGATGAAAAGAGAAATAATAAAAGCTGCCAATACAAATGGAGTAGAGAATGAAAGTGTAATAAAATTCTTGGGTGGCATGGATCAGGTAGTAAACGTTTATAATAATTTTATTCCTGTTTTTGATAAGCAGTTTGTAAGTCCGATAAGCGATAATGGCGATTATTATTACAACTACAATGTTATAGATACGCAGCTTATTGCGGGTAACCGATATTTTCATTTAGTGTTTACGCCAAGAAGAAAGGGCGGCGATACATTTGAAGGTGATTGTTGGGTACATCTTGGCACCTTTGCTATTCAGCGAATGAATCTCCGGTTAGGAAAAGAGGCTAATGTAAATTTTGTAGACAACTTAAGTTTGATTCAGGAGTACAAAATGATTGATGATAGCACCTGGTTTCTTTCAAAAGATAAGTTTGTTGCCGATTTTTCTCCTGTAGGAAAAGATAAGCCTGGTTTCATTGGTAGAAAGACAACAACCTATAGAGATGTAATTCTAAATGATTCATCTGTAATAAATGAATTAAGTAAAAACAAAACGATGGAGGAAATTATTACATTGCCGGACGCCAGCAAAAAGGATAATGATTTCTGGCAGGTCACAAGACATGAGCCTTTAAACAAAGCTGAAAGTGGTATTATAAAAATGATTGATACACTTATAAATGCTCCTGTCTTTCAGAATTTTACAAAGACGGTGAAGTTTATTGGTACGGGTTACAAGGATATCGGAAATTATCAAATTGGTCCCTGGATGAACTGGATGTCATCGAATGGATGGGAAGGTTTTCGCTTACGTTTTGATTTGGGCACCAATAAAGGGTTCAATAAAAAATTAAAATTACATGGTTACCTGGCATATGGATTTGGTGATAAAAAGATGAAAGGAATGGCAGAAGCTTTTTTCCTTCCTAAAAAAGATCCGAGAATGTATCTTTATGCTTCTTATACCAATGACCTTGACTTTGGTCAAAACTATTATGGCGAGATAACACAGGATAATATTTTTGCGTTGGCACTTCGGAAAAATGGCATACTAGTAAAGAATATTAATGTAGAAGAAAAAAGGTTTGAATTATTTAAAGAGACTTATTCCTGGATGTCAAATAAAATTACGGTTACTCATAAGAATTTTTTACCGCTACGGAACCTTATTCCTTTAGATTCATTCCGGACTCCAACAAACGAAAATCCGCTAACCAGTTTTGAAGTGTCATTAAAGTTGAGGTTTGCGTACCTGGAACGTTTTCTTGAAACCAATTATTATCGTACCAGTTTAGGCAGCGGTTATCCTATCGGGGAAGTAAACATTACACAAGGATTCAGTGGTATTCTCAAAAGCAGTTATAACTATACCAAGGTTAATGCAAGTTTGTCAGACTATATTAATGTTCCTCCGTTTGGAAATATCTCCTGGCTTGTGTATGCTGGTAAAACTTTTGGTACCCTGCCTTATACATTGTTGGATATTGCTCCTGGTAATGAATTATACTATTATAATAAATATGCATTTAATATGATGAATCGTTGGGAGTTTATTCATGATCAATATGCGGGAATAAATTTTGAACACAATGTCGGGAACGGAATATTCCGTTTATTTCCTAAACTCAGGTTTCGTCAATTCTGGACGGCCAAAGCCTTGTGGGGAACTTTATCAGATAAAAACAGGGCATTAAATTTTAAAACTGGTCATGGTTTTCAATCGCTGGATGGGAATACATACCTGGAGTTAGGAACTGGTATCGATAATATATTAAGGGTATTCCGTATTGATTTTGTGTGGCGGGTATTCCCATCTACATTGAAGAAAGTGAATGATAAAACTTTTGGAATTTTCGGAAGCTTCCGTTTCGGCTTTTAAACGATTGTTACTTCTATGCCCATTCCTTTAAGTGTCTCAGCCATGTGGTCAGAAATACCACTATCGGTAATGATCTGTTCTACATCTTCCAATCCACAAATTTTTCCAAAGCCTCTTTTCCCAAATTTGCTGGAGTCGGCCAGCACAATTGTTTTCTGAGCAGCTATTATCATTTTTCTGTTTAACTGTGCTTCCATAACATGTGTGGTAGTAAGACCAAATTCTATATCAATACCATCTACGCCAAGAAATAATTTGCTACAAGAGAAATCTTCCAGAATTTTTTCTGCATACATACCAGTGCCGGAAGAAGAACTTTTTCTTAAAATGCCACCCAATAAAAGAATTTCTATTTCGGGATGATGATTTAATTCTGTAGCCACATTTAATGCAGCAGTTATTACAGTAAGATGTCCCTGTGGGTTTATATTTTTTGCCAGGGAAAGAACAGTAGTGCCCGAAGCAATTATAATACAGTCATTAGGAATAATAAGCGAAGCAGCAGCAGCCCCAATATCCATTTTTTCTTCAGCCTTTATTTTTTCTTTTTCATTTACATGTCTGTCGCTTGTATAGGGATTTGATAAAGTGCCTCCACCATGAGTGCGGAACAAAAGATTTTTGTCTTCCAGAACTTTAAGATCCTTTCTTATAGTAACAGACGACACATTCATGTCTTCGCATAAATCAAGCACATTTACAGCTCCTTCCTTTTTCAATTTATCCAGAATGTATTGATGTCTTTCAGCTAATGAACTGCTTACATTTTGTTTAACGGTTGCCATGCTTCAATTTGTATTGCTGTTTACTGAATTCTAAAGATAATATATGGAGTAGTTGTCTAAACAACTTTCGAAATCATTTGAAACACAAATCTTAAAAAAATGTTTCAAAATATTTTATTATTTTATTTAAAATTTTACTTACTTTCATTTCGCATTTCGAATTTACATTATTTTTCATAAATGAAACGTATCGAAACTAATTGAATGCAACAATTGACTTCAAAAGATAAGATATCAAACCGGAAGCTTTATATCCAAATGCTTACAGCATCAGCTGATAGCTATGATATAATAGTTATTGGTGGAGGTGCCACAGGGTTGGGAATAGCCTTGGATGCTACAGCCCGGGGGTACAAAACACTATTATTGGAACAGGCAGATTTTGCAAAAGGAACTTCAAGCCGTAGCACTAAATTGGTGCATGGCGGTGTTCGTTATCTGGCGCAAGGAGATGTAAAATTAGTACGGGAAGCAAGTATTGAAAGAGGATTGCTGCACCAGAATGCGCCGCATCTTGTAAAAGATCAGACATTCATTGTTCCAGTTTACACGTTGTGGGATTCACTTAAATATACAATTGGCCTTAAGTTATATGATTGGATTGCGGGCAAATTAGGTTTGGGTGATTCAGTATTTATTTCAAAGAAGAAAACTTTGAATAGAATGCCAGGCATTCTGGCGAAAGGATTAAAAGGTGGTGTGTCTTATCATGATGGACAGTTTGATGATTCAAGACTGGCTATTAATTTGGCACAAAGCATTATTGAAAATGGTGGCGATGCCATTAATTATGTTAAGGTTGTGAACCTGCAAAAAGATGAAAAAGGAAATGTAAATGGTGTGCTTGTTTCGGACACAGAGGCGGGGGAAACTTTTTCATTTAATGCAAAAGCAGTAGTGAATGCTACAGGTGTTTTTGTTGACGACATTTTGATGATGGATAAGCCAGGTAGTGATAAAACAATTTGTGTAAGTCAGGGTGTTCATATTGTATTGGAAAAAGAATTTTATCCATCAGAAGAAGCCTTAATGATTCCTAAAACAAGTGATGGCCGGGTATTGTTTGCTGTACCCTGGCATAATAAAGTAGTGGTGGGTACAACAGATACTCCAGTAGAACAGGCATCGCTTGAACCGCATGCACTTGAAAAAGAAATATCATTTATATTACAAACAGCAGGTGCTTACCTGGAGAAGAAACCAAAGCGTAGTGATGTGCTTAGTGTATTTGCCGGACTAAGGCCATTAGCTGCTCCACAAAAAGGCGAACAAAAAACAAAAGAAATTTCCCGTAGTCATAAAATCATCGTTTCTCCCTCATTGCTTTTTACCATATTAGGAGGCAAGTGGACCACCTATCGAAAAATGGGAGAGGATATGGTAAACAGAATTGAAAAAGATTTGGGATGGCAGCATGTAAAACCAGCGACGGCTAATTTATCCATACACGGATTTGAAAAAAATATGGACTGGAACGATCCGCTATATTTTTATGGTAGTGATGCAAAATTAATTCGTCAACAAATGAATGGTGATGCTAACGTATGGATAAGTGAAGAATTGAAAATTCATAAAACGCAGGTTAACTGGGCGGTTGAGCATGAAATGGCAAGAACAGTTGAAGACTTTTTATCAAGAAGAACAAGAGCTTTGTTGTTAAATGCAAGAGAGAGTTGCCGTATTGCACCTGAAGTAGCATCTATTATGTCAAAAGCTTTAGGAAGAGACAAAGAATGGGAAAATGAACAGATCAGGCTATTTAATCAATTAGCTGAACAATATATTTTGAACTGAAGATTGTTAACAACGGGTAATAGCAAATTAACTATTACATAATAACCGATAACGATTGTATATATGAAACTAATATTTCTTTGCAGAGAGGGAAAAAGGAATGGGGCTGTTCAAAAACAACCCTTCTCAGGGCTATTGCTTACTTCGTCTCGTACATTGTCTGCCACTTCTATTTTTTATTTTATCAACCAATTTAATTTAACACTTATGAGATTGCTAACAAAAACTGCAAAAAAGATAATTGCAGGTAAACATTTGTTGCTGGCATCTTTGTTACTGCTGACTACTCTTGGAGTACTGGCACAACAAAAAAAAGTTACTGGTGTAGTTAAAAATCCGGAAGACGGGGTGCCCATTGCAAAAGCAACTGTACAGATAAGGGGAACCAATACTGGTACTGTAACAGATGAAAAAGGTGTCTGGACATTAGTGGCAGCTGATAACCAGACATTGGTTATTTCTGCTATTGGATTTACTACCCAGGAAATAAAGGTTGGCAGTAAGACAACAATCAATGTTGATTTGGTTGCCAATAACACTGAATTAGAAGGCGTAGTAGTAACTGCACTTGGTATTAAAAGAGAAGAAAAGGCATTGGGTTATTCAACCACTACTGTTAAGGGTGATGAAATTACCAATGCACTATCCGGCAACTGGACCGATGCATTGTCAGGAAAAGTAGCAGGTCTTAACCTTATACGTTCAAATAGCGGACCTGCAGGTTCCAATAAAATTATTTTGCGTGGAGAAAATAATCTTACCGGGGATAATGAAGCGTTGATTGTTGTTGATGGTGTGGTGGTAAACCAAGGTAGTGGTAGAAGAACTGGCATCGGCGGTGAAGTTACTTATGGAACTAGTAGTGATAATATGCCTGCAGATTATGGTAGTGGGTTTAATGATATTAACCCTGAAGATATAGAGTCGGTTACCGTTTTAAAAGGACCAGGTGCGGCTGCTCTATATGGACAACGGGGTGCTAATGGAGCTATTATGATTACTACCAAATCTGGTAGTAATAAAAATAAAGGTATTGGTATTACTTTTAACTCCAATGCCTCTATCGAAGAAATAAATCGCTGGCCAGATATGCAATTTGAGTATGGCCAAGGTGTAGATGGTTCTCCATATTATTCTTTTGGTGCTTCAGCAGATGGAGCAAGTACCAGTGCTACAAGTTCTGCATATGGTCCGAGATTCGATGGGCAAATGTTCTTTCAGTATAATCCCAATTTACATGGACAGGATACAGTAAGAACACCTTGGGTAGCTTATCCAAATAAAAATAAAAATTATTTTAACACAGGTAATACATTGACGAATACGGTGAGTGTATCAGGGGGAACAGATAAAACTTCTGCCCGTTTCTCGTATACCAATGTTTCGAATAATTGGATAATTCCCAATACAGGTTATAAGCGTAACACCATTTCTTTATCTGTAAATTCTAAAGTAACAGATAAGCTACAGATAGCATCTAAAATAAATTATACTAATAAATCAAGTGATAACCTGCCTGGCGCCGGTTATGGAAACCAATCAATCATGTATTGGTTTATTTTCTGGCAACCGAATGCCGATTTGGATTGGCTGAAGAACTATTGGGTTAATGGTCAGGAGGAGCGGAAAATATTTTATCCATTCAGCACATTCCCTGAAAATCCTTATGCTGTGGCTTACGAATTCATTAACCGGTCAAATCGTAATACTGTTACAGGTAATGTTCAGGCCACCTATAATTTTACGAAAGAACTCAGTTTGCAAGTAAGAACGTCAATGGATTTAAGTTATGAACAAAGAGAACAGGAACGTCCTTATGATGCTGGCTCCAGATTGCCGAAAGGAAGTTATCGTAAACAAAATATTTTTTCGCAGGAATCAAGCACTGATTTTTTACTGAGATATGCAAAAAAAATAAATGATAATTTTGATTTTTCTATTACTGGTGGTGGCAGCGCATTAAGAAATAATTATAATAAAGATGAGGACCGTGCTGATTCTCTTACTTTTCCCGGCGTTTATAATTTTGCGAATGCTGCTGGCCCACTCATTACCATTCCTTATAAAAGCAAATATGCTATTAATAGTTTTTACGGGTTGTTAACTGCGGGCTATAAGAATTTTTTATTTCTTGATTTAACAGCAAGAAACGACTGGAACAGTGTATTGGCAACGCCTACTAGAACCGCAAATGCCGGATTTTTCTATTCTTCTGTAAACTCTAGTTTTGTTTTATCAGAAGTGCTAAAAATGCCTAAGCAAATAAACTTTGCTAAAATCAGATTTTCAATTGCCGGTGTAGGTAGTGGTGGAACTACTCCTTACAGAACAGCTTATAATTATACTTCCGCAGGTAGTTTGTATAATGGCGGGTTACAAAACCCATCTACACTTGCCAACCCCGAATTAAAGCCACTAAAAACAACAACCTATGAATTGGGAACTACAATAAAAATGTTTAGAAGTAAATTGTCTGTTGATTTGGCTGTGTATTCAGGAAATACAAAAAATCAGATATTAGATAGAGTCATAGATCGTTCTTCCGGATTTGCCAGACAAGTTATTAATGCTGGAAGAGTAGATAACAAAGGGTTAGAACTGGCTATTTCAGGAACACCAGTGAATACAAAGAGTGGATTAAAGTGGACAACAGGAATTGTTTTCTCCTCTAACAAAAACAAGATTGTGGAATTGGCAGATAGTTCTCTTGTTCTTCGTACAGGTCCGGTAGGTGGCGGACAAATAGTAGCAAGAGTTGGTGGCAGTATGGGCGACTTGTATGGGCAAGGATATGTAAGAGCTCCAGACGGACAAGTGGTTTACAACGCTTCAACTGGGTTTGCACTTTTGTCAACAGATGTAGTTTACCTGGGCAATACCATTCCAAAAGGTAAATTTGGATTCAGCAATGAATTTCAATACAAAGGATTCCGTCTTAATTTATTATTTGATGCGCAGTGGGGAGCAGTAGGTCACTCACTTACTCATTATAAAATGGCTGAACAAGGTAAGTTGACAAAAACACTTCCTGGTAGATATAATGGTATTACAGGTAACGGAGTAGTGTATGATGCTGTTAACGACAAATACATTACCAATACAACCATTGCAACTGATATTGATGAATATTATCGATCTCATTTTGGAATAAACAATGCAGAAGGCAGCACATTCAGAACCGACTTCCTAAAATTCAGGGAAGCAAGGCTTGACTATTCTTTAAATTCAAAACTCACAAAAAAGTTAGGGATGCAAAAAGTAACTGTGGGTGTGTATGGCCGTGATTTATTTATCTGGTCTGACTGGCCGGCGTTTGATCCTGAATTTGGTACACTCAGCGGTAGTGATATTACGCAGGGTTTTGAAGTGGGTCAATTCCCTTCTACCCGGACTATTGGTTTTAATCTTGTTATCGGACTTTAAAAATTTATGAAAATGAAAAACATATTTAATAAAATTTTCTTTTTTACAATACTGTGCAGTATACTGTTTGCCGCTTGTACAAAAGATTTTGAAGAAATTAATACCGATCCTAATAATACACCAGTAGCATTGCCACAACAGTTAATGGCTCCTGCATTGGTTAGTACATTAACCTATAATATGATTCGTAACCGCAATTTCAATAATGAGTTGATGCAGGTTACCGTAGACATCAGCGATGCAGATGGCAAAGTTTTCAGATATGATTACCGGTCGAACTGGGCCGATTATTTGTATAACGGATTATATTCTGAGCTAACCAACTTTAAGGATATGTATAAGGTGGCCAGCGAAGAGATTAATCTCAATGATTCTTACAAAGGCATATCATTGATTTGTCAGTCATGGATTTATTCTATTCTTACGGATGCTTATGGAGATATTCCTTATTCAGAATCAAACCGTGCAAGAGACGATAAGATATATGAACCAAAATTTGACAGGCAAAAAGATATTTATCTTGATATTTTTAAACAACTGGATTCTGCCAATGTATTATTAAGCCACAATAAAGGAATTGTAGCATCGGGTGATCCGGTTTTTGGCGGCAACGTATCTCGCTGGCGCAAATTTGGAAATTCTTTATACCTGCGATTATTGTTAAGAGTTTCTGGCAAAGCAGAAGTTAGTGCACTGGCTAGTGCAAAAATTAAAGATATAGTAGAAACAAATGCTGCCAGTTACCCCATCATGACGAGTAATGATGATGCGGCTATACTAAGATGGACAGGTGTTGGTCCTTATGTTTCTCCTTACTTAAGTGTTAGGGAACAGGATTTCAGAGGACTGGCGATCAGTAGTTATTTTATTGATAACCTGGTAATATGGAATGATCCCCGTATTGATATAACACAAGGTACGAATGGAATTAACAGATGGGCCATTGCAACTTATCTGGGAGCATTTTCCGGAGTGCCAAGTGGTTACACTCCTGGCACAGTTCCCACTAGAAAATCATATTTCTATTCAACATCTTCCACATCAACTTTAATGACAGAACCGTTGACAGGAATGATGATGAATTATGCAGAACTCAAATTTATTCTTGCTGAAGCTGCTGCAAAAGGCTGGATTGGCGGATCTGCCGAAACATATTATAATGATGGAATTCTCAACAGTATAAAATTATGGTTGCCTAACTGGGCTGTTCCTATTGCAACCTATATTGCTGCTGCAGATATTGCATGGAACAATGCTGCCACTCTTAATGAGAAAATGGAAAAGATACATATACAGAAATACTATGCATTGTTTCTTACTGATCTGCAACAATGGTTTGAATATCGCAGAACCGGTCATCCAGTATTGCCAACAGGTCCGGGGCTTCAGAACAATGGTATTATGCCCGCAAGGCTTACCTATCCTGTTTATGTACAATCTACCAATCCAACCAATTATCAGGCAGCAGTTGCAGCGCAGGGGCCTGATGTAATTTCTACACAAGTGTGGTGGCAAAAACCATAAACAGGAAAATAATAAAACTGAACCAGCTTAAAATAAATACAATGAAAAAAATACTATCATACTCGTTTTACCTGATTGCTCTTCTTAGCTTTTGGGGATGTAAAAAAGGTGATAACTATCCGGGTGGAACAGTAAGTTCTTATATCTCTCTCTTCGATGTAAGAAATATTTATAAAGGAACTGATGTGGCACTTTCGTCTGATAATTTGTTTGGTGCTGAAAAGATAGCAGGAGTAGTTGTTTCAGATCATTCCGGGGGTAATTTACCCGCAGGCCTGCTGATATTACAAGATAGCCGTCGTTTATCACAACTAAGAGGCATATCCATACCTATTGGTGCTGATGCGGCAACTTATCGTCCCGGCGATTCATTAGTAATAAATGTTTCAGGTGCTGTTTTAAAAAGAATCGATGGAATATTGCAACTAACTGGAATAACTAATGCTAATATTACAAAAGTTGCATCAGGCATTGCCATATCTCCTCCTATTGTAAAAGCTAATGCAGTACTGGCTTCTCCGCAATCTTTTGAGAGTACATTAATATCCATTGCAAAAGTTGGTTTCGATCCAAACCTTCCACCAGGCAGTACGTATGCTGGCGACAGGTTAATCAATGATGGCTTTGGTAATCTTACATTACATACGGAAGCAGGCGCATCATTTGCTAACAAACCACTTCCCTTTCTTGCGAATTACACAGGTATAATATTCAATAAAGAAGGTGCCACAGGACCGCAATTGTGGCCAAGGGTTGAAGCGGATATTACTATTCTAAGCGCCACGGCTCCTAAAATTGCTGCAATTGTTGTTACAGGATATTTGATTGACCCTACTGGCACCGATGCTAATTATGAATACATTCAATTACTGGCAACAAAGAATATTAATTTTGCAGCAACACCCTATTCCTTAGTTACAACAAATAATGCAGGTGCAAATACTCCTGTAGGTTTTCCTACTGATGGATGGGCTACTGGTGATTTAAGAACGTATAAATTTAATCTGGCAACTGGTACCGTATTAAAAGGTCAATACTTTTATGTTGGAGCAAATAAAAATATTTGGGGAGCAGGATCTACAGATATAAGTTCTTCAATATGGTTTAGTAAAATGTATGCAACTGTAAATGGAGATGGTTTTGGAACAAAAACAGCAAACCTGTTGGCCAATAGCGGTAACGCTGCAGGCATTGCTATTTTTGATAAAATAGCAGTCGATGTAACTACTATACCAATAGATGTAATTTTTTATGCGGGAACCGGAATGGTTTATACTGCCGGACCTCCTGAAAAGGGATTCCGTATTACAGATACAGATTATTATGATAAAACGAATCCAACAACGTTGGCCGACCAACCTTATTTCAATATGGGATCGAATACAGGAAAATTATCGCTTCCTCCGGCTACCAACTTTGTCAAATTAGGAGGAACGTATAATATTACTTCAGGTCGTTGGACGGCTGCCCGTACTTTGAACCCGGTTGTATTAAATGCTTCGGCAACTGTAGCTGCAATAGAAGGAGCAACCACTATTGAACAATAATTAATTTAGAATGAAGCGTAGAAAATTTATCCGGCATTTAGGGATTTTTACAGGTGGATTTCTGTTAAGTCGTACGGCTGCTTTTGCAATTCCTTTGGGAAGTCAAAAAATAAATGGAACTGTTTTGACTGGCGGAAAAGGGTTGGCAGGGGTTATAGTAAGTGATGGTTATGCTGTCGTTGCTACAGATAGTAATGGTAAATATGAAATTAATTCTCATGCCGATGCAAGAGCAGTTTTTGTAAGCACACCTGCAGGGTACGAATTTAATCATGATAAATGTGTTGCCCGTCATTACTGTTTACTTAAAGGTAAGAATGAAGGAGAAGTAAATTTTGAAATGACTTCACTTGGCAAGGATGATAATGAACACCAGTTTGTCATCTGGGCTGATCCGCAGGTAAAAAATGATAGCGATGTAGAAAAGATGATGAATGAATCTGTTCCTGATGTAAAAAAATTGGTAGATGCTGCCGGGTCAGGCACTTTAATGCATGGAATTACAGTTGGCGATATTGTTTGGGATGAGCATAAGTATTATCCTGATTACGATAAAGCAGTTAACAAAATGGGTATTCCTTTTTTTCAATGCCTGGGTAATCATGACATGGATTATAATAAAGGAGGCGATGAAACTTCTGATGTAACATTTCAGCAAAACTATGGGCCAACTTATTATTCATTCAACAGAGGCCAGTTGCATTATATAGTAATGGATAATGTCCGTTATCTTGGTAAGGACAGAAATTATGATGGCTTTTTTCAGCAAAACCAATTGGACTGGTTGCAAAAAGATCTTTCCTTTGTACCAAAGGATAAACTAATTATTCTTAGTGTACATATACCCGTACATAGCGGTACCAAAAATAATGAAGCATTATACAGTTTACTTGAAGGTAGAAATGTTCACATCATGTCGGGCCACACACATTATCATGTAAATAATATTAAAGAAAATATATATGAGCATAACCATGGTACCGTATGCGGCGCCTGGTGGACGGGGCCAATCTGTGGAGATGGCACCCCTTGTGGTTATGGTGTTTATAAAGCGAAAGGAAACGAACTGAGATGGCATTATCAATCCACAGGCCAAGACAAAGATCATCAGTTTTCAATTCATTGCAACGATTATAACGAAAAAGAAAAACAGTTACAGGTTAATATCTGGAACTACGATCCTGCATGGAAAACAGAATATTGGGTTGATGGTAAAAGTAAAGGAGCTTTGGAGCAATTTGAAGGCTTTGACCCCATGGCTTATGCAACATTACTTGGACCTGAACTGCCAAAGCCAAGAGGATTTGCAGAGCCGAGAAAGACAGATCATTTGTTTAAAGCAATTGTTCCCGCAACAGCTAAGAAAATAAAGATAGTTGCTACCGACAGGTTTGGTAAAAAATTTGGAGCAACACATAAAATATAGTGAATGAAGAATGCTGCATTAATCATAACTGCTATTCTTATTTCAGTTACGGGTATTAGCCAATTAAAATGGGACAGTACATACAGACCCGGTAATTATGAGCAGCGGGTGGCTAATTTCCGCAGCTATCCGGATTCTAAAAAGGATATTATCTTTTTAGGTAACAGCATTACTGATTTTGCTGAATGGAATGAATTGTTGCACTTACCTGAAGCAAGGAACCGTGGTATCTCTGGCGATATTACATTTGGTGTGTTAGAAAGATTGGATGAGGTAATAGATGGTAAACCTGCAAAAATTTTCATTCTTATCGGCATCAATGACATTGCAAGAAATATTCCTGATTCAGTGATACTGAATAATTATAAAAAAATGATTCATCGTATCAAGGCTTCTTCAAAACGGACTAAGATTTATTTCAATACGCTGATTCCCGTAAACAATACATTTCCGGATAGAGCCCATTTTAATAAGGACGAACACATTGCTACTGTAAATGAAGGGTTGAAAAAACTTTGTGAAGCAGAAAAAATAACCTTGATAGATATATACTCATATTATGAGGGTGAGGATAAAAAATTAGATAAAACTCTGACTTATGATGGACTTCATCTTAATACGGAAGGGTATAAAAAATGGGCATTTATTCTTCAGGCTTTTTTAAAAGAAAAATAAAATAAAATAGAT
>JBDSUW010000018.1:0-3043 GCA_039927535.1 Chitinophagaceae bacterium | reverse complement strand
CGAACATCATCTTTAATGCTATCCACATATTCTGTTTCTTCTGTAACAGGATTTGTATCATCGAACCGAAGATTGGTATAGCCGGGGAATTTTTGTGTCAACCCAAAATTTAAGCAGATAGATGATGCATGACCGATATGCAAATAACCATTCGGCTCTGGTGGAAAACGGGTAACGATAGATTGATACTTCCCGTTTTTCAGGTCATCTTCTATAATTTCTTCGAGAAAATTAAGACTTCTTTCTTCTTTTTTTATTTCGTCCGACATAGCCTGCGAAGTTAAGGAAATGAAAGATTTAAAGCAGTAGGATACTACAGACAGAGAATTAAACCATCAATAAAAAATTATTGTAAAGGCTGATCCGTCTCCTTTTCAAAATCGAAGCCGGAATCTATATCGGGCATTTTTTTTAATGTTTGACGAATGGCGAAATAACTTAGTATGGCAAGACTATAGCCAAGTAATAACATAGGCCCAAATTCTTCTGACCCAAACATTGCGATTCCAATAGCAATACCTACAATTTCAGAGATGAACCAACCAAGAATTGCATAAGCTTTCCATTTCCCTTTTTTCTGACCTTTTCTTTCTGCTAATACTCCTATTTTACCTGAAAGGAAAATGACTGCCAGTATTTCAAGCATATGTTTGGTTTTTAAATCGTATCGTAGTAGAATTGATTTATCTGTTATTCTTATTATTAAGAAAGCTGGTTCAGGAATAATGGCAATCCAGACTTCCAGTCGTCATCAATGTATAATTCGAAAGAGTAGCGGCCCGCTATTTCAAATTTCAGTTGATTAAAATTAATTACCATATTGATAGATGCAAACTGACCATTTGGAGGAACACCGATATTGATATTTCCTTCTATGGGCTTAATTACTTCCTTACCAGCGGCATCAATTAAACGGAGTCTGAAACTATGATCGCCGGTTTCTTTTGCGCCAAAACGTAAGCGGCATGCAACCGAACAGGCAGGGTGCTGCACTGGGAATTGTTTAGCATTAATACTATCGAATGTGCCGACAATAGTCAGTTTTGAATTATTGTCCTGTGCAAAGTCGCAAAGTGTAAAGATTTCTATTTCCATGTTAGTTTATTAATTGGTTTAAAGCTATGACAGAATTATCACTTCGTCTTAAATCAAATAACCATGCCGATGCAATATTCATGGCTTTTAAACGACAGTAATGGAGAATGAATCAAAACTTTCTGCCAATGAAGCAGTAAATGCTGACAAAACATCTGGAAGCAGTTCAGCTAATAAGTAATGGTTTGTCAATACCTTTCCACCAATATTACATTTTTGGATTTTTGAAAATTGCCAGCAGGCATGAGGAAATTAATGGCAAATTGCCAGAAGCCACCAGCACGGCAACCGCCATAACGATTCCATTCTTTTAACAAAATGGCCGGATAATAATTATCCTGAAATATGCCAAACCTGAAAGAAGCATGACAATCGCCGCCAGAATGTGTTAGCCATGTGGCTGTGACAGAATCAGAATTTGATAGCAGCACCGTATCACTGTATTTGTATTTTATAGTTGCAGCTTCTTCCTCCGTCATGTCTAACTTTGTTTGCGAAGGAATTTCGTTAAATGCTTTTTTGTTATCCCTCATCAGCCAAACCCATTCATTATTACAACTATTGCGATGGCAATTGCGGTCTCCTTCGTCATGATTGCAATGCTGTTCACATTGTTTACAAATCTCTTTACCAAGGATATGATAACTTTTAAAATCAAAATCCTTATAAATGGATGAAATACTATATCCAAACAAAGCATATATATCCTTATCACTAATGATGTATAGATAAGCATCCTTTATTGGTGAATTGTACCTTTTAGATGTATCGAATGGCTCCTTTGTTGGCAAGTCATCAATCACTTTTATAAAGGCACTATCCTTTGTAAATCCAAATGATTGTGCCATTGCAAGATTACTGCAGAAGATTAAACAAATCAGAAGTTTCATAAAATGCTGTATCAATTACATGCAACCTATTATAAAAAGATTACTATAAAAATACCCTACAATGGGTATAAAGCTCCCTGCTTTTATAAACTTATATCCATAAAATCTGTAATCTTCTTCGAAACGTACTTTATACTGTGATATTGAATGTTGTAAAAAAAGGAATAATCTTTTGCTTGCTTATAATTTGTGTCAGCGGCGAAGCACAGCTGATAGACAATTTTTCTACTTTTAGGAATATTGATAAGAAAAGCTATTTCCGGTTTCATTATGATAATGACTATTTCACCAAAACAGATATTTACTATTCGCAAGGCATTACGCTGGAATATGTTCATCCATCATTGGGAAAAACTTTTCTCTCAAAAATTTTGCTGCAACCAAAAAATTCGTCAACCAAGACAGGCCTTACATTTAATCTGTTTGGCTACACTCCCACTACGATTGATAGTAATTCCATATTATATGGTGACAGACCTTATGCATCTGCTATGTCGTTAAAATTATTTTCCATTGGCATTGATGCTGTTCGCAGACAAAGACTGCACTCTGCTTTACAATTGGGTGTTATTGGTCCGCTGGCACAGGGAGAAAATATTCAAACGGGTCTCCATCGATGGCTAGATAATCCAATACCAAAAGGGTGGCAACATCAAATACAAAACGACATCATTCTAAACTATCAACTGAATTATGAAAAGCAAATTGCCACTGTTGGTAATGGGTTTTTACTAAACTCTACTGCTGAAGCAAGGATCGGAACATTGCATAACCGGGTTAGTGGCGGCTTTAATTTTATGGCTGGACATTTCACAAACCCATATCAAACAGATAAAAGAAGAAAGGTTAGTTATTACTTGTACGGACAAAGCAGGATAAATTTTATTGCTTATGATGCACTGATGCAAGGCGGATTGTTTAACAGAAAAAGCGTTTACACCATTTCTCCATCGGATGTTTCAAGAGTTACCTTTCAGGCTGATGCAGGAATCATTGTAAATTTTCCGAAACTTTATCTTTCTTACACACAATCATTTCTTACCAAAGAATTCCGTACG
>JBDSUW010000017.1:0-8184 GCA_039927535.1 Chitinophagaceae bacterium | reverse complement strand
TCTGATCTTCCAATGGAAATTCTTTTCGCATCGGGAAATAATCCATCTCTTCCACATTCAATATGCGTCGCAGGTTTGGATGACCAACAAAATTCACTCCGTAAAAATCATAGGTTTCTCTTTCCATCCAGTTGGCTGTAGAGAATAATCCTGTTGCCGTGTAAACATCAGGCTGATTAATATTAGTAAACACTTTAAATCTAATCCGGATATTGTCTTCCAGATTATGCAAATGGTAAACAACTGCGAGTTCTTCGCCTTTTCTATCAGGATAATGAACACCACATAAGTCGGTCATAAATCTGAATTTCAGTTCTTCGTCATCATACAAAAAATTAAGCACCTTCAGATTCAGTTCTTTTGATGCCTGAAAAGTGAGCATACCATATGTTTCTTCAAAACCTGATAGCTGGTCAGGAAATTTTTCAGAAAGTCTTTGTTTTATTATTTCGTTCGTCAATGACATCTTTATCTTCGAGTCCCGAGTTTTTAGTTGCGAGACTGCAATTTTATATTTTCTTATTGAACTCGAAGCTCATGGCTCGTAGCTCATAACTGTTTTATTTTATTCCGTAACTATCCATTAATGCTTTGTATTGTTCTCCATTTCTTCTTCTCAAACTTTCTTTGCCAACCAGATCCTGAATTCTCATTACCCCTTCAATAATACCTTCTGGCCTTGGCGGACAACCAGCTACATATACATCCACAGGCACTACCTGGTCAATTCCTTGAAGAACACTGTATGTATCAAAAATACCCCCGCTGCTGGCACAGGCACCTACTGCTATTACCCATCGAGGTTCAGCCATCTGCAGATAAACTTGTTTTACTACTGGCCCCATTTTTTTTGCAATTGTTCCCATTACCATCAGCAGATCACACTGGCGGGGAGAAAAACCAACTCGTTCAGCACCAAAACGACCCAGATCGTAATGTGATCCCATAGTGGCCATAAATTCAATACCACAGCAAGAAGTGGCAAACGGAAGGGGCCAAATAGAGTTCTTTCTTGCCAGGCCAATCACATTATTAAGTTTGGTAGCAAAAAAACCTTCGCCCATGCTGCCTTCCGGCATTTCGGCCATACTAATATCTGCCTCGAGCGGCTTATTTATTAAGTTATATGATACAGGACGAGACATATTTAATTAGTTAATTGGATAATTTGCTAATGTGATATAATTAAATAACAAAACATCCGGTTCTGTGTTCATTAGCAAATTGGCTAATTGGCACATTTTCAAATCAATCTTCCCACTTTAATGCCCCTTTCTTCAGTATATATACAAACCCACAAAGAAAGAAACTTACAAACATCAAAACTGCCCAAAAACCATCCCAACCCAATCCTTTAAAATTAACTGCATAGGGATAAAAGAAAATAATTTCCACATCAAATAACACAAATAAAATGGCTGTAAGAAAGTATTTTATCGCAACTGGCTGGCGGGCATCGCCATGGGATTCGATACCACTCGAAAAATTCTGCAGCTTATCTGACGTTTTTCTTTTTGGCCCCAGTAAATGAGTTACAACCATTAAAAAAGCCACTAATCCTGCAGCAATTAATACCTGAATCCCTACCGGCAAGTAAGAACTGGCATCAGAAGTATTTATGCTGGTTTGTAATAAACGAATCATAGGTTTTACTCTAACGGCAAAAATAAGGCTACCATATGAAAATACCTTACGAAGCAAGGTAAAAGAAAGAAACAGATATCGCAAAATCAATAAATTATTCTATCTACAACATTTGCTAGGCAAAACGAAAAATCCCTTACTAAAAATTTAGCAAGGGATTTTCGTTGTAAAAGAAGAAAACCGAGTTTAGATAATTTTCAATATCCTTATGGTCGTTTAGCTGCTGGTTTAGAAGCGGCAGCTTTCTGTGACGAAGGTTTAGTTGCCGGCATTTTTTCAATTTGGTCAATATAGGCCTGTATCGTTGTAGCATTGGCCGGGTCTACTGCTAACCATTTACGGAAAAACTCTAATGACTTATCTCTGTCTTTAGCTTCATTGATATAATAAGCCGCTAAAAAACGTACAGAGTTCAGGTATTGTTTTTTGAATTTAACTGTATCTCTTAAAGTAAATTCATATAATTTGTTTGCAGATGGGAATCCAATGCTGTCTTGCTTTACTTCCCGTGTGGAGTCTGTAGCGATAGCCACAGCACTATTATAAGCCCACTCATATCCATATATTTCAGCTGGGAATTTTTCAACCATTACCAGTGCTATTTCTCTTGCTTTATCATAATCAGGTTTAAAGTAATGAGCAATTGTCAAGTCAAAATAATCATTGATAATTGGAGCTGTTCTCATCGAAATTACCTTTTCAATCATCTTAGCTTCATACTCTCTTTGTTTCTGATCCTTAAAGTAAGTAGCACCTTTTTTCAAAAAGTCAAGTTTAGCATCCAAGGTTGTGTCAACTGAAACTCCTTCTATATAAGTTTTATAAACTTCTTCCGAACTGGCATTGGATTTACCTAATACCAAAGCCTTATTTTCAAAATCTGGCAGAATTACATCATCTGGATTCTTTTTTGCAAAAAATAAATCACTGTATTTTTTGGCTAATACAATATCATTATTTTGTAATCCAGCGTCAGCCAATAGTCTATAAACCCTTGGTTTGGTTTTATCGCCTAATGCATTTACAACAGATTCAGCCTTTGTTATAGCACAATTAAAATCTTTTTTTGCCCAGCAAAGTTGTGCATACAAATATTCGTCTGCAATGTCTGTATAGGGTTTTTTACTATCTATATATTTTACTAACTGTTCCTCGGCTGTTTTAAAGTCTAATCTGTAGAAATAATAATCATATAGTTCGACGTAACCTATTGAAAATTTAGGGTCTTTTGTAACAGCATCTGTAAGATACTTTAGAACAAAACTCCAGTTCTTTTGAGAGACAAATATCTTAGAAAGACTAAGGTATGCCGGTCCGTAGTTTGGGTCTATTTCCAATGCCTTATTGTAACTTTTAAAAGCCTCACCTCCTCCTTCTCCTTTACCTGCTTTTCTATAAGCATCGCCAAGTTGAACCCAGATATCAGGGTTTTTACCTTTATCTGTTGCCATTTCTAACTTTTCAATGGCGTACTTATAATCTCCGGATTTTGCATCCACATTAGCTCTGCCTACAGCAAGCAACATATCCGGATCATATCCCTTTTTTGTTTTAGTCATTTCAAGGGCAGATTCGAATTTTTGTCTGGCTTCTGCAGTTTTATTTTCCAATAAATCCACATGACCCATTCCTATTATCAATAAAGGAGCATTGGCACTGCTTTGCAATGCTTTTTGATAAAGCTCCTTCGCAGATTTTATTCTTGCACCGGCAATTTCATCCAATTCCAAATAAGATTGACCCAGCCAATAATTTGCATTAACATCATTTGGATTTACTTCCAGTATTTTCTTTAAAACACTGACCGCACTTTCGGGCCTTCCTGCATTCAGATGATTAATACCATCCTGAACAGATTGTGCTTTTACACTGGTTGCCAAAAGCAAACAGGCTGCTAAAAATGTAATTGTGGTTTTCTTCATTTTCTTCTTCTTTTATTGTTTTTAAATATAACTAACTCTCGTTTTTTATTCATTTAATCTGACCGGCCTTATTCCTAGGTTTTTTTGTGCCGGTGCTAAATATGCTCTTTTAAAAATTATCTGCCCAATCTCTCCGCTCATAAAATTGGCAAACCCTGTTCCCAATCCCCGATGGTTTTCCTTTAGTATATAAATCAAATCCCGTACCATAGGATACCTTTTTAAGTAAATGTTTGCCTGATAAGCCTTTACATATGATCCAGGCATGTCGGTACTTTCAATATTAACAACTTTTACTTTTTTCAAAAAACTTAATTGCGTTTCATCTTCCGGGTTTCCAATCCAGCTTACTCCAATGAAACCTATCACTCCCGGATTTTTCGAAACATATTCAATAACACCTTCACTACTGCGGGCTGCCATTGCTTTTGGCGTTAATGAATCACCTCTTAGTACTGAATCGATGATAAAACGTACTGTACTGGTTGCTTTTACACCGTCAAATACCGGTATTAAGCCATTTTTTAACTTCCCTGTTAGGATATCTTTAATATCCTTCATAGTAAATATTGTATCAGTCGAAGATGGATGAACTATAACAGAAATCCCATCTCTTGCAACTACCATACTTTTCGGACCTACATGTAAAGAGTCAATTATTAATTCTCTTTCATCATCAGAATACTTACGGGTTACTATAACCATCCGGATGCTGTCGTTCAACAGATCATTTAAGCATTCAGCTTCTGGTTTGTAATCAACGTTGATTTTTGTACCACGGTTATTCGACTCATACACTTTTACCAGTTCATCAACAATTGGTTTAAAAGTTTCATCTGCACTCACATTTATTTTTCCCCGATATTCAGTATCAGGTAATTCATTCTCTTGTTCTTTATATGACTTGCAGCTGACAATTATCATTGCAATTAGAAAAATGTAAAAGAACTTATATCGCATTGTACGAATCTCCATTATTTAAAATATTTTTTTTGATACCCTCTGTAAATCCGCCATGCGCCATAAACAATGCAAAAACCTCCAAATATTTTATCGATATTATCTGGGGGAAACCGTTCATTCAAAGAAACTTTTCCAAATTTATCTCTGAAGAAAAACACAAGTCCTAACAATAAAATCATAAAACCCATTCCATAATCCATCAGCGACCGCATAGTTGCCAGACGTTTCCGTTTTTGTTTTTCATATTCTTCCAGCATTTGTCTGTTGTTTTTAAGAAATGGAAAAATATTGATTTTTTACTCTTCCACCCCAATAAATGTTACAGGCAACACATAATTTACAGGAACATTTATTCCATTTTGCAAAGCAGGTATCCATTTAGGCATTTTTTTCACTACTCTTACTACTTCATTATCAAATTTCAAGCCTCCGCTAGTCACAATTTCAAAGCTGTTGATACTTCCATCTGCTTCTACCTTAAACCTAATTCTGACCACTTTTTTCTCTTCCTTGCCTAAATTTTCTGGTGTACCTAAATATCTGCGTAAAAATTTTATCAAGCCTTCCTGCCCACCGGGGAATTCAGGTTCTCTTTCTTGAATAGTAAAAACAGTTTCAGGTTGTGCAGGACCGCTTACAGGACCAATCTCTCCTGCTGACTCAACAACAGTTGGCTTCATAATATTTTTTTCTGCTTTATCGCCTTCTATGTTTTTGTCTGATGTGAGTTTGCCCTCCAAATCGTCAATTGCAGCCATCGGTTCTTTTACAACTTCAGCAATTTTTGGAGGCGAAGTAAATTTTACTTCGGCCACTTTTGGAAGTATTTTTTTAATTGCTTTTGCCTTTGCTGCAATTTCCTCCACCTTAGATTTTTCTATTTTCTTCTCAGGTAAATCAATCTCTCTTATTACAATACCAGGAATTTCTGCTTTCATGATATTGGTGTTTTTCTTTTTATTGATAGTGCCGATAATAACAAAAAATAGTAAAACAAAAAAACCTGCAGTAAGTGCTAACAGTAACCTCTTATTATATCCCTTCCTTAAAGCATATGCACCATACTCTTTATTTCTATTCTCGAAAATAATATCGAGAAGATTGGATTGTAAAATTTGATTATTTGTCATGGCTGTGTGTTTACTAATTAGATGCATGATAGCTTCTTAATCCACACTTCAACGGTAATTTTGAGAAACTGATAACATATTTAAATATCTCAGAAAGGTTGCAAAAAACACATTGAATTAAGGTTATCGTTTGCTTACAACTCATAACTATATTTGCCTAATGAAAATATTGATAGTTTGCTTAGGTAACATTTGTCGCAGCCCTTTGGCAGAAGCAATTCTGCAAGACAAAGCTTTTAAAGCAGGGTTACAATGGAGTATTGAAAGTGCAGGTACCAACAGCTATCATACAGGCGATGCACCGCATCAACTTTCGCAAAAGATTGCAAAAATTAATGGTATTGACATTAGTGAACAAAGAGCCAGAAAATTTTCTGCTGATGATTTTGAAGTCTATGATAAAATTTACGCATTGGCTGCTGATGTTGTTGATGAAATGCGTAGCCTTTCAAAAAATAAATTCGATGCAAGTAAAGTAGATTTATTGCTCAATGAAATTTATCCCGGAGAAGACAGAGATGTTTCCGATCCTTATTATGGAACTGAGCCAGGTTATCATAAAGTTTATGATTTGATCGATAAAGTCTGCACTGCAATTATTGAAAAATATTGTGAGACCTCCCCAACCCCTCCAAAAGAGGGGCTTTAAAACCCCAAAGCACAAAGCAACTTGATAATGAAAAAGAGATATATACCCTCAGATAATAAAGAAACTTAAAGATGAGTAAACCAACTTTACCACAGGGAACAAGAGACTTCGGACCAGATGTTGTTCGTAAGAAATGCCTCCCCAAACCCCTCCGAAGGAGGGGCTTAATAACCCTAAAGCACAAAGCAACTTGACGATAAAAAAGAGCATAAGCCTTAAATAATAAAGAAACTTAAAGATGAGTAGACCCACTTTACCACAGGGAACAAGAGACTTCGGACCTGATGTCGTTCGTAAAAGGAATTATATTCTGAGTGCAATCAGGAATGTGTTTGAGCTATATGGTTTTCAGCCTTTGGAAACTCCTGCGATGGAAAACCTGGATACATTAATGGGTAAATATGGTGAAGAAGGCGATAGACTTATTTTTAAAATATTAAATAACGGTTTAGACAATAAAGAAAAAGAAAAGCAGCTCAGGGAAGATTTTGAAAAAGTGTTGAGTGGAAAAAATAGTAAAGGAATTACTGAAAGAGCATTAAAGTACGACCTCACCATTCCCTTTGCCCGATATGTGGCAATGAATCATAATCAACTGAATTTCCCTTTCAAACGTTACCAAATACAGCCAGTGTGGAGAGCAGACAGACCGCAAAGAGGCAGATACCGTGAATTTTATCAATGCGATGCTGATGTAGTTGGCAGCAATGCATTATTAAATGAAGTTGAATTAGCAAATATTTACCAAGAAGTATTTTCACAACTTGGGTTGAAAGATTGCACTATAAAAATCAACCATCGTAAAATTTTAGCTGCGCTTGCAGAAATTTGTGGTGGCGCTGATAAGATGATGGATATTACAATCGCCATTGACAAATTGGATAAAATCGGTCTTGAAAAAGTAAAAGAAGAATTGCTGACCAGAGGATTAAATGCAGAACAGGCAACTACCATAGAAAAGTACCTAAGCATTACAGGAAGAAATGATGAAAAGATTGCTCTGCTAAAAAATCTTCTTGGAAAAAATTCGACTGCGAAAAAAGGAATTGAAGATCTTGAATATCTCTGTGCTGAATTTGCAACTAACGATTCAACACTTTCAATTGACTTTACACTTGCACGAGGTCTTAACTATTACACAGGGATTATTTTTGAAGTAGCCGCTCCACCATCAGTAAAAATGGGAAGCATTGGTGGTGGTGGCAGGTATGATGATCTTACTGGTCTGTTTGGTGTACAGAATATTCCCGGCGTTGGAATTTCTTTTGGTGTAGACAGAATATATGATGTAATGGAAGAGTTGAATTTATTTCCACCTGCTATTCATATTGGCACACAGGTTTTGTTTTTCAATTTAGGAACAGCAGAAAGTAAAAAGGCTTTTGAACTTATGCAACAATTAAGACAAAAAGGTATCAGTAGTGAACTATATCCCGAAAATGTGAAGTTTGACAAGCAGTTCAAATATGCGGAGAAGAAGAATATTCCTTATGTGATAATTATTGGAGAGAAGGAGTTGAAAGAGGGAAGTTGTTCGATAAAAGAACTTTCAACTGGTAAGCAACAAACAATTCCCTTTGAGAATTTATCAAGTCTGAATTTTTAAGTCATAAGTTTATACCTCGTGGATAAAAAAATAAAAAAAGCCGCCTCATTTTATATTGAGGCGGCTTCTTAATTAATCTATAAAATTATTAAAGTGGATTCTGTATTACCACTCCTAATGTATATTCTATTTCTGTTCTCGGTATTAAAAACTGCCAGTTTAATGTTCCTGCTGGCTCATTAACTTTCTGTGCAAGTGTATTATCATGATTGCCGCCAGTTCTATCCAAAGGTAAGTTCAACCTTTTTAAGTCGTAAAATCTGAAACCTT
>JBDSUW010000016.1:0-10485 GCA_039927535.1 Chitinophagaceae bacterium | reverse complement strand
AGCTTTTAAGTTTTTACTCAGCCATTTCAACTTTTGGTTTAATAAAGTAATCAACACACACTCAAAATTTATTATCATTTTATCCAATTTGAACTCCTTTTAAACACACCAGAATGATGAATTCTTTTATATTAAATTGATTTTATTGGGGAATAAAAAAACCCGCAAATCAATGATTTGCGGGCAATCGTCGGGAAGACAGGATTCGAACCTGCGACCCCCTGGTCCCAAACCAGGTGCGCTACCGGCCTGCGCTACTTCCCGATTCACTCACTGAAACTTTAGTGAAAGTGAGACCTTCTAAATAAATCAGAATTAGGAGTGCAAATATAAAGGCTTTATCGCTATTATTCCCATTTTTTAATCTTTAAAAAAAATACCGGCAACCTCGTTTAAGGTGATTGCCGGCATCTATCATAATTAGTTCAAACTACTTAGTGGGAATACTTAAAGGGGTAGTCGTTGAAAAATACATCAGCTTATTCATCTGCTTGTTTTTTACATCATCAAGATAAACGGCAAAGGCTATAATAATTTTGCTTCCACCCATTGCTGGTAATTGATCAAATGGAATGAATAATTCCAAATTTTTTTGGCCAGCCTTATTGTAACTAATCTTCTTATTGGGCATTAAAATGGCCTTGCGGTATGTTGCCAAAGTGCCGCCCCAATTATAATAATCACCATCTGCCTTTAAATAATAACCATCTTGATCAGCCAATCTGGCCACAAAATAAACCTCTCCCATTTTTGAATTGGTCTTTACATCAAATGACGGCGTAATAACAATCCCTCTTCTTACCAGATCATTTACTACCTTAAGATTCCCTACATTAGTTACATCCACTTTTGCGACAGTAAGGTCAGACTCTGTCTTCCCTTTTGGATAAAATGCTGCAATTATTTTTTTATCTCCATCAGAAAGCTCATAGTTATCTTTTAAATTATAACCATCTGTTGTTTGCCAGGAAGCTATTGAATAATGCATGATAGATTTAGGATCATACGTTGTTCCATTTGTATAAAATTGGTTGCTCATTTCGAATACATTAAAGTCAACCTTTTCTTTATCCCATCCTTGGGTTTCTCTGTAATAATTGTAAACAGAATCAGTTTTTTTCCAATTAACAACTCCCGGATAGCTTTGTTCATGCAATAAACCCAACGAATGACCAAACTCATGCATCACAACTCTTTTTAATTCTTTTTCGTTCCAATGATTTGGATCCGCCTTCATTTCTGTAATTAACTGCGGTAAATTATAGGGGGGATTAATTTTTTTCTTTTGCAGACTTGCAATATAATAATCTGCATCTGCAAAAAACAATGTATCGAAATTGATGGTTTGCTCGTTTTGCTTTCTAAATCTCGCTTCTGTGCCTACAGCTGAATTGTGGCCATAGCCTTTACCAAGCTTTATGCGCAAATCTGTGGCTGGAGAATTATCTGGTAGAAAACTAAATGTTATGTTCGAATATTTTTCCCATTCTTTAGCATACTGCATTACTTTAGCCCTGAGTGCTTTACTTCCTCCAGCCATAAACTTCACTTTCAGCACTGTTCCGTTTTCCCACATATGGTAATTATCACCTACACCACGGTCACCTAATGTGTCTTTCTTTTTCAACATCCATTGACCCACTCCTGAGCTACATCCCGGCTTAGGAAATGCCTGAGCTTTTGACTGAGTACCAATAACCATTGCTATCATTCCGATAAACAAAATCTTTTTCATGTGTTTGCTTTTTTATTATAATCGAATATAAAGCGGATATTTCTAATTATTTATACCCATTAAACGGTATTGAATATCCTTTCTTAAAAAATATTGTTAAAGAGACGTTGGAAAGTCCTAAAAGGTCACAAAAAAAGCTCGGCAATTTTTGCAAAGCTTGATTTTGCGGAGAGAGTGGGATTCGAACCCACGGTACAGTGTAACCCGTACGACGATTTAGCAAACCGTTCCTTTCGGCCACTCAGGCATCTCTCCTTCCCAATTATTAAGGGAGGCAAAAATAAAGATTTGGAATTATAAATCCCAAATTATAAATCCCAAATTCCAGCTTTTGAGGCTTTGGAATTTGGGATTTGAATTATTTACAATTTTTTATATTCTACATAGCAGCTAATTGCACCTTCTGCTGAAGTTCTAATACATTTTCTCTGAATACTCCGTCCGTATCCATTAAGTCTTTAACTGTCTGACATGAATGAATTACGGTAGTATGATCTCTTCCTCCAAAATGTTCGCCTATTGTTTTTAAGGAATTTTTGGTAAATGCTTTTGCTAAAAACATAGTAATCTGTCTGGCTTGAACAATCTCTCTTTTACGGGTCTTTTCCAAAAGTTTACCATAAGACACATCAAAGTATTCGCATACCATTTTCTGGATCGTATCGATAGTAATTTCTTTGCTGGATGATTTGACAAAATTTCGTAACACTTTCTTTGCTAAGTCTAGATCAATTTCCCTTCTATTTAGCGAAGATTGTGCCAAGAGTGAGATTAATGCACCTTCTAATTCTCTTACATTATTAGTAATATTATAAGCGATATACTTCACTACTTCTTTTGGCATTTCCAGGCCATCATTCTTCATCTTCTTTTCCAGTATCTCAATTCGGGTGTCATACTCCGGCGCTTGCAAATCTGCACTCAGGCCCCAACGGAAACGACTTAATAACCTTTCCTGGACACCATCAAGATCTTTTGGAGATTTATCTGAAGTAAGTATCAGTTGTTTGTGAGATTGATGTAAATGATTGAAAATAGCGAAGAATGCATCCTGCGATTTTTCTGCTTTTGCAAAAAACTGAACATCATCAATTATTAATACATCAATCAACTGATAAAAATGGATAAAGTCGTTTATAGCATTATTACGACTATGATCCATAAATTGATTGATGAACTTCTCTGAACTTACATACAACACCACTTTATTAGGATGGGCTCTTTTAACTTCATTACCGATAGCCTGAGCTAAGTGAGTTTTACCCAATCCTACTCCACCATATATAACTAATGGATTAAAAGAGTTTGTTCCCGGCTTTTCCGCAACAGTTTTTCCCGCACGGCGGGCCACCCTGTTACAATCCCCTTCAATAAATGCTTCGAAAGTATAGATATGATTAAGCTGCGGGTCAATCTGCATTTTCTTCAGACCCGGTATTACAAAGGGATTCTTTACTGGATTATTTATGACGAGTGGGAAATCCATTTCGTTATTTGAAAAAGTTTTAAAACCCTGACCACTTACATCCATAGTAACAGGTTTGTTCATACTGTTACCGCTATCCACCATGATCCGATATTCAAGACGAGCTTCTTTACCTAACTCTCTCTTTAATGTCTTCGCTAATAAATTTACGTAATGTTCTTCAAGATACTCGAAAAAGAATTGACTGGGAACCTGTATAACTAATACATTGTTTTTAATTGAAACCGGATGGATCGGTTCGAACCAGGTTTTGTAATGCTGCCATTCTACGATGTCTTTGATAATCTTCAAACAATTGGTCCAGATTTTTTCAGCATTTTTCTCCATCTGATTAGTAAGCAGTTTATATTGGGTTAACTATAGTTGTTCTTTTCAATAAGTTCAAAAAAACTCTCCACACAATGTCAGTAAAAAAACTTGGACAAGAAGGCGAATATCACCATTTCTTTTATAAAAAAAAATTTTTACCCAACTGTTTTTTGTGAAACAGAAATATTATGATTTTTAGTCAGTTTTTTGCCCGAAAATTTGGAAAATTCAAAATCTAATCTACCTAAAATAATTCCGGCAAAGCCGACCTGATTCACTATAACATCGTTATTCTTTTTATTCTTATATACAATCGGTTCGTCTAAAAAACTATGCGTATGGCCTCCGATAATCAAATCAATATGCTCCGTTTCTTTTGAAAGTACTTCATCACTTACCTGACTACTCTCTGTGTACTTGTTGCCAAGATGAGATAAACATATTACCATGTCGCAATCTTCTTTCGTCTTTAAATGTGCTGCTACTTCATTTACTTTTTGAACGGGATCTAAATATTTTGTGGTGCCAAATAAATTATCTGGTATTAATCCTTTACCATTAATACCAACTCCAAGCACACCAATTTTCAATTTACCCTTTTTAAAAATTTTGTATGGCTGTGTTTTATTTTCCATCGGTGTTCCGCCAAAATCATAATTACAAACCAACATCGGAAAATTTGCATGCCGGGTTAATTGAGTTGCAAGAATTTCCATACCTGCATCAAAATCATGATTACCTATTGTTGTTGCATCATATCCCAAAGCAGACATTGCTTTTATTTCCGGTTCTCCTTTATATACATTAAAGTATGGTGTTCCCTGAAAAATATCTCCAGCATCCAACAATAAAACATTTTCCTCTTCACTTCTTATTTTGCTGATTAATTGCCCTCTCGCAGCTATGCCACCAAGCCCCTCGTTCCGGCTTCCATCCATTGGAAAAGGTTCTAAACGGCTATGTGTATCATTGGTATGTAAAATGGTCAATTTTAAGGGATTAAAATACGCAGCAGCATCCATTATTGACGGGCCCACCAGCATTGCACCTGCAGACATGGCGGCTTGTTGTATAAATGTTTTTCTATTCAACATTTGTTACCCTGTTTTCGATTTTAGTGTTTATGCCTTTACCAATTCCATTCAAGTATTTAATATAATCAAAAATCGCATCCCGCATCAGATACCCATTGGATAGTTGAGGTATATTTTTCAACACAAAAGCATTGTCACCACCATTTGCCACATAATCTGAATTCGCAACTGTATATATTTTTTCAAGGTCAATTGGTTTGCCGCCAATCAATACGTTTACGGCTTTTTTACCTACTTGTCCGGCAGGCAGGTTTTTGATTTGCATACTAATACCAGCTACTGGCCATCCGCCGAGTGAAGCAGTATGATCCAGCAGTGCCTGCAACACTGTGCCTTTTAATTTTTGAAGTATCAACAAATTATCAAACGGCATTAACTCAAATACTCTTCCTCTGGTGATATTTCCTGCTGGTAATTGATGCAAACGAATTCCGCCGTAATTCATAATGGCAGCATCTACATTTGTTTTATATTTTTCTTTTGCCATATGCAAATAGGCATCAGTCATAAAATTACCCAGTTCACTTTCCGGCGTTTTTTTTTCCATATTTATTTCTACATGGCCAACCACTTCACTCATCAGCATATTCACATTTGCTTTGTACGGAGCAAGAAAGTTTATTAATACAGAATCCTTCTGCAGCGAGTCATTAATAGTATAAGACTCATAAGCCAGCTGCTGGCTTTTATAAGTAGAGTTGCAAGAGCTACCAGCAAGGGCAAGCACAAATAAAACGGGTAGTAAGAATGGATTATTCTTCATGATTGGTGTCTGCTTTGAAGGTATAAATATTTCACCCATCATCAAAAAAAATATTTCTCATATTAATCCTCATCTTTGTTGTCAAATTTTTCAGGATAAAAACCTGACAATATGCAAAAAAATATTATACTTAAGTTGCTGCCATCCGAAGCAGGCAACGAAGCAATCCTACAGCAATACATCGCAAAAGCTGAAGCTATAAAGCCTGAAGCTATTACTGGTTACACTATTTTAAAACAATCAATTGATGCCAGAAGTAAACAGCCCTGGATAAACTTAAGTCTTAAAGTTTATATTAATGAACCATTTCAAGAAAGAGAGTTACTGCAATTTAATTTCAAAGATGTATCAAAAGCGGATAAAAAAGTTATTATCATTGGTGCTGGCCCGGCAGGGTTATTTGCTGCGCTTCAATTAATAGAAGCTGGCATTAAACCTATTCTGCTTGAAAGAGGCAAAGATGTAAGAGCCAGAAGAAGAGACTTGGCAATGCTCAACAAAGAAGGCGAGGTAAATCCTGAAAGTAATTATTGCTTTGGCGAAGGCGGCGCAGGAACTTACAGTGATGGTAAACTATATACAAGAAGCAGCAAAAGAGGCGATATAAACAGAATTCTGAATCTTTTCGTTCATTTTGGAGCACAGGAAAAGATTCTTTACGAAGCACATCCACATATCGGCACTAATAAATTACCAGGCATTATCACTACTATGAGAAAAAAAATTATTGCCTGCGGTGGCGATTTTCTATTTGAAAAAAAAGTAGTTGATCTTATTATAGAAAATCAGGAAATAAAAGGTGTAAAAACACAAGATGGTAATTCCTTTGATGCTGATGCCGTTATTTTAGCAACCGGACATTCGGCAAGAGATATTTTTTATTTATTAAACGATAAAAAAATATTGATCGAATCTAAGCCGTTTGCCTTGGGAGTAAGAGTAGAACATCCTCAATCATTAATTGACAACAGCCAATACCATTGCAATATTCGTAGTGAATATTTACCACCAGCTTCCTACAATTGGGTGCAACAAGTTGATGGCAAAGGTGTTTTTTCTTTTTGTATGTGCCCCGGAGGTATTATTGCACCGGCAGCTACATCACCCGGCGAACTGGTGGTGAACGGCTGGAGTCCTTCTAAAAGAAACAACCCGTATGCAAATAGTGGCATAGTGGTAACGGTGGAAGATAAGGACATGGCTCCATATAAAAAGCATGGCCCATTAGCTGCACTGCATTTTCAGCAGGCTGTAGAAAAAAAGGCTTTTGATATGGGTGGTGGAAAATTTGTTGCCCCGGCACAACGCTTAGTAGATTTTGCAGATAATAAAATTTCAGCTTCGCTTCCCAATTGTTCTTATTTGCCGGGCACTAATTCCAGCAACTTAAAAGATGTACTTCCCGGCTTTATACATAAAAGCCTGCAAATTGCTTTTACTGAATATGGAAAGAAAATGCCTGCCCGATTTGGCAGGATGGGCTATTTTACAAACGATGCTATTGTTGTAGCAACCGAATCCAGAACATCATCTCCTGTTCGTATTCCAAGAGATATAAATACATTGGAGCATCCACAGATTAAAAAATTATACCCCTGTGGAGAGGGTGCAGGATATGCTGGCGGCATTGTAAGTGCCGCAATGGATGGCGAAAGAGTGGCTAAAATGATTAAAATAGCTATTTGTAAAATTTAATGACCCTGATTTTAAGCCATTAGCACTTAAAATTTTGCGTTTGACCGATTATTAGTTACAGTTTCAAACGGAATTATAAATTTGCAACTCAAATCAACTTACAATGACCTTACTCGAATTAAAAAATCTTAAGAAATATTTTGCCACACAAAAAGCAGTTGACGATATCAGCCTGAAAGTAGAACAAGGACAGATATTCGGATTGCTTGGCCCCAATGGTGCCGGCAAAACAACACTTATCAGGATGATCACCGGAATTTTTTATCCGGATGAAGGAGAAATCATTTTTAATGGCAAAAAATTTGATCCGATTAAAGATGTAGAGTATATAGGCTATATGCCGGAAGAAAGAGGACTCTATAAAAAAATGAAGATCGGTGAACAAACCCTGTACCTGGCCCAATTAAAAGGATTGAAAAAAGCAGATGCTTTGGCAAAAATCAAAGAATGGTTTATCAAATTTGAAATGGAAGGCTGGTGGAACAAAAAAGTGGAAGACCTTTCAAAAGGCATGAGTCAGAAATTACAATTTGTTACAACCGTTTTACACAATCCAAAACTCATCATTCTTGATGAGCCTTTCAGCGGATTGGATCCTGTAAACAGCAACCTTATTAAAGATGAGATTTACAACCTGGCAAAAAATGGGGCTACTATAATTTTCAGTACCCATAGAATGGAGCAGGTAGAAGAAATATGTGATCATATTGCGTTGGTCAACAAAGGAAGTATCATATTAGACGGCACAGTAGCAAAAGTGAAGCAGGATTTTAAAGAAAATCTATTTAGCATTGGTGCCGATCAGATGCCTTCCGTAAATGGAGAAGCTCCATATGATATTGTTGGAACAAAAGCTGAAAAAAATATTATAAGAATTAAAGAAGGCAACAGCTCAAATAATGTGCTGCAATACCTTTTAAAAAATGGTGCACAGATAAATTCATTTAATGAAATACTTCCTTCGCTTAATGATATTTTTATTAAGCTGGTAGAAGGAACACCTGCTGCCCGTCAATTTCAAAAAGTATAACCCTTACCAACAAAACAAAATATAATGAACAAGATTTGGCTAATAATAAAAAGAGAATACCTGACAAGGGTTCGTAAAAAAACATTTATCATTTCAACTATACTCTTCCCGCTGCTTTATCTGGGATTGATTTTCGGAATGGGATTTATTGCTGATAAGAGCAAACAAAATCTGAAAGTTGCAGTCATTGACAAATCAGGCTATTTTACGGATGAAAATATTGCTTATCAAAACAGTATTGACAACAACTCTACCTTGAAGTTGGTTAAAGATTCAGCAGAAAAAGTAATTGCTGATTATAAAGCTGAGGGATATGATGGCTATATTGTTATTCCTGCAATAAACTGGAAAGAAGGGGTCGACAGTCTATTCTTTAAATCTGAAAAATCATATGGCAGCTCTTCTACTGCGGCTATGGAAGCAAAGCTGAACAGAATTTGGAGCAGTATAAAAAATGACAGCCTGCAACTTGATACGGAGAAGCAAGCTATTCTTACAAAAAAACTGAACGTAAAGTCAAAAAATATTCAGGACGAAAATGCCAATGCTAATACAGCAGAAGGCATTGGTTATGTAGCAGGCTTTCTCATATATTTCATTTTGCTGATCTACGGTTCACAAGTTATGATGGGTGTAATGGAAGAAAAAACAAACAGGATTGCTGAGATCATCGTTTCTTCCGTAAAGCCTTTTCAAATGATGCTGGGGAAAATATTAGGAATTGGCCTCGTTGCATTAACGCAGTTTCTGCTCTGGATTGCTTTTGTACTAATTGTTTATAATGTAGGCAAAGCAGCTGGTGGCGATTTGGCAAGCGGCATTGTAGGCAACATACAAAGTATGTTTGCCAGTGTAAATGTGCCCTTGGTGTTGTTTTGCTTTGGGTTTTATTTCCTGGCAGGTTTCTTCTTTTACGCTTCGCTGTATGGCGCCATAGGAAGTGCTGTTAATGAAGACATGCGGGAAGCACAATCATTAAGTTTTCCAATCACCATGCTTGTTATTATTTCAATTGCATTAATGACTGCAGCCATTAGCAACCCAACCGGACCAATTGCAGTTTGGGCAAGTATCATTCCTTTTAGTTCACCAATAGTAATGATGGCAAGAATACCTTACGGCGTACCGGGTACTGTGCCCTGGTGGCAATTAGGACTTTCAATGGCATTGTTAATACTTGGTTTCATCTTCACCGTATGGTTTGCTGGAAAAATTTACCGAACTGGTATTTTAATGTATGGCAAAAAACCAAGCTGGAAAGAAATGATTAAATGGGCTTTTAGAAAAAACTAGTGCCGTTCAAATAAATTATTAAAACCCATTCCGCTTTTACGGAATGGGTTTTTTGTTAAAATTTTCCAGTTTTCAATTTTGATACTAAGAAATACGAATTCAATCGTATATTTGATACGAAGACTTTCGTGAATATATTTTAGGCATTAAAAAATCAACGTATGAAAGGAGTCAAAAAAAATATTGAGCAATCTTTTAAAAAGTCATTACATTTTTTTGACGTATAACAAATTTCAAATTCTTAAAACAAAAAATACAAATATGAAACCAACATTTTTCTCAAACAATCGCTTTTTAATTGTGCTGCTAACAGCAGGACTTACTTTAGGACTTATTTCCTGGGATTATCATCAAACACCGGGACAATTTGAGCAATCCTTGAATGACACTACGCCAAAGAAAAAAAACTACGACAGGGATAAAAAAGTACGAAATCTTGATGATGTGTTGGAAGAGTTGGATGCCGCCGATATGAATATAAATATGGAGAGCATAAAAAAGGAAATATCCGAAGCAATGAAAAGTATTGATCAGGAAAAAATAAAACTTCAGATTGAAAAGGCAATGGCTCAAGTTGATCTTGCTAAAATTCAGCAAGAAGTGCAAGCTTCAATCGCAAAGGTTGACTTTTCTAAAATGCAGGCTGAGCTTGTCGAAGCGATGAAAAATGTTGACCTCGCAAAAATTCAAAAAGAAGTACAAGAATCGCTGGCGAAGGTGGATTGGACAAAAATGAAAGCTGAATTGGAAAAAGTAAAAGACATTGACTTTAAAAAAATTCAGGATGAAATGAAAGAGTTAGGGCCAAAAGTGGAAAAAGAATTAAAGAAAGCTAAAATTGAAATTGAAAAAGCAAAGGCCGAAATCAAAGAATTTAAAAATTTCACAGAAGGTTTAGAAAGTGATGGGCTGATTAATAAAAAAGAAGGCTTTACATTAAAGCATAACGACGGAGAGCTTTTTATTAACGGAAATAAAGCATCTCAAATGACATATACCAAGTACAGAAGCTTTCTTGAAAAACATAAACAATTCAATATTAAAATAACCGATGGCGATTTCAAATTCGATATTGATTAA
>JBDSUW010000015.1:0-3663 GCA_039927535.1 Chitinophagaceae bacterium | reverse complement strand
GATATTAAGTTTATACGATTTGCATCATCATTGTATTGATAATTTTGTTCTTGCAAATATTACTGTCTTTTCCCGAAAACTGTAAAATACTATTGTGACAAACGGATCTCCTATAAAGATTTTTTATGCCGATGATGATGAAGATGACCGCTCATTTTTTGATTCCGCTTTAAGCAAAATAGATAAACCTGTTGAACTGCACTGTTTTCCCGACGGATTGATGATGGAAAAAGCGCTGGAAGAAAATCATTACAATTGCGACTTGGTATTCCTGGACCTGAATATGCCCGGACGAAGCGGTTTGGAAACACTTGCCACCCTGAAAAAGCCCATTGAAAAAAGTGATTTAAAGGTGATCATATTTACTACCTCAGCAGATGAAGCCCTTATCAGGAAAACACACGATCAAAAAGCTGTGTTGTATGTTCAAAAACCGGATAACATGAAATCGTTGACTTCTTTATTAAAAGAAATTATAGATAAAAGAGAAAGTTTTAAATTGCCGGTGCCATTTGAATCGTTCTATTTTAAAAAGAAATATGCCTGAGTTGTATTCTTCGTTGAATAACCGCGTTACAACGATAGTCAACTGTGAAGACGAACCTATACATATTCCCGGAAGCATTCAGCCACATGGATTTCTTTTTGTAATAAACAAAGAAACAAGTGATATTGATTATTGCTCGGCAAACACTTCAATTTTTTTATTACATCCCCCACAATACTTCTTATCAAAAAAATATACAGATGTATTGGAAGTAGCTCTACATTCTGTAATCAGAACCGATCAAACTTTCGAAAATACTGATCAGCAAACACCTGTACTGCTAAAGTTGAATGAAAATCATTTTGACTGTTTCGCAAGGCAGACCCGTAATTACATTTTGCTTGAATGCCTGCTTAGTCAAGAATATCCTGATGCTGTTTATGAATTATATGCGAAAACAAATGAGCTTATAACAGCAACAGACCAGGAGATCAGCTTGCAAAAGCTATCACAGGTGGTGGCTGAGAAAATCCGCAACATTACTGGTTTCGACCGGGTGATGATTTACAGGTTTGATGAAGAATATAACGGTGATGTATATGCGGAAAGCAAAGGTGATGGCATTGACTCCTTTCTTGACCTCCATTTCCCGCATACTGATATACCTGCCCAGGCCCGCGCACTTTATGTAAAAAACCGTATGCGGCTGATACAGGACGTTGACTATATTCCGGTACCAATCGTGACACTTGTTCCCGAACTGGCGAATCCGGAAATTATAGACCTTTCAGATGTAAGGCTGAGAAGCGTTTCACCAATCCACATCAGCTACCTGAAAAAAATGGGGGTGGGTGCGTCGATGAGTATATCGCTTATTAAAGATGGAAAATTGTGGGGGCTTGTTGCCTGCCATCATCATGCACAACACGCACTGCCTTATGTGCGCCAGGTGCAGGCGTGTTTATTGGCACAGGTGTTGGGCTCCCAGATTGGCGCACAGGAAACTGCAGAAAACTACCGCTTATCAGTGAGCCTGGAACCCATCATGAAAAAAATAATGGATTATCTGCAGCGTGATGAGAATTTTATTGAACTGCATTTTTCAAACCTTGAAGAGGTGAAAAATGTTTGTAATGCTTCGGGTGCGGCCTTGGTGTATAAGTCCAATATCTATACAAATGGCATTGTGCCACCACGTGAATTCATCCTGGTGCTCCAACAATGGCTGGCCGAAAAAGGGCTAATGAATTATCATACCGAAAATTTATCATCAGCTTTCGAGCCGGGAAAAGAATACCAGGAATCGGCTTCAGGACTGCTTTACCAGCAAGTTTCCCGCGAATCAAATACAGCCTTGTTCTTTTTTCGGCAATCTTCCAATAATGTAATTAAGTGGGCTGGCAATCCAAATTCCAAAACGGAAAATGTGCCACTAAGCCCGAGAAATTCTTTTGAGGAATGGAAAGAAATAAAGAAGGGCATCAGCAAACCATGGCATCAACCTGAGGTAGATGCGGCATTTCGGTTTTCCTATTTATTGCAACAGCATATTTCTTTTTTACTGCAGCGTGCAGATGAATTGAGAAACCGCAAACTTAACCAGCAGCTTACTAAAGCCAACAAAGAACTTGAAAATATAAACTGGATCAGCACACATGACCTCAAAGAACCATTACGAAAAATAAAAGTTCTTGCCAGTATTCTTGAATCAGATAATGATAATCCAAATTACAGTACGATCCAGGTTTCAATAGAAAAGATAAAATCTGCGGCTACTAAAATGCAACGTTTTATAGATGACCTCATGCTTTATTCTAAAATGTCTGCCTTTAATGAACCGTACGAACTTGTTAACCTTACAGGTGTGGTTGAGGAAAGTTTAAATGATTTCGCTGAAGAAAGAGAAAAAGGGATTTTTACTATTAAGTATGATGAGCTGCCTGCTCTTTATGCAAGCCGCTTCCAGTTGCATCAGCTGTTTGTAAATCTTATTGGCAACTGCATTAAGTTCAGGAAAGACAACGAGGTGCAACAAATAAGGATTGTATATGACCAGGTACACGACCCTTTCATCTCGGACAATGAGCGTAATGATTGGCACTGTATTAAAGTGATTGATGCGGGTATCGGATTTACTAAAGAAATGGAATACTTAATATTTGATATTTTTAAAAAGGGCCATGCAGACGAAAAATTTAAAATTTCCTCTGGCGTAGGATTATCCTTATGCCGCAAAATCATGGAAAATTATGGTGGAAAGATAACTGCTTCGGGAAGTGAAGGCAATGGAGCCACTTTTAGTTTATATTTTCCTGTGTAGGATAACTTTTAAAAATATAAGATGAACCTATAGCAGATTATGACTTATGCATCCAATCTTCTAACATTTTAAATGTATGTTCTGCAGCCTCGATTGTCTGCTCTTCCTGGTTTTCTCCAACACTAATTTCCGCAAAGGTTTTTAAAAAAGCTTTCCACATTGAACCGGTTTTTTCGCCGTATCCTTCAAAATAACTCATTGCACCTTTCACCTGGGCACCAAGCTTTTTTTCTATATGCCTGCAGATGAACTGGCTTCCCAGGGTAGAACCTTCCATTACATACATGCCGCCCAGCGCGCTGGCATTGGTGCAGTAATAGTTTTGAAGTACGTTCTTATCTGCTAATTTATTTCCGGGGTCAATGCCAAGAAAATGAAGATCATTTAATAATAATGATATTTTTCTGCGTGATTTAATTTCCGGTAACAGGTGTGCAATCCTGGGAAACACTATTTCTTCAAATACTAACGTAAAGCCATACATGATCTTAAGGTAGGCAGTATAATCCTCAATAGTTACCTCGTCAGAAATTAACTTTACGGAAACAGGCAGTCTTTCAAGTGATTGGTGATGGGAAGCAGTTCTGTTACGCAAATCAGTTAAAAAAATATTTTCTTTTTCTGTCATTTTACATGTTAATGAAATTTAAAGCTACATTTTAGTTGTGAATTCGGGGCCGATTGTTACCGGGTTGCTTTTCTAAATGCATAAATTAGATTGATTATAAAATGGAAATTTAATTTTATGATAAAGCTGTGCGTTTTTTCTTTCTCTTGTTTGTGAAAATACCAACAAGGCACGTGCAGGTTGCATGATGGGTTTGTGAATAACAGAAGCTATCAACTGAGGCGACAA
>JBDSUW010000014.1:0-2595 GCA_039927535.1 Chitinophagaceae bacterium | reverse complement strand
TCTGCCGGAGCGTTGGAGCAAATTCCAGTGTGTCGAGTAAACAGTTTGATGAAAGCTGTTGAAGAACTCAGGTTGAATGGTATTAAAGTTTTTGCCAGTGAAATGACGGCAAAAAAAAATATATCAGAGGCAGATTTTAAAGACCCATGTGCAATAGTAATAGGAAGTGAGGATAAAGGAATCTATCCTGCACTGCTGAAAATATGTGATGAAAAAGTAAAGATTCCTATGGTTGGTGATTTTGAATCTCTTAACGTTTCTGTAGCGACTGGAATGATTTTGTATGAAGCTATGAAACAGCGATTGTAATATTTTTTGAAGTATATCTTTGCTTTTATACAATAAGAGTTACTTTTTTTAAGTTCACTAAATTTTTCCTTTTGATAAGTTCAATGATTATTTAAGTGTCAATTCAATCAATTCATCCACAAATTCTCTGAATGTTTGTTTTAATCCACTATCTGCGTCTGTGCCATAGTTGATAAAGAAAATATGTGTTACTCCTTTAGTTGGGAAATAGAACATATTAGCGGTATAACCTAAGTCACGGCCTTTATGGCCAATTCCATAATCAGTTCCGTTGATGTATGATTTTTGTATTCCATATCCGTAGAAGTTTGTATCATCTTGTTTGCCATACGTTTCCATTATGGCCATCGAAGAAGGTTTAAGCAATGTTCTTTCTACCAGTAATGCTTTTTCAAATTTGAAAAGATCGAACAGGTTACTGTAAATACCACCATAACCATTCCCACTGCCGGTAACAAGGTTAGAAACATTCACAATAGTGCTATTATTATATAAATCAAAGTATCCTTGGGCAACGGTTGAAGGTAATGCATCATGTGGCTGATAATAAGTATGAGTTAGACGAAGTGGAGATGTGATATATTTCTTTAGTAAATCAGAATGTTTTATTCCGGTTTGGTTTTCGATTACCATTGTAATGAGCACCGTGTTGGTATTTGAGTAAACCGCAGTATCACCTGGAGCGAATAAAGCCGGTTTATTATAAATAAATTCAAGCAATTCTTCCTGTGTCCATTTTTTATTTGGGTTATTAAGTACGGCCAGATAAAATCTGTCTTCTTCAATCAAGTCAGGAATCCCGCTTTCATGTTTCATACATTGCCCAAGTGTTACCGTTTTTCCGTTTGCAATTTTATCTGTAATTGTTGATGGCAGCCAATTACTTATTTTTTTATTTAAATCTTTGTAACCAATTCCAGTATTTACTGAATCTTCCATTAATTTAAAAACGAGTGTTCCGATAAAGAGTTTAGTTATACTGGCAGCTTTTGAAATTGTGCCCGGTAAAAAATCAATATTGTTTGAAATATCTGCTTTGCCAACAGCACCTACCCAAGTGCCTTTATTATCACTTACAAGTAGAGAAATGCCTGGAAAACCCTTGCGTTTATATTTATCTAGCAAAGCATTGAAAATAGTATTCTTTGGATGAATAGCACTGCTATCAATCCATGGAATTTCAGAACCGAAAGTTGTAGTCATTAGGACCTGTGCTTTTCTGCATGAAGAAAAGGCTGTAGCTATGATTAGTAGTATAAATAATATTCTCATAAATTTATTTTAAAAGTCAGGGAAGCGGTCATTTTAGTATAGAGTCTGTTATTTTGAAGAACCTGTGACGGTTGATTTTTTACTGATAAGCTTATAGCTTTTCGTTTGTTTTTTCCTGCTGAAATTAATAAGGGAATACTACCAGCAATTGAGATTACTCCAAGGACTGTGAGTATATCCCCGGAATTATTTTTTGGAGCTTCTTGTTGAAATAAATTTTCAAGACCATTACTTAAGTTTGATGTAAGCCCTGCTGCAATTAATATTGCTCCTCCTCCTAAAAGTAAACGTCCTGCTATTTTTTGGTTTTTACTCTTTTTTAAATAATCCTGTTTGGTTAGTTCCATATTTGATGTGTCAATCTGCTGATTAAAAGCCTTGGTCAGCATTGAAATAAATACCAGTAGTACGATTAGTTTTTTCATAATATTTTTTTTTAATTGGTTATTTTGATTTAATAAGCCCGATAATAAAACTGTTATAAGGAAGGAGCGGTACATATGATTTTACAAATGGAAACTGAAGGCGCTGCTGGTATGTTGTAAATAATCTTAATGATTTAACAGCTGTCGGATTGAGAATATAGCTAAACCCTATTCCGTAAGACGCCATTGCCTGCATTCGGCCAATACCTTTGTTATTTTCATATTTACCATCCTCATTTAGTTTAAGTTTGGCAGTGGCAGGAATAGAATGCATGTATCCCGCACCAATAGAAGTTTCTGCTGCTAACCGGGCATTGAACTTATACCGGTAACCAAAATTTAAATAGAGTGGAAAGCCATGCTGCACATAACGATGGAAAAAGTAACCCAGTTTAACTTCACTAAACCATTCATGTTTTTCTTTTGGCTTCAGAATTTTGCCATAACCAATCTCCAGACCGGGGTGAAAAGTTTCTTTAAAAAGTCCGACGAATTTGCTAAAAGGAAAGGCATTTTGTGTCGTGAAAAAGGCTGTACTTACATAAGTTTGCCTTTGTGCAGTTGCGATAATTCCGAATAGTAAAATCAG
>JBDSUW010000013.1:0-8390 GCA_039927535.1 Chitinophagaceae bacterium | reverse complement strand
GTAAAAGCCGAAATGTGTAAATTGCCGGAGGATTATAAATATTCATCAGCTTTGTTTTATGAAACAGGCGTTGATAATTGGAATTTTCTGGAGCATTACAGGGATTTATTTATTTATATGAGTTGGGTTTCCTGTGATTCGTTTGTTGGTGCCTGCCTGCCGGTAGGCAGGTTTTTGCTTAGGCACAAAGCCGCACACAACATACAACAAAGGCCATTCAATGTTTTTGGGAAGACCAACAAGGGCAAAAGAATTAATAAATATGTTCTGTTTCTTTCTTATCCAGTTTAGAAAGTAAGATTAAATACTCTCCAATAATTCTAAAGTTTCCGTGTCTTTCCTCGAAAGGTGTATTTCTTGTCACTATGTGATACCTATTATTTTTAATAATTTCAACTATCCATTCAGCGCCGTCAGTGCCGCCGTCTTGCATTTCAGTTGGAAGGCTCCAAAACTTTGTGCTGTTTATCTTCTCTAATAGTAAATTATACTCCTGTAATGTCACATCGCCTGTATTGTCTGTTATTATTTCTTCAGGCTCATATCCACCTGCACCTTTGCTTACTTTGGTAAATAGTTTAATTATGTCACCTTGCTTTTCAATTCTTATTGAAACAGGATGATGGAAGGATCTGAGCCATGTAAACCGATAAATTTCTTTGTCACCACTGTAGTCTTTTAAAATCGGTTCTTTTAAAGCAAATAGCATTTTTGAATACCAAGTATTTACAAATGTATCAAGTGCGTCTGCTGTCGTGTCTTGCCAACTAACTTTTGTTTTGAAGTAGAATGCGGAACTGTCAATTGGCAAAGGTAAAATGTCAAATTTAGTGGCGGGTTGATTTGACTTGTCGGCTGGTGTCTTACAAGAGGTAGCCAGCATTAGTAATGTCAATATTGAAAATAGAGGTCTCAAAATTTTGCAGCTAACGGTAAGGCTTGGCGATGGGCTGGTATTTTATAATTGTCAGCCCGTAATCAAAGCTGAATGAAAAACAAAAGATGAAGATAACAACTAAAGCTTAATTTAAAATGTCCCGCTGGAACTATTGCTGATATTGGTTTGTAGCCGATTGTTATTACGTCAGCCAGCCTATTACTAAACCTGCTGTTAGCGGTAGTGCTAATCATTTTTTTGTTTGCTTTTTCGATGATACTGCTTTGTCATTGTAATCAAGACAGAGGTTTATCCAAAACTCAAAATCTTTTTTGGTTTTGTAACCGACTGGGTCAACATAACAGTAGCCTTTATATTCTCTTCCTTTCATTATCATCGGCAAAAAGCCAGTTCTTACTGAAAGCTGTTCTGTTAGTTCAGGGTCAAAGCGACACATCAGTTGATTGTCACCTACATTAATACACATTTTGTCGTTAACCATAAATGCTAATCCGCCAAACATTTTCTTTTCTTTTACTTGAAACTCTTCCATTTCGCATAGATATTCCCGAACACGGATTGCAAGGTTATTGTCGTATGCCATATAATTTCTTTTTTGTCAATTAACCGAAATTCTAATATTATCGAAATAACCCTATTACGAGAGCCATACTTATGAACAACACTAACTGATAACCACTGTTTATCCAGGTGAGTTTCGTCGGTTTTTGCTCAAAGGCATTGTGAGTGATAAGTGTCGTTGCCGAAAAAGCTAACCATAAAATAAAACCAACAAGTAAGGAAAGCCAAATAGAATTGTTTTCAAAAACTGTTTTACTAATATTTATTGCGATAACTAATACAATTGCTGTAATGATGTTTGCAAATAAAACTATTGCCATTGGTGTATTTCCAGATTTTTGAGAGTCTGCTTCACTTATGCCAGTCAGTCGTCGCCAAGATGGACCAAAAAGTGTTTTTGTGTACCAAAGTCCTGCACAAATCATTCCTACAACTGTGGCTGACAAAACTGCAATCCAATTTATTTCCATTCTCATTTTGCTATTTAGTTTTCGAGTTTGTTAGAATATTTTTCTGCTTATTTGCCGGATTTGTACGGTGGTCGTCGCATTGTCTCGTCCTTTACTACAAGTCCCAAAAATTACATTTGCAAAAGCAATCAATAGAGCTAATACTGCTATCATTGGTGTAATTATTGTACTGGTTCTATGTTGAATCCTTTTTCGATTCATTTCTATCGCATAATCCAATCCATCTGTTGTTAGTTTTGCACTTACATGATTATTGAGTAAAGTTTCTTCTACGGGTTCTTTTTGATTAAAAATTGCAAAATGAGATTTATATGATTCGTGAGGAAAATATCCTTTAAGTCCAGGGCTTTCTTTAGAAACTTGCCATTTTAAAAAATCTTTTGACTCAAATAGCTCTAAAACATTTCTAAGCTTATTAGCCTTTATCTTTTCTGTTTTACCAATCTTCAATCTGTCAACTAAAGTATTTAATAAAGTGTATTCATTTAAATCCGAATAATGCTCCAAAAGGAATTGCATGATTTCATGTGGTAAATTTATTTTGGCCATAAAATATTATATGGTATATATTATTTTTTAGGAGCTTAAAAAATATCTTTTGTTACTTTACCACCACAAAGTTCTATTAATTTATCGAATGCTTTTATCAATCTATCTGGGAGATTACCTTCAAGTAAATTGTTTGGGATATATAGAATAGCTGTGTTAAGTTGCTTTATCTTGGGGACATTGTCCATATCAGATTCTATAGTTTCGGTTATTAATAAGTCGCTTGATTTTATCTTGAAAATCATTTGATATATCTCATCATCTTTGATAAAATTTACTCTACTTAAAAGATTTACCGGAATTTTATAAGTTATGTATAAAAAACCGCTCTTTTGTTTATTATCTAAGGTTGTCCATGTGTCATTGTTTTTATATTTAACGATAATGTTGCACTCATTGTATTCGACTTCATATTTTTTTGTCCCGTAACGGCCAGTTGGTGGATTGTTAAACGTATGGGTAAAGCTTTCAATTTTTTCTTTAATCCAATCCTGTGTTTCAGTTTTCGTTTGATTTATGGATTGACCTATAACAGGTAATCTTGAAAGTGGTAGTGGATTATTTTTCTTTGTTTTCAATAACAGCTCAACATTGGATTTTGGTATGGCAAAGTTTAAATTTTGACCGCCGATGATTTGCCCTGTAGATACACCAACTAATTCCCCGTTTACATTCAATACTGGTCCACCACTGCTGCCCTGAGAAATAGGTGCAGTAATCTGAATGTACTTATGGCCGCCAAAATTGCGAAGTCCGCTTACAAGTCCGTCAGATATTGTCGCAGGCAGTCCTTTTGGGCTTCCAATTACAAATATCTTTTGTCCAGCTACTACAGATTTTGATGCCATTTTTAATGGTGTTCTATTTAAACTTGCAACTTTGAGAAGAATAAGGTCAGTTGAAGTGTCTATCGCTAAAAAGCCTTCAATATTATATTTAGTATCAGAGTTATTTGTATAACAGTAGGCTACTTTTGAACCTTCAATTACATGATAATTTGTGGCGATAATATTTTTGCCAACAAAAAAACCAGAACCCAACCCCTTGTCTGTTTCGATTGTCACAGTTGAGTTAGCTACATTTTTGTAAATCAATTTTGCATCTTGGGAGAATACTTTTGTCCCGAAATGAGAAATTAATAATATTAAAGTTACTCGAAGCATAGTTGAAGTTTTTGGGTTTAATGAAGGTCGTTATAGTATGCCGCACAACGGATACGGCTTGGCGATGTGGCGGTATTTGAAAATCGTCAGCCCGTAACCGCTGCTAAATTTATAAATAAAAGTTCATTGTTTATTCTATTGCTCGGCGTTATTCGTCGGCTGGAACTGAAGCAGATTAGCGAACAAAAAGCTGAGAATATATTCGTCGCCCCGCCATATAGCCAAACCGCCTGTTGTACGCTTGTGTTTCGTCATGCCATGATGAAACAAAATTGTTGTCAGCTAAGTTTACTTATATATCGAGTATTCATTGTTTCGCATTCGTAATATATTATGTCGGCGTCACCAAATACAAGAATTGTTCCCATACCATAACCAACCGTCTCACTAATTGCATCTTTTGTGTCTAAAGTCTTTGTGTCAATTCCATTATTCTCGCTAATAACATAACAAGTCTTGTCAGCCACTTTATTTTTTTGAAGAGTTGTCAAAATAATTTGTTCTTCGTTGCCTCGAACTTCGTCAAATTTGTTCCATTGTAAGAAGTTAAAATGCGAAATGTCGTTAATAAACTTATGTCTGTTTTTGGGTGTCGAAACAAATTGGATATAACGGTCTTGTTTTGCTTTGTCAATAAACTTTCTGATAACCTTAATTTCTAATTCGATGTTCTGTGTCATGAGAAAGTGTTTTGCAATTTTAGCGGGATGTTTTTTTGTCTCTTCAATCTTGGAGGATGTTCGTTTAACATAGCCTACAACGGACAGGTATTGCCGATGGTTGGGAATTTGAAATTCGTCCGCCGGAACAACTGCCTGGCTTTTTGCTAAAGATAAATAATAAGATTTAATGCTTGGCTTTGTTCGTCAAGTTTGGAACTGAAGTACAACAGAATTACCGCTGCTGATTGTTACAATGTCGAGCCCAACTATTGGCAATACCCATGTTAGCTACAGTTTTATTGTCCAATGAACACTACCGAATTTTGATTTTCAAGAGCCGTAAAATATAAAACTACAAGCGGTCTTACATAGCCATTGAACAAGGAAACCTTATCGTCTGAACCCATTTCCTCTAACTCCTTTTTCACTTCTTTTGATAAGTCGTCATACAGTTTTGAAAAGCCGTCAAAGGTTTCAATTTTATTGGTCTTTATCCATTTTGTAATTTCAAGTATTTCTGAACTTGGAAGAAATCCACCAATTTCTCCAACACTAACGCTTTGATGAGTTTCTTTGCCAAAGAGCATTTTGTATGGTACTGTGTTTTGATTACTGTAAGGGTCGGTCGAGTTTAAAAATATAACAGCTAAGTCCGCCGTGATTTTATACAAGTCAACTTTTGTGTCTGTTGTTTTTGCAATTTGGTTTTCTAAATCTTTAATGTCTTCTAATTTTTCAGCCTTACCAAGTCGATAAAGATTAATTGATATTCCCATAGTTTTCTGAATATTATTGTTGCTATTTAAAGTATGTTGATTGTCAATACTTGCTTTAAAACTGTCAGGAACAAAATTAAAAAAACTTTGATTTTTATGTGTCCCTACAAAAAGAAACGGAATAATTAATAGTTGTCTAAGTATTGTCATTGTTGAATGGATGTCGTTAAAAATTGTAGCTAACGTATGTATTGTCGCATATACGAAGTTATGTTTTTAATGCATATACATATATATCGTCCTGATTTTTATTGTATTATATTCGATAATGCAAGAATTTCAATGGAGTGAAAAGTTGCGACAATACAACTCATCGCCGTGGCTATTTGCCCTGCTGCTTAGGCATGCAAGCCTTAACGGCAGGGCAACAAAAAAGCCTTTGAGTTATCACTCAAAGACTTTGTGCCCAGGACTGGATTCGAACCAGCACATCCTTGCGAACGCTGCCACCTGAAGGCAGTGCGTCTACCAATTTCGCCACCTGGGCATTTAAGCGGAGGGCAAATATAATAAATCAAGTTCTACGTTAAACAGAAACATTAAAATCTCTCAAAGCATCATTCAAACTGGTTTTTAAATCGGTACTTGGTTTTCGCTGCCCAATTATTAAAGCACATCCAACACCAAATTCTCCGGCAGGAAATTTCTTGATATACGAACCGGGAATTACTACACTTCTCGCCGGCACTCTGCCTTTCATTTCTATTGGTGCATCTCCACTTACATCAATAATTTTTGTGGATTGGGTTAGTACAACATTTGCTCCCAACACAGCTTCTTTTTCTACTACCACACCTTCTACTACTATACAACGGCTACCAATAAAACAACCATCTTCTATTATTACAGGAGTTGCTTGCAATGGTTCTAACACACCGCCAATGCCGACACCGCCACTTAAATGAACTCCTTTTCCTATTTGTGCACAACTACCAACAGTAGCCCAAGTGTCTACCATCGTTCCCTCATCTACATAAGCACCAATATTTACATACGAAGGCATCAAAACCACATTCTTTCCAAGAAAAGCACCATATCTCGCCACTGCATGTGGCACGGCTCTTACGCCAAGGTCTTTATAGTTTTTTTTCAAAAGCATTTTGTCATAAAATTCAAACGGTGCCAAATCCCAAGTCTGCATTTTTTGAATGCCGAAGTACATCAATATAGCTTGTTTCACCCATTCGTTTACAACCCAGCTGGTCTTACCTTCAGTCGAAGAATCAGATGGAGAAGCTGTTCTCAACCTGCCTTTATCCACTTCTTCGATTACTGCTTTTACAGCATCGCTGTATTTATTAACTTTTAATAATTCTCGGTTGGCCCATGCTTCTAATATCAACTCTTTCATCGTTTCTGTTTTGCTACGAAAATAAGCTAATGTCACATTTTCTGGTATGCCGATTTGCGGAAATTAATCTGCAAATTTGCATCTCTACTAATCATTTATGCAATGAATATTGGCTTTGATGCAAAAAGAGCATATCACAACACAACAGGATTAGGCTATTATAGCCGTACGCTGATTGATTTGTTGTCAAAGCAATACCCAGAGCATTACTATTATTTATTTAATCCAAAGCCGTCCCTGAAGTTTGATTTTAGTGGAGAAAATATACATCCCATTTTACCCAACGGTTTTATCAATAAATTGTTTTCATCTGCCTGGCGAAGCAGTTGGGTTACAAAAGATTTAAAAAAATATAAGATTGATTTGTTTCATGGCCCCAGTCATGAAATTCCAATAGAAATTGAAAAAACAGGAATAAAGTCAGTGGTTACCATTCATGATCTGATACATGAACGTTTCCCGCAGCAGTATAATCCAATTGATGTAAAAATATACAGCAAGAAGTTTCGTTATGCCTGCAAACATGCAGATAAAGTAATTGCCATCAGTGAGCAGACAAAAAAAGATATAATTGAATTTTATAAAACGCCGGAAGAAAAGATTGAAGTTTGTTTACAAAGTTGCAACCCGGCTTTTGCTGTGCAGGTTTCGGAAGAAGAGAAGCAACGGATTGCAACAAAATATGGTTTACCAGAAAAGTTTTTTCTATCTGTCGGTTCTATTATAGAAAGAAAAAATCTTTTGAATGTATGTAAAGCCATGTTGCTTTTAAAAAAAGATTTTAATATTCCTTTAATAGTAATTGGCGAAGGTGGCAAGTACAAACAAAAAGTAAAGGAGTTTATATCGGAAAACGGTTTGGAAAACGATATTATTTTTTTATCGGAAAGTGAAAAAGTAAAAGGAGATTCTGCATTTCGAAATCCTGAAACATTTGCTGCTATTTATCAGTTGTCAATTGCAATAATTTATCCATCTTTTTTTGAAGGATTTGGCGCCCCGGTAATGGAGGCGCTGTGGAGCAAGGTCCCGGTTATTACATCCAATGTATCATGTTTGCCCGAAGCAGGTGGTGTTGCTGCTTATTATGTAGATCCAAACAGTCCGGAAGAAATGGCTGAAGGGATGAAAAGAATTTATAGTGATAAAGAACTGGCAACATTCATGCAGGAAAAAGGATTGTTACATGCTTTAAAAACTGCGCCAACTATTTATGCAACTAACATGATGAATATTTATAAAAGTCTATGGTAACTTTTGAAAAAGATATTGAACAATGTTTGAAAGTATTACAGGAAGGAGGGTTAATTCTTTATCCTACAGATACAGTTTGGGGAATCGGGTGCGATGCAACGAATGAAGTAGCAGTGGAAAAAATTTATACATTAAAGCAAAGGCCGGATAGCAAAGCAATGATTGTTTTGTTGGCCGATGAAAGAGATGTATTGAAATATATTGCAGCTCCTGATTTGGAGGTTTTTGATTATCTGGAAAAAGCTACTAAACCAACCACTGTTATTTATGAAGGAGCCATTGGCTTTGCCGAAAACCTTATCGGTGAAGATGGAAGTATTGCTATCCGTATCTGTAAAGAAGATTTTTGTAAACATCTTTTAAAAAGATTCCGGAAACCGATTGTTTCTACTTCGGCAAATATTAGCAGTTTGCCAGCAGCAAAAATTTATAAAGAAATAGATGGGAAAATAATCGGGGGAGTTGACTTTGTAGTCAATTACAGGCGGAATGATGAAAGTATTGCTCAACCTTCTTCGGTTATCAAATGGAATAATGGAGCAGTTGAAGTGCTTCGTTCCTGATTCTTTTTCCTTGTAATTCTTGTTTCTTGTTCCTTGCTTGCTGGTTATCTTTGTAACGTTTATGGACATTAATTGCACAGAAAATGAATTGGCAACAATTAAAAAGGTCGCCCATGCCGCACAGGCATTGGGAATGGAGACTT
>JBDSUW010000012.1:0-7885 GCA_039927535.1 Chitinophagaceae bacterium | reverse complement strand
CATTGTGTTTACCGCTGACGCGTAAACATTTTTGTGTATCAGCAATACGGGGCGATGGGGCCGGCTTATTTCCTAAAAAATAATCCTTGAACTGGTTCATACCGGCATTGGTGAAAAGCAGGCTGGGATCATTTTTTACAACAATAGGTGCTGATGGAACAATAGTATGTCCTTTGGAACTGAAGAAGTCCATAAAAGCCTGTCGTATTTCTGCGCTGGTCATCATATAGTGAATGGTGAATGGGGAATGGTGAATGGGGTAATAGCCTTATTGCTGAATAACGAACGGAACGATGCAGTGGAAGTCTGTTTCTTTCTTTCACTGAAAAAAAGAAAAATCCCAAACCTACGGTTTACAACAGGCGATGATATTAGTATAAAAGCTGGTAACATAATCATTTATCTTATTTTTCGCTGAATTTTACTCAGTGAAATTGGGTTGATTTTTGCGGTTTTAGAGGTTATATTTGTCTGCCCCTGCAAAGGGGCAAAGGTAAATTATTCAGGTTGCATTTTGCCCAATCGGTTAAGGCTTGCCGCAATGAGGAAAATAAAATATTATTATAATACTAATACACTTCGCTACGAAAAGCTGGAAACTCCGCTAAGGGTAAAACTATTGCGGGTTTTTGGATTTCTGGCCGCAGCACTGGTTACTGCAGCACTTATTTCTTATGTAGCATTTCAATTTATCGGATCACCAAGAGAAAAAATACTGGCACAACAAAATAGTGCCATGAAGGAAAACTATAAAGAGTTGGATATCCAACTGGAATCGATAGAAAAGCAGATGAAAGAATTGGAGAAACGGGACAATGATGTGTACCGGGCTATATTTGAAGCCAACCCTGTACCTGACAGTGCCAGGGCAAAAGAACTAGAAGATAAACTTGAAATTGCAAAGGTTGAAAGGATTAAAGATTACCAACTGGTGGCATCTATTACCAGTACATTAAATAATCTAAAGAGCCGCATTACTGCCCAAAAGAAATCGTATGATGAAGTGGATGATCTGGTGAAGGATAAAGAAAAATTACTGGCTCACACTCCGGCCATACAACCAGTGAGTAATAAAGATTTGAATAGAGTGGCATCTGGTTATGGCTATCGTATTGACCCGGTTTATAAAACCACTAAATTTCATGCAGGCCTTGATTTTTCTGCACCGCAAGGAACACCTATTTACGCCACAGCGGATGGTACAGTATCTACCGCAGGTAATGCAGGTAATGGCTATGGCAACCATGTTATCATCAACCATGGATATGGGTACCAGACTTTATATGGCCATATGGTAAGAGTAAAAGTAAGAAATGGACAAGCCGTTAAAAGAGGCGAAGTGATTGGCTGGGTGGGAAGCACCGGTAAATCCACCGGACCCCATTGCCACTATGAAGTGCATAAATACAACGAGAAGATAAATCCTATTTACTTTTTCTTTAATGATCTTAGTCCTGAACAATTTGATTTATTGCTGAAAAAAGCTGCTGCATCGAATCAAAGTTTGGATTAGGAAATAGAATTCAGTTGCCAGATGTGAGTTGCAAGTCAGCTTCTAACTTTTTTTCCACACAATACTATCATTGCATATAGGCCATAAACTGGTTGTATCTTTACACTGCATGGGAAAAGGACTATCGCAAATAACATTTGATTTTGCTTCATCTGAAGTAGCTGAAAGCATGCCTGAGGAAATAACAGCAGTTGTAAACGAGAAAGAAGAAGTTAAAATAAACGTCCACGAATTTCAGTCTATCGAAAATACAGTTACTTCAGGTAAAAGAGGCCGTAAGTCGTTAAAAGAAATTGCTTTGAATGCAGATCTGCTGCAAATACCGGAAGATGATATTCTTTTTAAAAAACAATATTATTCTATTGGTGCGGTAGCAGGTATGTTTAGAGAAAATCAATCGCTGATAAGATATTGGGAAACAGAATTTGACATTCTAAAACCTCGTAAAAATAGAAAGGGCGACCGTTTTTTCCGTCCGGTTGATATAAAAAACCTGGTGATGATTTACGATTTACTTCGCCGCCGTAAATTCACTATTGAAGGAGCTAAAGATTTTTTGAAGAATAATAAAAAAGCCGAAGAGAAATTTGGCATGATACAGTCCTTAGAAAAAATAAAAGGCTTTTTGCTTGAATTAAAAGCGAGTTTATAACCCACCTATAAGCAACTTTAACATCCTTCCCTTCATCCTTTGGCTGTTCACCACTATTTTTACTTTCTATATTAAGATTATGAAGAAAATTATTGCCGCATTAATGCTTACTCTTGGTTTAGCAACTATTTCTTTTGCTCAAAATCAGTTTGAAATATTAGTAGAAAGACCAAATGAAAAATCATTAAAAGGGATTATTTCGCAGGAAGTGCTGCTCAACGATACTACCTTTAAATGGTATGCCGACAACCTGAAAGGTTATACGCCTAATGCCAGTGCGATAGCAGGATTAAAGAACCATGCAGATTCTGTACAGTTAGTAGTTTTTATGGGCACATGGTGCGAAGATTCGCATAATATCATTCCAAAATTTTATTCATTGCTGGAAACTTCCGGCTTCTCTAAAGAAAAAGTAACATTGATTGGTGTAGACAGAGCCAAAAAAACACTGAGCCATCTTACTGAAGCGTTGAACATTACAAATGTTCCTACAATTATGGTCATGAAAAATGGCAAAGAAATTGGCCGTGTGGTAGAATACGGTAAATATGGCTTGTTTGATAAGGAGTTGGGAGAAATCCTGAATAAACTTGATAACTGAATGGCTAACGGATAGTATATATCTCCACACTATCTTTTTTTAATGCATACAGCCTCGATGAAGTAAAGTTGAAGGCTTTGCTTTTAATAAGTTCCTCAGGCATTGTCCATTCGTCATACATAAAGTTGGTAATATCATAGCGGTAAAGCGTATCGGCTTTGGAGCCGAATATAAATTTACCTGTTACTTTGAAATTTTGCCAGCCTGTGATGATAATATTATTTTTCAATGCGCCATAGTAATCAAACACATTTATGCCCTTTGCTGAATCGTAGATGTAAACATATTTATTCTCATCAAATATTTTTGTTGGTGTAATAGCTCTGTTGAGCAAAAGCCTGAAATCCGGAGTTTCTTGTATCAGCTTACCATCTTCGTCAATCTTTTTTAATTTATTCTCCAGTTCATCGTACACCCATATTTTATTATCGTACGACTGAGCAATAGCCCTTGCTTGAAAAATATTTTGCTTTCGCAAATCAATTGTATTTAATACATTCAGAAAACGGTCGAGCATTACAGCCGTAGCAAAGTCTTTATAATACAAAATCACTTTCAGCGGATTAGAAACATCCACCAACGTTGCTTTTCCGAATTTTTTTACATCATTGAAAATTGCCACTGAATCTCCATTGGCATTATACTTTCTTATTTGGTTTCGGCTGTTGAGAATGTAAATATTATCCAGATTGTCAACAGTGAAATCAACAATATCGCCTTTCAACACTTTCAGCAATTGAAAAGAAGTGTCGGATTGAGAAAATCCGGGTAATGCAATAAAGCTGATTAATACTATGTATAAAATTCTTTTCATTAGTTGCGAATGATTTTTTCATCCATTCCTTTATATGATTTCAACTCCAATTTTTCTCCGTCAAATACCGCATATGTAAAATACCTGATCCAATCGCCAAGATTAATATACTTGCAGGAGTCATTTAGACGATAATCAATCGGCAAGTGTCTATGCCCAAACACAAAAAAGTCAAACTTCTTTTTTAGCAACTCTTCTTTACAGTAAATAATTAACCATTCTTTATCTTCTCCCAGAAAAACTTCTTCCGTAGAACCTGTTTGTGCCCGGCTTCTCCTGCTCATATAATGAGCCAGACCCATTCCCGCAACGGGAGGCAGCAGTCCGAACAACCATTTACTTACCGGATTTCTGAAAACTTTCTTTAATCGCTTATATCCATGATCGCCGGGACCAAGCCCATCGCCATGACCAATCAGAAATGTTTTGCCGTTTCGTTCAAACTCCTTTGGTTCAAAATAAATAGGAATATTCAATTCCTTTTGAAAATAATCCCGCATCCACATATCATGATTGCCCACAAAAAAATGCATAGCAATGCCAGCATCCGATAATTCTGCCAATTTCCCCAACAATCTTGTAAACCCTTTGGGAACAACTTTCCGGTATTCGTACCAGAAATCGAACATATCGCCAACAAGAAATATTTCTGAAGCCGTGTCTTTTATTTCATTTAAAAATTGAACGAGAATTTTTTCTCTTTCAAGGCTGCTGGCATGATCCGGAGCACCAAGGTGAAAGTCGGAGAGAAAATAAATATTTTTAAATTCTTTTGAAATCATGAACTTTTTAAATTTCTTCTTTTGGAATACCAGCTTGTTTTAGAATACTCATAAAAGTTCCTTTTGGAATATCTTTATTTGCATGTATCGGCACAACAACCGTTTTCTTTAAATCGGGGTGAAAATAAATATGATGACTGCCGGAAACTCTTTTAAGCAAATATCCTTTTTGTTCAACTAGTTGGACAATTCTTTTAGCTGAGTAATTCATGAATTAAAGATAAACAGTGCGACAAGATAAATGAGAGTTATGCGTAAGTAATTATTTATGCAGAAAGCTGTAGCGAGTATTCCAATGTTTCGTTATCATCTGGAATCTGCTCTCCTTCTTCTTTTAAAACAGCAATATAATTTTCAATGGCATCTTTAACCATTTCCAATGCACTTTCAACAGTTTCCCCCCAGGTTATACAACCTGGTAATGAAGGAACCAATGCAGTATATGCACCCTCTGGTTCCTTTCTTAAAACTATTCTGAAAGTTCTTGTTTTAGACATTACCAAATTTACAGCTTATTTTTTGTATTCGAAAGTTATACAGGATAACGAAGATTTCTAAATTATTTGGAAAACAATTGATAGCTTCCTTCTACAAAAGCATCACTTCTCTTATCCCACACTTTAAAAAAAACGGTGAAAGAAGTTGGCTGTGACCCTGGTTTCAATTTTAAAATGGCTGATAAGAAAACTACTTTTGAGTCTTCAACTGAAACACCTTCAGGATATTTTTCAAAAAGGTCGTTTTCCTGTAGCACCACATCTCCATTTTCATTCAAGATTTTTTCAGAAGCCCCGAGTAATACTTTACCATTTTCTTCTTTCCAGTCACTGGCAAAGTGTAGTCGCAATTTTATTGTTCCGTTAAAATCAACAAAATTATCATCCGGCACTCTTTCTCCGCTTTCTAAAAACAGATAGGCTTTTTCTACCTTTATACCATTTGCCTTTAATTGAATATTATTATAGATTCTTGCACCATCTTGTACAACGGCTGTTCCTTTATCCTTAGCTTCTTCCTTCTTGTCACCAACAGAACAACTGAACTGACATGACTGAAGGATAAATAAAATGCATACTGCAAAAAGGAATGAGGGTAACTTCATGAATTATTTTTTTGCATTCAGGTACTCCAGCATATCACCAGAAAGTATCTCTTTCTTCCCGGAAATGCTGCCGTTAAACCAATAAATCCATGCTTTAGTTTTCTGATTATTTATCAAAACTTCTGTAACCTCCCGGCGGTACAACTGCATTTCATCAGCTTCTACCGACACTCCTTCATAGTCATCTAACTGGCCAATAGCCCAGGAAAATTCATGTTCATTTTTTGCCTGATATAGTTCACCAATAATGAAGCATTCTTCCGCAGTAGGAACACCGGCAGGATAACTGCCCATATCAAACAATTTGCCTTGCACTTTTGCCTCGCCAATGAATTTGAAAAAGCGGCTGATGTATTCATAAACAGGACTATGAAAGCCACTCCGAAGAGAGCCATAAACGAATAACTGAAAAACACCGGGATTTGTCATTGTATAAAGATAAGCTAAGAGTGATACTTCGACAAGCTCAGTAGAGAAAAGGAGATAAAGAGATTCGTCGTGCATGAAAACGAATTTTCATTCCAATTAATAAGCAGAAAATATCGCTATTGCTATTATGCTTCCACCAAAAACAAATACACTTCTTTAGGCCCGTGCACACCTACTACCAATGTTTTTTCAATATCGGCTGTGCGGCTGGGACCGGTGGCAAATGTTAGCATAGACGGCAAATGAGCACCATACTTTTCTTTTGCTGCCTTTAATGCATCTTTAATATCATACAGCAATTGATTAGTATAGGCAATGCAAATATGAATGGGGGCATACACACTTGTGGTGCGGCCACTTGCCTGTGCAGAGCTCATTACTATTGATCCGGTTCTGGCCACAAGATATTCGCAACCTGTTATAGAAACATCGCAGGAGGAAAGATCAGTTTTTATTATTCTATCCAAAAACTGTTCTGCAATTGGTTCAATCAATTTATCCTCCACACAAAACACTTTTTGCCAATCCTGTTTTTTAATAAGACTACTCAATTGAAATGCCAGCTCTTGTTGATTGATGCAGTAAATAAATTTTCCCTGTAGTTTGGTAAACTGTTCTGCAAATTCTACTTCGGCATCTTGTTCCAGCGAATGAAAGATAGACTGATTGCCTTCGCTTTGCGGAAATGGCAAAGGCGTTGAGTGACTCAACGCCTTGCGAATTTTTTTCAACATATTTTCCTTACAAGGAGAAACATTCATAATTGTCTGCTTATACAGATGGTGCTAACCCTATATTCCCTGTTTGCTCATCTATTGATTTATCTTCTTCTTTCTTTGGTTCTGCAACGATTGTTTTCTCATCCGAAACTTCTGCAACAACAGCATCAACCAATGGTTTTTTTTCTTCAAAAGGTCTTTTACCAATCAATACTTCCACATCACTTTGAAATAAAACTTCCCGTTCCAATAAAGCTGACGCTATTTTTTCTACATCGTCTTTCTTTTCAATCAGCAAATTTTTGGTCTTAATATATGCGTCGTCAATCAACTTGCGAACTTCATTATCAATCATCCTTGCTGTTTCGTCAGAATAGGGTTTCGTAAATGTATTTTCTTGTTGCGGATCATAATAGCTGATATTCCCCAGTTTATCATTCATTCCATACACAGTAATCATTGCATAAGCTGTTCTGGTAATCTGCTGCAAATCATTTTGTGCACCGGTAGAAATTTTATTGAAGAAAATTTCTTCGCTGGCCCTTCCACCCAATGTCATACAAATCTGATCGGTAAGCTGGTCAATATTATACAGGTATTGTTCTTTTGGTGTATACTGAGCATATCCTAATGCAGCAGAACCTCTTGGAACAATCGTAACTTTTAATAATGGATAAGCATGTTCAAGATACCATCCACAAACAGCATGTCCGGCTTCATGGAAAGCAATTATCTTTTTTTCTTCCGGCGATATGATCTTGTTTTTCTTTTCTAAACCGCCAATCACCCTGTCAACAGCATCCTGGAAATCCTGCATATCAACAGCTTCTTTATTTTTTCTGGCAGCAATCAAAGCAGCCTCATTACAAACGTTCGCAATATCTGCGCCTGCAAAGCCGGGAGTTTGTTCTGCGAGTTTATGAATATCAAGTTTTTGGGAAATTTTTATAGGCTCCAGATGTACTTTAAAAATGGCTTCACGGCCTACCATGTCCGGCCTGTCTATAGATATCTGGCGATCAAAACGTCCGGGACGAAGCAAAGCAGAATCCAATACATCGGGACGGTTTGTAGCAGCAAGAATTATAATGCCGAGATCTGTACCGAAGCCATCCATTTCTACCAGAAGCTGGTTGAGGGTATTCTCTCTTTCATCATTGCTCATCATCACATTTTTACCCCTTGCGCGGCCTATAGCATCTATCTCATCAATAAAAATGATACATGGAGCTTTTTCACGAGCCTGTTTAAAAAGGTCTCTAACTCTGCTGGC
>JBDSUW010000011.1:0-3502 GCA_039927535.1 Chitinophagaceae bacterium | reverse complement strand
TCAGAAAGAACATGTACCGATGATACTTTGGGATTTTGGAGTGGCATTAGGTTTTGTAGGATTGATCATGTTTGTAACGGCCAGAGCTTTAAGCAAAGCACCGTTATTAGCAAAGAACCATCCGTTTATAAAAGAAAGTGTGATTCATCATACTTAGAGGTTGGTGTCTGTCGTCTCGAAGAGCGACTGACACATGAAATATGATTTTTGGTGTTTTTGATCAGGAAAAGCGACTGACACATGAAATAAAAATTGTTGGTGTTTTTTATCGGTAAAAGCGACTGACACATAATAAGAAGTTGAGGTTGTTGGAATTTATTTATTTGGAATTTTTTAATCGAAGATAGATTATGCAAACATTTTTCATCATAGCGATTTTAGCACTTGGTTTTCTGATCACTTTTCAGATTGCTAAAGCCAGTGAATACGTAGCTGTTTTACGGGGACAAGAAAAAGCAAGGAAACAATCGAATAAAGTCAATGCTTTTATGCTATTGGCGTTTCTGATTATTGGAATGATTGGTGTTTATTATTGCAATGAAACTTTTAAAGGAAGGATATTAGGTGAAGCAGCGTCTGATCATGGTGTTTTGATTGACAGGATGCTTTATATAACTATTGCTATTACGGGAATCGTATTTGTTGTTACACATGTTGCTTTGTTTTGGTTTGCTTTCAAATACCAGGAGTCTGATAAAAGAAAAGCCTATTACTATCCGCATAATAATAAACTGGAATTAATTTGGACAGTTATCCCAGCCATAGCATTGACAATATTGGTAGGTTTTGGTTTGTTTTATTGGTTTAAGATAACAGGCGATGCTCCAAAAGATGCGATGCATGTAGAAGTTGTGGGTAAGCAGTTTGGCTGGGAGTTTCGTTATCCAGGAAAAGATGGCATTTTAGGAAAGAAGTATTTTAAGAAAGTTGATCCCGCCAATAATAATCCTGCTGGTCAAATTTGGGAAGATCCTGCTAACCATGATGATATATTCATGGAACAGGAAATGCATTTGGTAGTCAATAAGCCGGTAAGATTAGTAATTGGTGCAAAAGATGTAATCCATGACGTAGGACTAGTACATTTCAGAATGAAGATGGATGCGGTGCCGGGTACGCCTACTACCATGTGGTTTACGCCGAAGTACACAACAAAGCAAATGGCTGAAAAGACTGGCAAGCCAAACTTTACGTATGAAATTTCCTGCGATCAGATGTGCGGACAGGGTCACTGGAGTATGAGAGGTGTTATAGTTGTTGAGACACAAGAAGAATTTGATGTCTGGATGGCTGGTAAAAAACCACAATACCTGGTTGCTAATCCGCAAATGGATCCATCGGTTAAAAAAGATACAGCAACGGTTCAGCCCGTAGCTGCGATAATAAAATAATAAATATCGCAATACCCAGGCGATAGTTTAATAAAATGAATTTTTGAAACCTTCCGCTGGTTGGCGGAGATGAGGAAAAAAATAAAAGAAGTATGAGCGAAGCAATGAATGTACATCCGGGAACAGCCACTGCACATGCAGTGCATCATGATGATCATGGTCATCATCATCAATCGTTTGTTTCAAAATATATTTTTAGTCAGGATCATAAAATGATTGCCAAACAGTTTTTAATAACAGGAATTATCTGGGCCATTATTGGCGGTTTGTTTTCGGTATTATTCCGTTTGCAGTTGGGTTATCCTGATCAGTCCTTCCCTATCCTTGAAACATTTTTTGGTAACTGGGCAAAAGGCGGTCAGATTCAACCTGAATTTTATTATGCATTGATCACCATGCATGGAACCGTGTTGGTGTTCTTTGTATTGACAGCTGGATTAAGCGGAACATTTGCCAACTTTCTTATTCCATTGCAAATTGGCGCAAGAGATATGGCTTCCCCCTTCTTGAACATGCTTTCTTACTGGTTCTTCTTTCTTGCTAGCATTATTATGTTTGCCTCTTTGTTTATTTCAACAGGGCCTGCAGCAGGTGGATGGACAATATACCCTCCGCTTAGTGCATTAGGACAAGCATCTTCGGGATCGATACGAGGAATGGATTTCTGGTTGGTGAGCATGGCCATGTTTATCGTTTCGTCGCTGTTGGGAGGTATCAACTATATCACAACGATATTAAACATGCGGACAAAAGGAATGAGCATGACAAGGATGCCATTAACGATGTGGGCTCTTCTATTTACAGCTATTTTGGGTGTTCTTTCTTTCCCGGTTTTATTATCCGGTGCAATTCTTTTATTATTCGACAGAAACCTGGGTACAAGTTTCTTCCTGAGTGATATTGTTGTAAACGGCGAAATTTTACCGAATGAAGGTGGTAGTGCGATTCTTTTTCAGCACTTGTTCTGGTTCCTTGGGCATCCTGAAGTTTATATTATTATTCTACCGGCTATGGGAATTGTATCGGAAATTTTATCTGTAAACTCCCGAAAACCTATTTTCGGTTATATGGCGATGTTAGGCTCTTTATTTGCCATTACCATTCTGGCCTTTCTGGTATGGGCACACCATATGTTTGTTACAGGATTAAATCCGTTCCTTGGATCCGTATTTGTATTACTTACATTGTTAATTGCGGTACCATCGGCTATTAAAGTTTTTAACTGGCTCACCACTTTGTGGCGAGGGAACATTCGTTTTACTCCTGCAACTTTATTTTCTATTGGCTTTGTAAGTTTATTTATATCTGGCGGATTAACTGGCATCTTCTTGGGTAACTCAACGATTGATATTCATTTACATGATACCATGTTTATTGTGGCCCACTTCCATATTGTGATGGGTGTAGCTGCATTCTTTGGCATGTTCGCTGGGGTTTATCATTGGTTCCCTAAAATGTTTGGCCGTTATTTAAATAACACATTAGGCTATCTCCATTTTTGGGTAACTATGATTGGAGCCTACCTGATTTTCTGGCCGATGCATTACCAGGGCCTTGCTGGTATTCCACGTCGTTATTTAGATAAAAGAGGATGGGTATCATTCAATGATTTCCCTGAGTTGGATAAAATGATCACCATTGTTTCTATTATAGTGTTTGCAATGCAGTTGATGTTTGTATTCAACTTTATCTATTCAATATTTAAAGGAAGAAAAGTAACTAGCAAAAACCCCTGGGGTGCTAACACATTGGAGTGGACAACTCCTTTACGGCCGGGGCATGGTAACTGGGAAGGCGAAATTCCTGAAGTACACCGTTGGGCTTATGATTATGGAAAAGACGGAAGAGAGTTTATTCCGCAGACAGAGCCGATTGGTGAAGGGGAGAGTAAGCATTAGAAAGTGAGAGGTGAATGGTGAGTAGTGAATGGGGTTGAAAGAGTTAGATTTTAAGTTCTTTGCAGAAGTTTAAATAGTAAAACAAATAGTCCCGTAGAGCCTGTCCCGATTTTTCGGGAGGCGACATATTGATAGTTCTATGAGAAATAGGTTATTGAAATATTTTAATGAATTTATAATAAGCGAGGGCTGTGCTAAGATGGTCCCGATTTT
>JBDSUW010000010.1:0-15814 GCA_039927535.1 Chitinophagaceae bacterium | reverse complement strand
TAGAGTGTGAAATAAAGCTGGTTGGAATCTGATATTATTTTTTCGGGCTAATATCTCAAAATTAATTACAGGTATGCAGGATTTAAAATATGAGCTTAAAAAGCAAATTATTGAAGAGCTAAACCTTCAGGAAATTAAACCGGAAGATATTATTGATGATGCTCCGTTGTTTGGGGATGGCCTGGGGCTGGATTCGATTGATGCACTGGAACTGGTTGTGTTAATGGAAAAATATCATGGCGTAAAAATTCTTGATGAAACTGTTGGTAAAAAAGTGCTTGCTTCAATTAATTCGATGGCTGATTATATTGTCGAAGAAAATTCTAAAAACAAGTGAAAATCTTTGTTACAGGTATTGGTATTGTAAGCGCTGTTGGTTTAAATATTGAACAAAATCTCTGTTCTTTAAAATCCGGACTAACCGGCATTAATAAATCACCTGTCTATAACCTGATGCTTGCTGAGGTAAAATTAAGTAATGAAGAAATAGTTCAATTGCTTGGCCTGCCAGATGAAGATTTTTCAAGGACCACACTTCTCTCCATTCTAGCTGCTAAAGAGGCCTGGGGAAAAAACAAGATTGCCAGTATTGTTCGTACAGGAATAATATCCTCCACTTCTGTAGGCGGGTTAGACCGGATAGAAAAATACTATTTCGAATCACAAAGAGATACATCATCAAAAGCTTATAGCCTGATGACGCATGATAATGGCAGAACTACAGAAAGAGTAGCTGCAGAATTAGGAATTTCCGGATACATTGGCACTATTTCAACCGCCTGCTCATCGGGGGCTAATGCGATTATGCAGGGTGCCCGCCTCATTGAAGCAAATAAACTTGACAGAGTAGTTGTTGGCGGCTGCGATCCGCTGGCACTTTTTGATATAAAAGGTTTTAGTTCACTTAATATATATGATCAAAATATATGCAAGCCTTTCGATGATAAAAGAATGGGGTTAAACCTGGGTGAAGGTGCTGGATTTCTAGTTCTTGAAAACGAACAAAGTCTTTCTGTTACTGGTAACACTCCATTATGTTTACTATCCGGATGGGATAATGCTACAGATGCATTTCACCAGACAGCAAGTTCCCCCAATGGTAAAGGCGCATCCCTTGCAATGATAAATGCGTTAGCAAAAGCGAATATAAATCCGGAAAAAATAAATTATATCAATGCACATGGAACAGGAACAGGAAACAATGATTTATCAGAATCAATAGCGTTAAAAACTGTATTCGGTGATAACACTCCGCCGTTCAGTTCCACTAAAGGGTTTACTGGGCATACATTAGCAGCAGCCGGCGCTATTGAGGCAGTATATTGTGTTCAAGCTATCCAGTCACAGGCCATACTTCCAAATTTGAATTTTTCAACTCCTATGAAAGAAACAGGAATGGTACCAGAAACAATTTTTCGGTCTGCTGTGCCGGTTGAACATGTACTCTCCAACTCATTTGGTTTCGGAGGAAATTGTACTTGCTTAATTTTCAGTAAAGTCCGTTAAATGTACATTACTGCTGCATCTACAATATCGCACCAACCCACTTTCCGAAACAATGGATTTGCATTGAAGCTTTCGGAATTGAAGCCGGCTTCTGAAATTATCGAACCCGATTACAGTGAATTCATTCCTGCAATGGATAGAAGAAGAATGAGCGGAGTAATAAAGATGGCTATTGCCTGTTCAATTGATTGCCTGAAGCAGGCAGGATTAAGTCAGCCTGATGGGATTATTGTCGGCACAAGCATGGGTTGTTCTGTTCACACTAAAAATTTCTTAGACAAAATACTCGCTGCAAATGAAGGGCTTTTATCTCCCACCTCTTTTATCGTATCAACTCATAATACAATAGCCGGCCAGATATCATTATTATTAAAAAACCATGGCTATAATATGACGCATACACAAAATAGTTTGTCGTTCGAGCAAGCCTTGCTGGATGGAATATTATGTATTCAAAACGAGTACACTAATGTACTGGTTGGTGGAGCAGATGAAGAAGAAAATTCAATAAACAATATTAAAGGAAGACTAAATGATGAAAACATTCATATTACCTGTGGAGCTTCTTTTTTTATATTATCGGATAAAGCAGATTCCCCGGCATCTCTAAACCTTGCAGCCGTGGAAAGTTTTGGATTAATTGATGATGCTGCCAAAATAACAATGAATTTTCTGGATTCAAATAACATATCGCCGGAAGAAATTGATCTCGTTTTGTATTCGAATAGCGGAAACAGAAAAACTGATGAATTGAAAAGAATGTTTGGACAGAAAAAAATCTTTGACTATCAGACAGTATCAGGCACCTACTATACAAATTCTGCATTTGCTGTGCATTACGGAGCCGATATTCTGTTAGAAAAAGCACACCCTGTTTTTGGTGACAAAATAAGCAGGGTTTTGGTGTACAACAATTTAATTCCCGAAAATTTAGGACTTATTCTACTCGACAATAAAATCAATTAGGTTGAAACTTATAAATGATTTGTTTGAAGTAATTGAAAGCTCCGATAGTGAGGCAAGTTTTGTAACAACTATTAAACTAAACGCCGGTCATCTTATATACTCCGGTCATTTTCCCGGTCATCCTGTAACACCTGGCGTAATTCAACTGCAAATAGTACATGAGTTATTAGAAAAACATTTTTGTAAAAATTTAAAATTACTTACACTTTTTCAGTGTAAGTTTCTTAAAATTCTGAATCCTAACGAAACATCACGGTTAGTTGTGTATATTGAATTTAACTGTGTAGGTGATCTGTTAAATATCAAAGCAAGGGGCGAAAACGGTACGACTATTTTTTTCAAAATGGACTCTACCTATCAATTTATTTAACTCAATTTATTCAGCTGTAAAGTTCATTTGTAAAGATGCGGGATTGCCGGGGTAATAGTTATAAGCTATCGGCCTAGTACTAAGCCGTTAATAGTATTTTTTCCACTACCGCTCTTACTAGTTCTATCTCATATCCCTTCCCAATCAAATAATCCATTGTTTTCTTTTTACGAACAAGGCTCTGCTCTTCTTTCAGCAAGCCATATTTTTCCTTCGCAAGCTTTGCCAATTTTTTCAAATAATCGGCTTCGTCTATCTGCTTCAATGCTTTTTTAATACTGTATTCGCTTACCTGCTTTTGCTTCAAAGCATATTTTATTTTTATCCTGCCCCAGTTGTTAATGCGGAATTTACCTCCGGCAAAGGCAATCGCAAACCGTTCTTCGTTCAGGTAATTTTCTTCAATCAATGTTGCAATTATTTCATCATGTTCTTTTTTTGCAACGCCAAGGTTATATAGTTTTTCCTTTACATCAATGTGACACCGCTCCTGGTATCCACAGTAATGTTTTGTTTTTTGCAGAGCCTGTTCTTTAGTAAGATATTTTTTATACATCAATCTTTTTATTCTTCGAGCCTGTCCATACAGCTGTATTCCTTTTTCAAATAATCATCGTAATGATCTGCCTTCTGAAAAAGATTGTTGAAAGCTGCTACTCCATTTTCCACCGTCATATCTAAGTCGTAGATAATGCGGCTTAAAATAATATTCTGCTTTACGCAGCTAAGCACTAAGCCATGGGTACGAAAATTTTCCTTTAACAAAAACTCGTACAACGGTTTTATCTTCGTTACATCTGCCGGTAACTGGCACAGATATGCATCGCCTGCTACAAAAAAGTTTTCGGCATTGTAAGTGATCTTGATTTTTGCAGAGCCTTCCTTTACACTCCACATATTTACACCTTCCCTGGCCAGCCGCACATCTTTGCCCAGCTCTTTTAAAATAGATTCAATTGTTTTGGCAGTACCAGTTGGTTCTACTTCTTTTTCTGGTATTTCGGGAAGTATTATTTCGGTGCCGCAACTGGGACAATATTTCTTTGAGTCGATATTAGCTGTTGTTACAAGATAATCGCAACTAAAGCACCGTGCAGACGCCTGCCCTTTGTTGGGCATATAAAGTTGTAATGCTTCTCTTAAATAATTTACAGGCAGGGCAAAGCCAAGGTTATCGCCGCCACGAATGATGAATGAGTTAACACCTATTATTTCGCCATTCATATTTACCAGCGGACCGCCGCTATTGCCGGGATTAATGGCCGCATCTATCTGTATATACTTTAAGCCATCCCGTATGCGGTCTACTTTTGAAATAACGCCTTGAGTGGCTGTATAATTTAATCCATACGGATGACCAATAGCCACTACCGCATCGCCATCTTTCATATGCTCATACTTTCCTAATTGCACATCTGCCAGTTCTATACCAGCCGGAGCCTGCAAAAAAGCAAGGTCATGTTTTCGATCGGTGTACCAAACTCTTGACAAGGTTTTGTCGAATGCTTTACCAGCAATCGTTACTTCGGCATTTTCTGCCACCACATGGGCATTGGTAACAATAAGGTCAAATTCTTTTAAATAAAAACCTGTGCCTGTTCCAGTTTGGGTGGCAATTTGAATTATTGACTTCTGGTATTTTTCTATAATAAGTTGTATGTCCATTACCTTTAATTCGTTTGGTTGAAATAGTTATTGTGATTGTTTAATCAGCGGTTTATTTAGGTTCCATATTTAAAAACTCCATTTCATTAGTAAACGAATAATTAAAATTTAGAAGGCTGTCATAACGAAGTTTTACTGTTTTGAAATTCATCAATGGAAATTTTTCTTTCCATTTTCGCTGAATATTTTTTATTTGTCCCTCTATATTCCTTTCATCGAATAAAGTACTTTCAGCATTGTAATACTCATTGCCAAAACCAAGTGCTGCGAAATAATGCGAGTAGCTAATCATCATGTATAAATGAATTAATTCAGTAATAGCTTGAGGAAGACTGTAAGTATACTGACAGTGCATAATGCCATACTCAATAATCTGCGAAGCAATTAGCGGATGATTATTTTCTCTGTACCAAGCCATACTCTGATTGGCAACATGAATGTTATCTGTAATTGTTTTAAATGGCTGTGGTGCTACAATTGAATAAGTGTAGCGGGAACGAAACAGATAGCTGTTTATTTCTTCTTTTGTTAGTTGTTGAAGCTTTTTAAACTCTTCCACCATGTCCTTACTCTTATCTATTACAGACCGTTCATCTTTTTTAAAATAGATGCCACCAATTTTTTCCAGGTCGTTCAGTAATTTTCCTTCGGGAGTGATTAAATAGTCGATACGATAGATAAGCGACAGCAGCATATATGCTATTCCTGCGGCAAACTTTTCTGTATCCAACGTATTAATATAATCGAGGGCTTCCTTTATCCATATTTGCAGGTATTTATATTTGACCACCTTCTCTGCATCTGCAACAGGTGTTATATGATCAATATCTGTTGATTCCAGTGTGGCAAAATCCTGCACCAGCAGATCATCCTGCTTATCGGCTTTGGTGGCCAGTTCTTTTAATCCATAATACAATTTGCTCGGGCTGGCGGCACTAGGGTCGCTGTCGAATTTCATACAAAGCCTGTCGTTCTCTAACGCATAGCGACCATAAAAGAGATTGAAATTCATTTCGAGCAAACGCCGCATTACCGGAACAGATGGCTGTGCCATGCGGGCAAGTGTAACTTCTGCATTTATTCTTTCGGCACTAAAAGTACCTCTTACCACTTTGGAGCCCTGATAAAACTGAAATCTTCCTCCTGCTCCATTTCTTTCGTACACCACATTGGCCGCTTCATCATCCCGCAGGTAATCGAAAAAAGCATCAATACTTTCTGTGTATTTCTTTTCCTTGTAAAGTTTTTCTGCTTCCGTCCAGCGATTCACTTTTGCCAAAGGCTTATTGTTGTCCGAATAGCGGCCAAAAGAAATGGCAGGGCTTTGTTCCGGTACGGGTTTCTTCTTTCCCCATCCAAATAATTTATCCAGCATATTAATTAAATTGAGAAAAGCCAAGATACTAAGTAGTTGTGGCTTAGAGATGGCGAAACAGCAGTTTCTTTCGGTCAAAGTTTTCTACATTAATTGTTAATATCAGTCTGAAAAACAGGTGATTGGTGAATAGAAAAATCAGTAGTTTCGCTACAAACCATTTGTGATGAAATGAGGTTTAAAAATTTTCAAGTATTTTATTAAAAAACGAATAAATTTTTTAACCGAATTCCCTGCCTGTGCGGCAGGCAGGCATTTGGCAAAATCAAATAAAATTAACAGATGAAATTTATTGCCTCTTCTTCCGGTTTACTGAAACAATTACAACATATCGCCGGTGTAATTAATGCCAACACTGTGCTGCCGATATTAGAAGACTTTTTGTTTGAAGTAGAAAAAAACAAGCTGACCGTAGTTGCTACCGATCTGGAAACCGTAATGAGAGTACAGCTTGATATTGAAGCAAAAGAAAGCGGCAAGGTTTGTATTCCTGCCAGGATACTGATGGACTCTTTAAAGAATATTCCTGATCAGCCACTTACTTTTACAATTGATAAAAACTTTGGTATTGAAATTACCAGCGATAACGGTAAGTATAAAGTGATGGGAGAGAACCCGGATAATTTTCCGAAGGAACCAACGGCAGACGATACCACCTCTTTCACTATGCCCGCCTCTGCATTGGTTACCGCTATTAACAAAACATTGTTTGCCACCAGTACAGATGACCTTCGCCCTGCCATGACAGGTGTTTTCTTTGAGCTGGATAAAAAAGGATTACAAGCGGTGGCAACAGATGCACATCGTTTGGTTCGTTATAAAAGAACAGATGTAAAATGCCCTAAGACAGATTCGTTTATTGCTCCAAGAAAACCATTGAGCCTGTTAAAAGCTGCTATTCCGTTTACTGACGAAGAAATTACGGTAAGCTATAACAGTAATCATCTTTTTGTACTACACGGTACCACGCAAATGAGTTGCCGCCTGATTGATGCAAGATTTCCTGATTACAAAGTGGTGATACCAACTGATAATCCTTATAAACTGACAGTTAATAAAAATGATTTTCAATCTGCTTTGCGCCGTGTAAGTGTGTTTAGTAACAAAAGCACCAACCAGGTAGCGTTGAGCATTAGCGGAAGCGAAATACAATTAGCAGCGCAGGATATAGATTTTTCTTTTGAAGGAAACGAAAGAATGAAATGCCAATACAACGGCGAAGACCTGATAATTGCTTTCAATGCAAGATTTTTAATTGAAATGCTAAGTGCAGCGGAAAGTGATGAAATAACCATGGAACTTTCTACACCAACAAAGGCGGGTATCATAAAACCAACTGATCTTGAAGAGAATGAAGAGTTGCTGATGCTGGTGATGCCCTTGATGCTGAATCAATAGTTTTCCCTTGATACAATATTCATAAAATCTCTCTTTTTCCAAGAGAGATTTTTTTATTCCTTGTACGTCGAATGATGTATAGGGCAATTAGAAGATTCCCTGCCCAGCCCAACCATGCTACTACACGGTACACATCCATCGGCGGCAACGTCATTGTGTTGGTGATTACATATTTCCAGGCTCTTAAAGTAATCGCCGACAACGTCATCGCATAACTAAGTATCATGTATTTTCGGTGGGCTTTAAATTTTCTCAGCCTCGCTTTTATTAATGCGATTGCGGTAAATACAATCCATAAGACTGCTAAAGAAATAAAACCAATTTTTGACAGCAATCCTCCATTGGCATAAAAACCCATCAGCAAACCTGCCGGACCCGTTATGAGTAACACATCCACCACATAGATATAACCTAATGTGCGATGCAGCTTCGGCTTATTCCTTAATAATCCTTTAGAAAACTGTGTGAAGCCGGCAAACAATACCCACATACTTGCATATACATGAATGAAAAAGGCTATACGCCACTGATTGATTGAAATATAGTCCTGTTTGATTCTTAAAAAACCAACATCCGTGTTATAGGGAACATAGGCCATCGTAATACTGGCCATAAGCCAGCAAAAAAAAGCCAGCATAAGCAGTAATCCTGCATTCCAAATATTTGTCCGGGTTAAAATTTGTAGTAATTTTAAAAGACTAATAAATAAACTCCTTCCCCACAAATTTAAACCTTTCATTATGAGAAAATTTTTCCCGTTCTTACTTGCTGCTTCTTTAATAGTAAGTTGTAAGAATGATAAAAAATCGACTAAAGTGGATACTACTTCTGATACACTAACGGAGAAAGCCGATAATGCTACGGCTGAGAATCAAACCGCAAATTCCACTACTGATCCCGCACTCAATCTTATAGAAAAAATACTGGGCTCCTTTGTAGGACCTTTTGGCGATAATAAAATAACGATGCTTATCACAAAAGCAGAAGGTGATTCTATTGCAGGCCGAACCATTGTTGGTGGCAATAACAGGCCTTTTGCCGGCACATTTTCAAAAGCTGGTTCTGTGTATGTTATCAAAGCTACAGAGCCGGGAGATGATAAAGATGATGGTGTGTTCAGTTTTAGTATTGATGATGCAAGTCCGGATCTGGTAACTGGCTCTTGGAAACCTAATAACAAAGCAAAGCCTGCTAAACAATATTCGCTAAAACGAAAAAATTTTGAATACAATGCTGCTTTGGGAAATTTTCCCGAAGCATCACAACGATTACTAAAAGCAAAAGATGTAGAGAACCTGATGAGAGAAGACTTAGAGTTTATGCGGAACGAAATCTTTGCCCGCCATGGTTATTGTTTTGAAAGAAAACATTTGCGTCAGCAGTTTGAAAATGAAGACTGGTATGTACCCAACACTGTTGATATAAAAGGGTTTCTTACGGACGTTGAAAAAAAGAATATTGCCTTGATAAAAAGATATGAAAAATATGCAGAGGAGTATGGTGATGAGTATGGAAGATAAAGGGGGTTTCTCAACGTTTCAAGACTGGCACCTTTAAAAAATAAGTAAATCAAGTGTCATACCGGGCTTGACCCGATATCTTTCTGAATAAATTTAGTTTTAGAGAAAGATGCCCCGATAATTATCTGGGCAAGACTTAAAAGGTCTGCCAGAACGCTTAAAATGAAAAGGTTCGTTATTTTATACATTTAATGAATATGAATTTTGTTATTGTTAATACCTACAACAATTATATCGATGCACATATTGCCAGAGGAGTGTTGGAAGAAGAAGGCATCAACTGTTGGCTTAAAGATGAACATACTGTAACCATCGATCCTATACTTACAAATGCCGTTGGTGGTATCAAGATCATGGTATATAAAGAACAGGCAGAGAGAGCCTGGGATATTTTAAGCACTTTAAAAAAAGAACAACAAGCTAAAGTTACTTGTCCAAATTGTGGCTCACATAATATTGAACTGGTAAGCACACCTCGAAAAGTAATGAACTGGATAAGTGCTATCACTACTTTTTTCCTGGGCGATTTTGCTATTACAACAGACAAAGTGAATCATTGTTTTGATTGTAAACATGAATTTGCTCCAATTGATTAGAGCATAATTATTAAATTTTTTGAAGCCTGAAGGGCTGATATGATTATAGAACTGCCATATTTTATATTACAAAATCCCGAAGGGATGATATATCACCCCTGTCCGACCCGCCATGCGGGTGGACTTTCAGGTTTAAGAAAAAAATCTCAATCGTCCTTTATAATCATTTCATCCCTTTCGGATTTGGAAACAGCCTTTTATAGAAATTTCTTTTTAGTTTAATACATCTGTCCTGACAAGTTAATATACTCTAAATTTCATTCTTCATTTTATTCGTAACTTTTGCTCAAATAGATTTCACATGTGGCATAGTATTGTTGAACATTTTCAAACATTGGAGCACCGGCCTGTTGAAAGAATGATCATTCTTGTTGGCGGCCTTTTGCTTTTCTGGATCATTGAGGGAGCTATTCCTTTGCTTTCTCTTCCTTACAAAAAAAATAAGGTTCGCCATGCCGGGGTTAATTTCGGTTTCACTGTTCTTCATCTTATCATACACACATTGCTGGCTATATTAATCGTATTGATTGCTGATTGGTGTCAGGCACATTCGTTTGGCATTGTGCATTGGATTGGTGCAGGTGTAGGACTTACTATATTAATCGCCATACTGGCAATAGACTTCAGTAGTTGGCTGGTACATTTAATAATGCATAAGGTAAGAACATTGTGGCGTTTTCATTTAATTCATCATACTGATAACAGTGTAGATGTAACGACCGGTCTTCGCCATCATCCAGGCGATAGCCTTTTTCGGGGAATCTTTTTTATGCTGCTGATCTTTATATCCGGCACACCCATGTATGGTGTGATGATCTATCAGACGCTGCTTGTACTTGCCACTGCATTTACGCATGCAAACATTAGTTTACCAAAAAGATTGGATAAGGCGATAAGCTATATTCTTGTTTCTCCCAATATGCATAAAGTGCATCATCATTGGAAACAACCTTTTACCGACAGTAATTATGGAGCTGTGTTGTCCATCTGGGACAGAATGTTTGGTACATTTATGAAGCTGGATATAAAAGATATTCGTTATGGAATAGACAAACATTATTCCAATGAAAAAGACGAAGACTTTATGGCGTTGATGAAAAAGCCGTTTCAGAAATTAGATTTATAAAAAAAATTCCACAGGAACGTAGTTTTACAGTATGAAAATAATCGCCATGATTCCGGCAAGATATGCCGATACAAGATTTCCAGGAAAGCTAATGCAAATATTGGGTGATAAACCTGTGATACGTCATACCTATGATGCAACAGTGGCAACAGGTTTGTTTGATGAAGTAATAGTCGTTACCGACAGTGAAATTATTTACACAGAAATAGTAAATGCAGGCGGTAATGCAGTAATGAGCAAGCAGGATCATAAAAGTGGCAGCGACCGCATTGCAGAAGTGGCAAAAGAAATTGAGGTAGATGTGATTATAAATGTGCAGGGCGATGAACCGTTTGTAAAAAAAGAGCCGCTGCAGAAACTATTAGAACAGTTTGAAGATGCTTCGGTACAGGTTGCTTCGCTAATGCAAGTTTTAAAATCACAAAAAGAAATTGAAGATCCTAACTATGTAAAAGTTGTTGTTGATAAAAATATGAATTCGCTTTTCTTTAGCAGAAGTGTAATTCCTTACCCAAGAGATGCAACTACTCCTTCTGTTTATTACGAACATATAGGTGTGTATGCTTTTCGCAAAGAAGCCTTATTAAATTTTACCAATTGGCCGATGTCGCCATTGGAAGCTGCAGAAAAGATTGAATGTCTCCGTTATCTGGAAAATGGTATTCCATTGCGAATGGTAGTGGTGGATTATATGGGTGTTGAGATTGATACGCCGGAGGATCTGGAAAGGGCCAATAAGTTGTTGTAAATACAAGGCCACGAAATCACACAAAATGTCACGAAAAATACTCTGGCAATTCCATTAAACCTTTCGTGTGGTTTCGTGTAATTTCGTGGCAAATTCTATTTATGCAGTTTCGCAATTTTAAAATGGTTGGCTATGTAGTGTATTTCCGTGGTTCGTTTAATCAGTTAGACGAAATAATTGCTCCGCATAGAAAACCTGCCCGACCGGGAGGCGGGAACAATGCGCCAATGGTTTTTTTAGTAGATCATTTCTTTGAAGGAAAACCACTGGTTGAAAGAATTTAAATACATGGTGGAGAAAAATAAGAATGAAATACCTACCGGCATCTGCAAAGGATTAAGCGTTGATAATTTTAATAAAATGATTGATGTCTCCATTGGCATTAAACCGCTCTGCGAAAATATTATAATACGGGAAAAGCTGAGGGCTTGGTATGAGAAGTTGTAAGTAAAATGGCAGCAGATTTAATTCTGCGTGTATAATAATTTGTTTTTGCTGCGATCCTTTCTTTAGTTGTTTATAGGTAGTTTTTTTGTAGAGCCGGTCATCTGGTAATCTAATTCGCTTCTATAAACTTACTGCTTCATTTTTATTTTCTTCGGAAACTGCTACCCGTTTGCCAGTCTACAAAAACAATTACGAATTGCGGATTCCAATATTTAAGAACAATCATTTGCACAGTTTTGTGTTAAAAATTAAGGGATTTCTGTCCAAAGAGTTGCTTATATTTATGAGTTGAATAAGGCTTTGCGGATACTTTTATAAGAGTTGGGCGTCATGTTATTTAAGATAGTATTCACAAACAAATGACTTTGACAAATTAGAAAGTATAACCAAATTTAATGCCTCAATCCCGCCAACTATCTGCTATCATGTTCACCGACATTGTCGGGTACACGGCATTAATGGGCAATGATGAAAAAAAAACATTTGAAATACTGAATAAAAACCGGGGACTGCAAAAACCAATTATTGAAGAATTCGATGGAAGATGGATAAAAGAACTTGGCGATGGTGTGATGGCAAGCTTCAATACCGTTTCGGATGCAGTGAATGCAGCTATCAAAATCCAGCAAGCTTGCAATGCAGCAAAAGATTTTCAATTAAGAATAGGTATTCACCTGGGTGAAGTCGTTTTTGAAAATGATGATGTATTTGGTGATGGAGTGAATATTGCTGCCCGCATTCAGGCTATTGCTCCTATTGGAGGCATTTATATTTCAGAAGCTGTGTATAATAACATTGCAAATAAAAAAGAAATAGAGGCAAGATTTGTTCATTCAGAAAAATTGAAAAATGTAAAAGAGCCTGTAAAAATTTACGAGATAAAATCAGGGGCGGCTGATACCGCATGGTCATTCCCCGTTAAACGTCATACGACTTCTTTTAAAAGGCAACAAGCTCTTACACCTAAGGTTATCATTTCAATTATTATTTTTCTGTTTCTTGTTGCAGGCACTATTGTTATAGTATCAATCAAAAGAAATAAAGCTTCAGTCACTCCTGGTAATGAAGAGATCGAAAAATCTATTGCAGTACTTCCTTTTGTGAATATTAGCGATGATAAAGAGCAAGAATATTTCAGCGATGGTTTAAGCGAAGAATTAATGAATCTTTTGGCAAGGGTTCACGGGTTAAAAGTTATTGCACGAACTTCTGCATTTGCATTCAAAGGCAAAAACGAAGATGTAAGAACAATTGGTGAAAAGTTAGGTGTAGATCACATCTTAGAAGGAAGTGTTCAAAAATCGGGCAATCAGATACGCATCAAAACTTTTTTGGTGAAGACTAGCGACGGTTCTCAAATCTGGAATGAAACTTATGACAGGCAGTTAACTGATATTTTCAAAGTGCAAGATGAAATTGCATCTGCAGTTGTGAACCAACTAAAGCTCAAATTTTTTGGCAGCGGGATATCTACTACATCAAATGCTGAGGTACTGAACCTGATCTTGCAAGGAAATTTTTTTCTTGCAAAACTTGATGAAAAAAATGTTTTTAAGGCGATTGAATTTTATAAACAGGCTCGTATGATTGATTCAGCTGATGCGAGGGTGTGGGCCAGTTTAGCAAATGGCTATGCGGTAGCTTCGTGGCAGAATTATATAAATCAGTATCATGGGAATGAAAAAGCAAGGCAAGCTGCACTAAAAGCCATCTCTTTAGATCCCAAAGCAGCAACTGGATACCTTGCTGTGGCGAATATAAAGTTGAATTATGAATTTGACTGGAACGGGGCAAGGGAAGCCAGTATCAAAGTGTTGCAATTGGAGCCTTCTAATGCGGCTGCGCAACATTTACTTGGTGGTCTTAATCGCATTCTGGGAAATTATGATGAAGCAATTCAACGGGCACAAGCAGCCATTTTGTTGGATCCACTAAGACCTACGAGTTACATTTTATTAGGACAAAGCTATACCTATTCAAACAATTTGGAAGAAGCAAATGCAACCTATAAAAAACTTCTGGAAATAGACTCAAATTTCCAACGGGCACATATGTACCTGGGGACAAACTATATATTACAAAATAAATTGCAGACAGCATTAGAAGAAATGCAAAAAGAAACTGCAGAGGTTTTCCGGCACTTTGGATTGGTGCTCGCATGGCATGCACTGAACAATAGAAAAGAATCCGATCGGCTTATGGTGTCTTTTGTTGATAAATATCATGATTCATGGGCTTACCTGATAGCACAATTGCATGGCTTCAGAGGAGAAAAAGAGAAAGCAGTTGAATGGCTTGAAAAAGCACTGCAGCGAAGAGACAGCTGGTTAGTGTGGATAAGGCGAGATCCCCTTTTAAAAAACATTTGGCATCATCCAGGCTATATTAATATCTTAAAAAAAATGAACCTTTCGATAAATTAGCTTTTACCCATGAACCAATCCCGCCAACTCGCTGCTATCCTGTTTACCGACATCGTTGGGTAAACGGCTTTAATGATTAATGATGAACAAAAAGCATTTGAATTGCTAAAAAAAACCGATAGATTTAAAAGCCGAGTATTGAACAATATAATTGGCGATGGTGTAATGGCCAGTTTCAATACTGTTTCTGATGCAGTGAATGAGACTATAAAAATTCAGCAGGCTTGTAATGATAAAAAGATTTTCAATTACGTATCGGTATTCAATTGGGTGAATTTTTTTTTAAAACAATGATGATTTTTTGTTATGGAGTAAATATATTATCGCGGATAAAGGCCTTAGCAACACCCGGAGGATCTGGAAAGGGCCAATAGATTGTTGTAAATATATGGCCACGAAATCACACAAATTGTCACGAAAAATACTCTGGCAATTCCAGTAAACCTTTCGTGTGGTTTCGTGTAATTTCGTGGCAAATTCTATTTATGCAGTTTCGCAATTTCAAAATGGTTGGCTATGTAGTATATGGCCGTGGCGCTTTTAATCAGTTAGATGATATTATTACTCCACATAGAAAAGCGACGGCACCCATGGTGTTTTTGGTAGATCATTTTTTTGAAGGCAAAGCTTTAGTTAACAGAATTCCCGTTCGTGGAAATGATAAAGTAATATTTGTAGATGTTACCTATGAACCCAAAACAACCTATGTTGATTCGCTGGCACAACAACTCAAAGATGAGTTTGGAACGGTGAGTGGTGTTATCGGTATTGGCGGCGGCTCTGCTATGGATTTGGCAAAAGCCGTTTCACTAATGATGAACAACCCCGGCTCATCTGCAGATTACCAAGGTTGGGACTTGGTAAAAAATCCCGGAGTATATAAAGTTGGTATTCCTACATTAAGCGGAACAGGTGCCGAAGTTTCCAGAACAACCGTATTAACCGGGCCCACAAAAAAACTGGGAATGAATTCTGATTTTACTCCGTTTGATCAGATAGTTCTTGATCCGGAATTAACTGCTGATGCACCAACCAACCAACGTTTCTATACCGGCATGGACTGTTATATCCATTGCATTGAAAGCCTGGAAGGAACTTACCTGAATGAGTTTAGCAAAAGCTATGGTGATAAAGCATTACAACTTTGCCGTGATGTGTTTGTAAACCGTGATGGTTGGGATGCAGATTGCGATGATAAATTGATGATGGCTTCTTATGCTGGTGGTATGAGCATTGCCTACTCACAGGTAGGTGTGGCACATGCAGTAAGTTATGGTCTTAGTTATTTGCTGGGTACGAAACATGGCATTGGCAATTGTATTGTGATGAATCATCTGGAAGAATATTATCCTGCCGGTGTAAAGGAGTTTAAGTACATGGTAGAAAAAAATAAGATTGATATACCAACCGGCATCTGCAAAGGATTAAACGACGAAGATTTTAATAAAATGATAGATGTCTCTATCGGTATGAAACCACTTTGGGAAAATGCATTGGGAAAAGACTGGGAAAAAATTATGACAAGGGAAAAGTTGAGGTCTTTGTATGAGAGGTTGTAATTAGAATGGCAGTGGCTGATCTTTAATAATAATTTTAATCGGTGTTAAATTTTTCTTGATCTCTTTATACAATGCAGAAAGATTATATATATCTGTTGCATATTCCTCATGATTT
>JBDSUW010000009.1:0-12498 GCA_039927535.1 Chitinophagaceae bacterium | reverse complement strand
TTCTCAGCGAATCTCTTCCCAGCCCTTGTTCAATATTAAGTTGTGCATTTATTTTGCAGCGAATAATATCATATTTTAAATTTTCTACTATCCCTTTCATATAGGCTTTCTCTCTGTCCTGTTCGATCTTATGTTCCAACTGATATTCTGCTAAAAATCCGCAGAACACAGCTAGGAACAACATTAAAAACTCCCAAAAATAATGAGTCCATCTTTTTCTTGCAGTGTGTGCATGGTGGTGTACTTCCATAAGTGATTTCTTAGAGGTGATATTTATCTTTTAAAGAAGCAATCAGTTCGTTGAAATTTTGTTTTGGGTATTCAAGCAATAAAAATGTCGAACGCCTGGAACCCTCATCATGATAACATCGTTTATTAATTTTCATAGATTCCTGCATCAGCATATTTAGTAGCTGCCTGTAGCAATGCTGTGTATTCTTTTATTTTTTCAGCATCGGCTTTTTTGATGTAGAGCTGTTGCAGACAATGATATATTAATGCACTTTTTGGAAATCGGTGTAGAAGCTCATTATAGGTTTTAACAGCCTCATCGTATTTTCCTGCTTTTATTTGTGCGGCTCCAATGCTTATTGCCACAGGCCTGGCATATAATGGAGGCTCCCCATAACCAAGATCTAATTCATTTTTGTGTGCTTTTTCAAGCAGTTTTAGTGCCGCATCATAATTGCCCTGATGACTGGCTATGCATCCTTGTAACTCCAGGCTGGCTGTATTCATGGTATTTTGATAGCCTTTGTCTAAAGTGCTGTCTTTTCCCGTTTGTTTATGATTTCTCCATAGCAAGGCATCTAGGTCGCTGGAATATTTCAACGCAAGTGCTACATTATTTTTATCCAGGGCCGCCATACCTTTTACAAAACAGGTTAATGCATTTTTAAATTCTATGTTTTTATAACTGAAGACACTGTCTTTATCTTTAAAAGCTTCAAATTGCTCTGCTGCTTTATCCCAATTACCAAAGGCCATTTCCATTTTGCCGGGAGCCATTACACCTTGGTTGAAAAAGCGGCCATCGTACATTTTTTTGCGGAGCTTGTTTATGGGCATATTTTTTAACCTTTCGGCATAATATAATCCTTCATTATGCCGGCCATCATGTACACAATTATTGATGAGGTAATTAATATTATGTATATAATTCCAGTTGTCCACTTCTTCAACGCCTTCTTTTTTCATATAGGCAGAATCCGTTTTAACAGAAGCTACAAAAGCATCATGTGCTCTTTTATAATCACCAACCCTGTTGTAAATATGGCCCGGCATATGTACAATGTGGCCGGACAAAGGAGCTAAAGAAGTTAATGTATCCGCACTGGCCAGTGCTCTTTCCGGACAGCAATGTTCCATCAAGTGAATCCAGTAATGATGAAAACCATGACTGTATGGCGCTGCTCTTTGTACATCTTTTAATAAAAACTCACTGTACATCTGGCCTTCCATTGGTTTCATGTCTGTATCGAAGCCACTCATTTTATATAATGCTAAAAATAATTTTGCATCAATATCAGATGGAAATTTATGAACGATTAATTCTAATTTTTTAATAACCTCGGGAAAGGATGCTTCTTGCAAAGAATCACCGAGTATGCCAATCTCTGCATATAATTTTTCTCTTTCATTGGCTTTGGGTAGTAATTTTTTTAATTGCGCAACAGCAGTGGTTTTATTGTGTTTATATATGCTGTCTTCATCTGGCCCCAACGTTTGCAACAATCCCCAGTAGGGCATAATAGCATTAGAATCATTTTTTATCGCTTCTTTAAATGCACGGTAGGCTTCAAAATCCCAAAAGTCGTGCAACAGAGAAATACCCTGATTAAAATAGGCTTTTGTTTTTTCCGATTTAGATTCAATTTTCATATCAGAGTTACCAATACCACTCATAAGTTTTGGGGCTGGTAAATTATGAATATAAAAAATCTGAGCTCTGCCAGCCTGCATATGGGCTAAGTGATTGTGGTTAGACTTTTTAGTATCATCAGCATGTTGATCGTGTTGGGAAAAACCGTAAATCGGTAATAGGAAGGTGATGAAAATAGCAATTTGTTTCATGTTAGTTTTTTGGTTGCTAAATTTACCGAAATCTTTTTCAGTTTTTGAATGAATTAGATCTAAGTGAATAAAGGAACTTTTTTTTAAGCCAATAAAAGCCCCACAAAACATTTGAGAAGAAATTTATTCCTCTTCTTTAAACAAAGCATCTGGCGGAAGCCCTTGCTGAAAGCGATTGTAAGCTTGTTTGATATATAAATGAAAATCGTAGTCGCCGGAATATTTTGTAAATAAATATGACGGACGAAAGACTCTCATAAAACTATCCAATTCATTTCCATTTAATGCAGTAAGACGACGCACCAATGCTTTACTAAAACGATACACTACAAAATTATCTTGCTCTTCTTGTATTAGCCGTTGTTGGAAAGAAGCCATACTTCTGTTCCTCTTAAAACGGAACATATTTATGATCTCATCAAGATCGAAACCAGCAGCACCGCCATAGGATGGCGTTACAGTTTTTAAGCCCGGCTTTTCATAATTGAAAATTTTAGCGTAATCCACCCTGTTCTGAATAGAATCCTGCCGGTAGTTTTTCAACTTTATTTTTACTTCTTTCATCACCGGCACATTTACCTGCAATGAAATGTCGAAGCTCATCGGGTTGGCAATTTTTAATACCGGAAATTTGATGGTGGGTTTATTCAGGTAGCTGAACCAGATAGAATCTTTTTCAGAAACTTCAATTACATAATATCCTTCACTATTGGTCACCACACCTTCGCCGGAAGTACTGAGTACGGTAACCGCTTCCATAGGATGGTTTCTGGAGCTGTCGTAAACCGTTCCTCTTATTTTATATAATTGCGCATTTGCCGAAACCGTAGTTCCCAGAAATGTAGTTATAGTAAATAGCAATATGTAGAAATTTCGCAGACGCAACTTTTTATAATTGACGCAAGTAACAAAAGAAAATGCAAAAGGGATGATAAAGTCAGGCAGTCAGATTAGTCATATTTGTGTCAAAAAAATTACAATCGTTGATTCACTTTGCTCACATTTGACTCAGTTGACACTTCTGACCAAAATTTTCTCTATCACCAACGGATAATGTTCATGCTCCAGTTGTTGCACTTTGGCGGCTAATGAAAGAGCTGTATCATTTTCCTGAATCGAACATTTAGCCTGAAAAATGATATCACCATGATCATACTGTTCATCTACAAAATGTATTGTAATGCCAGTTTCTGTTTCTTTATTATCAATTACTGACTGGTGTACATGCTGCCCATACATTCCTTTGCCGCCATAGTTTGGTAATAAGGCTGGATGGATATTAATGATACGATCAGGAAATTCTTTAATTAATGCAGTCGGTATTTTCCAAAGGAATCCAGCAAGAATTATAAAATCTATCCCTGCATCTTTCAATTCATCTGTAAAAGCATTACCCCGGAAAAATTTTTCTTTTTCAAGTATTAAAGAGGCTATTCCATTCTGCGCAGCAATAGTTAAGACCCCTGCATCTGCTTTATTAGTTACAATTAATGAAACAGTAATTTTTTTATGATTTTTAAAATGATCAACGATTTTAGCAGCATTAGAACCTGCTCCCGAAGCAAAAATTGCAATTTTTTTCACCGGACAAATATACTGGCAATGCGACTGCTATATTAAATAGGAAAGAAAAAATTTGTACTCATGCATTTTGCACTCTCTTTTCTAAAGAGGAAAGTTGGGAGGTGTCAAATATTGGCTAACTTAATACTGATAAATTTATTTCATTGAAAAGAAACAGAACCACATAGACACATAAGACACAATAGTAAAGCACATAGTGTCTTATGCTATATGAAGTTCTCTATGTTTCTATTTGCATATGTGGTTCAATAAAAAAAAATAATTATGATAAAAGGTCTTTACGAAACACATATCAATGTAACCAATCTGGAAAAATCTATTACCTTTTATAAAGATGTATTGGGTTTGAATTTCTGTCATACAGAAGAAAAAAGAAGAATTGCTTTTTTCTGGATTGGTAAACCAAAAGAATTTATGCTTGGTCTTTGGGAAAAACCAGCAGAAGAAATGGAGAAAAGACATTTTGCTTTTCGTTGCGACGAAAAAGACATATTGAACCGCTCTGTTGACTACCTGAAAGAAAGAAACCTGGAGCCGTATAATTTTTTGAAAGATGATTCGGAAAAGCCAATGGTATTTGCCTGGATGCCAGCGTTGGCCATTTATTTTAATGATCCCGATGGTAATGTATTGGAGTTTATTGCAGTATTGGATGGCGACGCTAAACCAGCATTGGGAGTTATATCTTACGAAGAATGGATGAGAGTTTCAAATACCAAAACAGAATAATGATTTTTTGACATTTATGACTAATCTGACTTCTGATTGCCGATTTCCGATCTCTTCACAAACCCCATCTTAACTCCAATCTTCCGGATATAACTAATAAAAAATTTAAATTGACCAAAAGGAAAGCTGACAAGAATCACTGCCATCGGCCAGATGATAGTAATGAGCAATATATAAATGATAGCCCAAAGCCAATCTTGCTGAATAGAAAGGACATTCATAATTTTTTTACCTACAAAACCTGTAAGGCTACCCCCAATAGCAAATGTGCAAAGGATCAATACCAGCTGCCACCCATTTACTTTCCATTTTTTTTGAAGACGTTCGAACATTATTTCTTTATGAGGCGCAAAAATGCATAAAAAACTACCAACCCCAATTACTTCTGGTTACTTCTTTTCACAATCAACAGAAATCACCGCAATGCTGACGTATTTATGACAAATGATTTTAAAGAACATATAAAAAACAATAATAATCGTCTGAAACCCTTACTGGTAGCGGTTCAAAAAAAAGTTAAACTGCTTGTGGATTTGTTAACTTCCTGACTTATTTTTGCGGCTGAACAACGGATTTTATCCACATTTTTTTAGAATCAATTGCGATTATGATTCCTTGTAAACCCATCGGCAAAAGGCTAACTTTTTTATTACTTACATTTTTTGTTTCTACAATTGTAAATAATGCTTCGGCAGCAGATATTCCGGCTGGTAAGGCATTATTCATGAGCAAATGTGCCAGCTGTCACCAGGTATTGAAGCCTGCCACAGGTCCAGCCTTAGCTGGTTTAGAAGATAGACATACATGGGCTGATCATAATGAATTATTAAAATGGATCAATAATCCTGCAGCCTATATTGCAAAAGATCCTTATACACAAGGACTTTTGGCTCAATATAAATCAATGATGACTGGGTTCGCTGATGTTACATTGGTAGATGTTGACAATATTGTAGCATATATAAATGATGCGGCTACAGCAAAAGCACCTGCAGCAGGTGCAGGTCCAGTGGAAGGTGGAGCTCCTAAATCTAATTCAAACGCTATAATTTTTGGTGTCATTTCTCTTATACTGGCCATTATCGCTTTAATATTAATGCAGGTTAACAGTAACCTGAAGAAAATGTCGGATGATGCAGAAGGTATCAGTCGCCCCGAGCCAGTACCGGTTTATAAGAACAAAGTTTACATTACCATGTTTGCTTTGTTGTTTTTTGCTATAGCTGGTTATTTCTTTAGTAATGCAGCCATCGGTCTTGGTCGTCAGAAAAATTACGAACCCGTTCAGCCTATTTATTATTCTCATAAAGTACATGCCGGTATCAACCAGATCAGTTGTTTGTATTGCCATGGCAATGCATGGGAAAGTAAACATGCTTCCGTTCCTTCTGTAAATGTTTGTATGAACTGCCATAAAGCAATCGGAGAATATTCAAAAGGGCCAACATTGTACGATAAAGAGGGTAACGAAATAAATGGTACGGCAGAAATAGCCAAGCTGTATAAATATGCAGGGTTTGATCCGAATAAACCAAATGATTGGGATCCTTCTAAAGCAAAACCAATTGAGTGGATCAAAATTCACAACCTTCCTGACCATGTTTACTTTAATCACTCACAGCATATAAGAGCAGGTAAGGTACAGTGTCAGAGTTGTCACGGCGAAATCACTGCCATGGATGAAGTAAAGCAGGTTGCTGAATTAAGTATGGGCTGGTGTATTAACTGTCACAGAGAAACGAAAGTTGATTTTAACTACACTGATAGTACAGGGAACAAGTTCTATAGTATATATGAGAAATTTCATAATGATATAAAAAACCACAAAATGGATAGTGTAAGAGTAGAGCATATTGGTGGTTTGGAGTGTCAAAAATGTCATTATTAGAACCCCTGTCCCCTAAAGGGGAACTTAGGTTCAGATAGTTTTTTATTTTAATAGAATTAAGAAAGAATATTTTTTTAACCATCTGCGGGTTTAGATTAGTGTGAGGAAGTAAAAAGTGTAAAAGATCCGGAGTATAAAAGCCCTTTTAGGGGTTGGGGTATATGAGTCAAAACAAATACTGGCAAAGTTTCGGAGAAGTGAACGACCCGGAGAATCTTAAAAATCTCTCTCAGGATGAATTTCTAGAGGAATTACCTTTCGAAGGCTTTGATGATAAAGGGTTGATTGATGCCAAAGCTCCCCGCAGAGATTTTTTAAAATATCTCGGATTCAGTACCGCTGCTGCTACATTAGCTGCCAGTTGTAAGATTCCGGTTAAGAATGTAATTCCTTATGCCAATAAACCAGAGAACCTGGTGCCGGGTGTTGCCAAATTTTATGCAACTACGTATGTGCAGGATGGAGATGTGGTGCCTGTTTTGGCTAAAGTAAGAGATGGTCGTCCGATTAAGATTGAAGGAAATAAATTACTAAACAATTCATTTGCGCAAGGCGGTACATCTGCAAGAGCTCAGGCTTCTGTGCTTGACTTGTATGATATGTACAGAGCAAAATTTCCATTACATAAGGTAAAAGATAAATTTGAAGAAGTTCCAACCTTCGAACAATTTGATAAACTGGTTGGCGATGCAATGAAAACAGCAGGTGGTTCTGTGGTGTTATTGACATCAACTATTGTTTCTCCTTCTACAAAAGAAATAATTGCAAAGTTTCCGAACTTAAAGCATGTTCAATACGATGCTGTTTCTTACAGCGGTATGATACTGGCAAACGAAGCCAGCGGATTTGGCAAAAAAATTCCTTCTTACAATTTTAGCGCAGCTAAAGTAATTGTGAGCTTGGGTGCTGATTTTCTTGGAACATGGCTTAGCCCGGTTGAATTTGCAAAAGGATATTCCAAAGGAAGAAAAATTGATGAGAAGAATCCTTCCATGAGCAAGCATTACCATTTCGAAGGTCATTTAAGTATGACAGGCTCAAATGCTGATGAAAGATTTACACATCGTCCTTCTGAAACGGGAGCTGTTGCTGTTGCTTTATTAGCTGAATTAGGTGGCACTACTGCTCCATCAATTGCTGATGCAAAACTGGCAGCAGGTATTAAAAAAGTTGCAGCAGATTTGAAAGCTCACAATGGAGAAGCGTTAGTTGTGTGTGGCAGCAACGATAAGAATGTCCAGATCATTGTGAATGCAATTAATAATGCCATCGGTGCTAATGGCACTACAATTGACTGGTCTCGTCCTGTAAATTACCGTCAGGGTATTGATAGTGAGTTTGCACAACTGGTTGCTGATATGGAAGCAGGTTCCGTTGGTACTTTAATGCTACATGGTGCTAACCCGGCTTACAACTATTATGCTGCAGATAAATTCAAAGCCGCATTGAAGAAAGTGAAACTTACGGTTTCCTTCTCTGAGAAAATGGATGAAACTACGGAGCTGTGCGAATATGTTATTCCTAATCATCATTATTTAGAAAGCTGGGGAGATGCAGAACCAAAAGCGGGTATTGTAAGTTTCCAACAGCCAACGATATACCCGTTGTTTAAAACCCGTCCATTCCAAACTTCATTACTAAGATGGGCAGGTGATAATAAAGACTACGAAACTTATTTTAAAGAATACTGGACCGGTAAATTAGGCTCAGAAGATGCATTCAATACCGCATTACAAAATGGAGTAGTTGAAAATGCAGCAGGTGGTGGAGCTTCTTATGGTGGCGGTGAAACAGCGGCTGCCGAATCTGCAATAGCAGCTTATACTAAAAGAACTGGAACTGAAATAGTGCTATATGAAAAAGTATCTATTGGTTCTGGCGCACAAGCTGGTAATCCATGGTTACAGGAATTGCCGGATCCGGTTACCAAAGCAACATGGGACAATTATGCTTTAATATCTATGGCAAAAGCCAAAGAGTTAGGCATTAAATTAAATACAGATTACGAATACTATCCAGGTAAACCCGTTATTAAAGTAACAATTGGTAAAAAGGAAATTGAAATACCAATTCTTGTTTTACCGGGTATGAATGCTGATACAATTGCTATTGCAGTTGGTTATGGCAGAAATGAATCAATAGGCAAAACAGTTGCAGGTGTTGGTATAAATGTTTATCCGCTGGCTACTTTCAATGGAACTACAGTTGATAGTTTTGTAACCGGAGCAACAATTGAAAATCTGCACAGGAAACAGAAAATTGCACAAACGCAAATACATAACTCTTACGAAGACCGTATTGAAGTAGTAAGAGAAACCACATTGGCTACGTTTAAAAAACATCCAAATGTAATTCCGGAATGGAGAGAGGAATTAAGAGATGCGTATTATAAGAATGCCAATAACGATTTCCGCCAGGCAACTTTATATCCGCAACATGATCAGCCGGGTATTAAATGGGGTATGAGCGTCGACATGAACTCCTGTAATGGATGTAATGCTTGTGTGATAGCTTGTCATGCGGAGAATAACGTACCAGTTGTTGGAAAGAGCGAAGTGTTGCGTTACCATGATATGCATTGGTTACGTATCGACCGTTATTTCATTAGCGATCATGAAAATCCTGATGAACTAAAAGGAGTAGTATTCCAACCGATGATGTGTCAGCATTGTGATAATGCACCTTGCGAAAATGTTTGTCCTGTTGCTGCTACTAACCATAGCACAGAAGGAATGAACCAGATGGCTTATAACCGTTGCATCAGTACAAGATATTGCGCCAATAACTGTCCTTTTAAAGTTCGTCGCTTTAACTGGTCTGATTATACAGGAGCAGATAGTTTTCCCAACAACCAGGATCAGCAATTGGTAGGTAAACTTGATCCGGTTATATTCCAGATGAATGATGATTTGACAAGAATGGTATTGAATCCTGATGTTACGGTACGTAGCCGTGGTGTGATGGAGAAATGTTCTTTCTGTGTACAAAAATTACAAGCAGCTAAACTGGATGCAAAGAAAGAAAACAGGATAATGAACGATGGTGATGCGCAAACAGCTTGTCAAACAGCTTGTCCTACTGATGCAATAGTATTCGGAAATGCTCATGATAAAAACAGTGCAATCAGCAAAGTAAGAGTTGATAATCCTCAAAGAGGTTTCTATGTGCTGGAGCAATTACATGTATTACCGAATGTAACATACCTGGCTAAAGTGAGAAATACAGATGAATTAATTGAAACAGAAGACCACCAAGAAGCAGAACATAAGGAAGCCGGAAATGAAGAAGGTGGAGAACATAAAGCTGACAGCACATTGCCATCAGCTACAAAGACAGAAGAAGCCACTCATTAATAAAATGGAAATGGTAAGTGTAAAAGGATTTGTTTTTTAGAAATTATTATTTGGAATTTTTATAATTTACTATGTCATTACTCAGATACGAATCACAGGTAAGAACTGCACTGGTTGAAGGCGGAAAAGATTACCACCAGGTAACCGAAGATATCTGTCGTCCGGTGGAAGCAAAACCTTCCAGACTTTGGTGGATCGGTTTTATTATTTCCGTTGCTTTCTTGATTTTCGGAATCATATCCGTTACCATGGAGGTAATATATGGTACAGGTCAGTGGAACCTGAATAAAACAATTGGCTGGGGTTGGGACATTACCAACTTCGTATGGTGGGTAGGTATTGGTCATGCAGGAACTTTGATCTCTGCTATCTTATTACTCTTTCGCCAGGGATGGAGAACCGGGGTAAACAGGGCAGCGGAAGCGATGACAATTTTTGCGGTAATGTGTGCTGGTCAGTTTCCTATCTGGCACATGGGTCGTGTATGGAATGCATTCTTCGTTCTTCCATATCCAAACACAAGAGGTCCGCTTTGGGTAAACTTTAACTCTCCACTACTTTGGGACGTATTTGCGATATCAACTTATTTCACCGTTTCATTATTATTCTGGTATTCAGGGTTATTACCCGACTTAGCAACGTTGAGAGACAGAGCTAAGAAGAAATGGAGAAAAATGTTTTATGGTGTGGCTTCTTTTGGATGGACAGGAAGTACCAAACACTGGCAACGTCATGAAGCACTTTCTTTAGTATTAGCAGGATTGGCAACGCCACTGGTATTGTCTGTACACACTATTGTATCGTTTGACTTCGCCACTTCTGTAGTTCCGGGTTGGCACACAACCATCTTCCCTCCCTATTTTGTTGCGGGTGCCGTGTTTTCAGGGTTTGCCATGGTGCAAACACTATTGGTGGTAACAAGAAAAGTATTAGGACTTGAAGAATACATTACTATAGAACACATTAATGTTATGAACAAGGTGATTGTGTTAACAGGTTCTATTGTTGGAATTGCTTACCTCACTGAATTATTCATGGCCTGGTATTCTGCACAGCCATATGAAAATTTCGCATTCTTCGAAAATAGGTTAAACCTGAATAGCCCATATGGATGGAGTTATTTTATTATGATGGGTTGTAATGTATTATCCCCACAAATTTTCTGGTTTAAAAAAATGAGAACAAATCTGACGGTTACATTCTTTATGTCAATATTGGTGAATGTTGGTATGTGGTTTGAGCGTTTTGTAATCATCGTTACTTCAGTTTACCGTGATTATCTTCCAAGTTCCTGGAGTACATATTATACTCCGAGTATCTGGGAAGTTGGATTTTATATGGGAACATTCGGGTTATTTTTTACCTGTTACTTCCTGTTCTCAAAATTTTTCCCAGTAATAGCGATAGCGGAGATTAAACATATATTGAAACGCAGCGGTGAGAATTATAAAGAAAGAATGGATGTGATAGATAAAGAAAGTGTGGATCAGTTTGCAGAAGAACAATTGCATGACCATCATTAAAGATTGATGTTTGAAATTTGATATTTTTTATTTGGAATTTAATAATTTATGGCTGTAAAAAAATTTATAACAGGTAGCTTTTATGATGAAGAGGTTTTATTTCCTGCCGTAAAAAAAGTACGCAGAGCTGGCTACAAGATACATGATGTATTTACTCCTTTTCCAATTCATGGATTAGATACTGCAATGGGATTAAGAGATACCAGTTTACATACTGCAGGATTTATTTATGGCATTACCGGTACGGCAACGGCAGTAGGTTTCATTACCTGGGCATTAACAGTAGACTGGCAGCTTAATTTTGGTGGCAAACCATTCTTTTCTTTACCAGCCTGGATACCGATTATTTTTGAGTTGACGGTATTATTTGCGGCAGTAGGAATGGTATTGACCTTTTGCTATCTGTGTCAGTTAGCACCATTTGTAAAAAAAGACCATTTCAATCCTCGTTCAACAGACGATACATTTTTAATGGCTTTAGAATGTACAGACATAACAAATGAAGCAGATGCAATTAGTTTCTTAGAAAGTATTGGTGCGGTTGAAGTTGGTGTTCAATATAAAGAAACTGGCTGGTGGCTGGGTCGTTATGATAAAGAAAGTAAGCGGTTTGAGAAAACAAATGAAGCGATTGCCCCCTAAACCTGCCTGTCGGCAGACAGGTCCCCCACAAGGGGGACTTGGGAAAAGTATGTGAACTTGGATAATGATATGGAATTTGGAATTTTTTATTTGGAATTTTAATAAAAGATGATGAAAAAAATTTGGATTATAACAGGATGTTTGGCGATGATAGCAGTACTTGCCGGCTGTGATAAAACAAAGCGTAGCCCCGGAAGAGCTTATATGCCTGACATGTCTTACAGCCGGGCATATGATGCCTATTCATCTACAGCAAATTTAAAAGAACATGGTATTAATTATAATGCAAGACCTGTAGAAGGAACCATTGCCCGTGGAGACATGGCTGCTTATGAAAACAAAAATGATTCTTCAGGTTATGCAAAATCAAACGGCGTAAAAAACCCATTAGATGTAGCTACAATTGATATGAAAGAAGCAGAAAGATTATACTTGGTGAATTGCGGTATCTGTCATGGTGCAAAATTAGATGGTAATGGTCCTTTGTGGAATGGTGGTGATGGTCCTTATCCGGCAGCACCAAAGAATTTTTTGGCTGACGATATGAAAGCAATGAGTGAAGGAACTATGTTTCATTCAGTAACATATGGTAAAGGACAGATGGGAAGTTATGCTTCTCAATTAAATACATTACAACGCTGGGAAGTGATTGCTTACATAAAAATGAAGCAAGGCGGAACAGCTATAACAACGACAACAACAGCGG
>JBDSUW010000008.1:0-34862 GCA_039927535.1 Chitinophagaceae bacterium | reverse complement strand
TAAAAGATTTGGATGAAGTGCAAAGCTATTTTGTAAAAAGGGTAGCAAAAATCATTTCTTCAAAAGGAAAGAAAATGATTGGTTGGGATGAAATTTTACAAGGAGGTTTAGCACCCGATGCGGCTGTAATGAGTTGGCGGGGAATGAAAGGTGGTATAGAAGCAGCCAAACAGGGACATGAAGTGGTGATGAGTCCTGCTGATTTTGCTTACCTGGATTATATGCAGGGTGATGCCATTATGGAACCACCGGTGTACGCCACTTTGCGGTTAAAAAAAGCATACCAGTTTGAACCAGTAGCTGTTGGCGTAGATGCAAAACTAATTAAGGGAGGCCAGGCAAATCTATGGACCGAACAAATTTATAACACCCGTCACATGCAATACATGCTATGGCCGAGGGCATTTGCCATTGCTGAAGTTCTCTGGAGCCCGAAACCTCCCCATTCGACAGGCGGGGAAAAAAGAAACTGGAATGATTTTGTAACGAATGTAGAAATGCATTTTGAACGATTGGATGCTGCTGGCATTAAGTATTCCCTTGCTATGTATGATCCTATTTTTGAAGTAAGCAAAAAAGATTCAGCAACTGTAATTGTTAATTTAAGCACCGAAGTGGAAGGGCTGAGTATTCACTATAGTTTCGACAATTCATTTCCCGATAACTTTTACCCGGCTTATACTACACCCTTAACCGTTCCAAAAGATGCTTCCTTTATGAAAGTAATTACTTACCGTAATAAACAACCTGTTGGAAGAATTATGGTAATGCCTGTTACTGAATTAAAGAAGAGGGCTGGCATACAATAAGGCTGATTTTTATTCGCCATATTTTTACAAAGGAACGAACCCTAAAGGCAAGACTTTTTTTAAGTAAAAAAAGTTATAGCTAATATTCGACTTATTGCACTTAATTATCTTTCCATTCTCCAAACAACTCCACTACTTTATTATTCCTGAATTGAAATATTTTTTCCAGCTTTTTTTTCACAAAAAATTGGTTAGCTATATTTCCAAAAAACCACATCGGATTTTTATAATGAACAATATCTGTCATTTCCACACCGCCTTCAATCGTTTTAAAATGATGTTGATGATGCCAAAGGCTATAAGGGCCAAACCGCTGTTCATCAATAAAATATTCCTTGTCTTTTACTTGTGTAATTTCTGTCATCCAGTACAACGGAATTCCCAGAACTGGCTTCACCGTGTACTCTATAATTTGCCCAGCATACATTTTTTCACCATGATGTTTGGAGATTACTTTAAATCCCATATTTGAAGGAGTAATTGCCTGCAGATTAGCCGGATTGGAAAAAAACGTCCAAGCTTCTTCCAGCGAAACGGGAATTTTCTGTACTGTTTTAATAGAATGTGCTGCCATGGAATTATTGGTTTAAATTCGTTTGAATAACGATTTATAATAGGAAAAGTTCGGCTACTAATGTCAATTAACAGAGAAAAGTTAGAAATAAAATTCAAAGAAGAATTCGCTAAGCTGAATAAAAATCAGCAATTAGCTGTCAATACCATTGAAGGGCCTGTGATGGTTATCGCAGGTCCGGGCACTGGGAAGACACAAATACTTGCCAGCCGCATCGGAAAAATTTTATTGGAAACAGATGCTACCCCTGAGAATATTTTATGCCTTACTTATACGGATGCTGGTGCGGTTGCCATGCGAAAGCGATTGTTATCATTCATCGGTCCGGATGCATATAAAGTAAATATCAGCACCTTTCATGCATTTTGTAATGATGTGATTCAGGATAATTTATCGTTGTTTGAAAAAACAGCACTCGATGCTGTTTCTGATTTAGAAAAAATTCAATTTTTTAAAGAACTGGTAGATTCATTCCCTAAAAATCATCTACTGAAAAGATACCGCGGTGATGTATATTTTGAGATCAATAATCTTCAGTCGCTTTTTAGTAATATGAAACGGGAAGGCTGGACGCCGGAATTTATCATTGAAAGAATTGATACTTATTTATCCGACCTACCCAATCGGGATGAATTTATTTACAAAAGAAAATACAAGGAGTTTAATGTTGGCGATCTGAAACAAAATAAAATTGATGAAGAAAATGAAAGGATGGGAAAACTGCGGGCAGCAGTTGGTGAGTTTGACCGCTTTCAGCAATTGATGCGGAAAAAGAATCGCTACGACTTTGATGACATGATAAACTGGGTAATAAAAGCATTTGAAGAAAATAAAAATCTGCTGGCCGATTACCAGGAACGTTTTCAATACATATTGGTAGATGAGTATCAAGATACCAGTGGTACACAAAATAAGTTGGTTGAATTACTGATTAGTTATTGGGACAAACCGAATGTGTTTGTAGTAGGAGATGATGACCAGAGCATCTACCGTTTTCAAGGAGCCAATGTAGAAAACATGGTTCAGTTTGCAGATAATTATAAAAAAGATTTGCTCACGGTGGTGCTAACCAACAATTATCGTTCTACACAACCAATACTTGATGTTTCAAAGTCTGTTATTGATAGGAATGCTGAAAGACTGGTAAATAAAATTGTAGGATTGAGCAAAGAATTGATTTCTTCCAAAGAATCAATTAGCAAACTGACGAATGAGCCAATCATTATAGAATACGATACACAATCGGAAGAAATGATTGGTACGGTAAAAAAAGTACAACAGTTATTGAGTGTAGGAACTGTACCGGGTAAAATTGGAATAATTTATAAGGAAAATAAATACGGACTGGAGCTTGCAAATTATTTTAAGCTTTTGAATATTCCTGTATACAGTAAGCGACATCTTAACCTGCTGGAATTGCCACAGGCAAGAAAAATAATTCTATTGTTGAAATATCTTGCAGCAGAACATCATATTTCATATAGTGGCGATGAATTGCTTTTTGAAATATTGCATTTCGATTGGTTTGGTATTGCTCCGATTGAAATCGCTAAGCTAAGTATGGAAGTAGCAAGTGCTGGTTATAAAGATAATAAAACTTCTATCCGACAATTATTGAATGAAAAAGCAAATACTCCTGCAAAGGATTTATTCAGCAGCAAACTTCCGGAAAATTTAAAAAAGGCTTCTGTTGTAATTGAAAAACTAATTGCAGATGTGCCCAATATCACATTGCAGCATTTGTTCGAAAATATTATTCGGGAAGCAGGCATTCTGAAGCACATAATGGAAAGTCCGGATAAACATTGGCAGCTACAAATACTAACCGGCTTATTTGATTTCATAAAAGAAGAAACACATAGAAACCCGTTGCTTGATCTTCAGCACCTAGTAACACTTATTGAACTGATGGAGAAAGAAGATATTTCACTGCCACTGGTTCAGGTTAGTGGCAGCGATAAAGGTGTAAACCTGATGACAGCACATGGTTCTAAAGGTTTGGAGTTTGAATATGTTTTTATTGCGGGATCTAATGCATCTTTTTGGGAAAAGAAAAGAAAACCAGGCGGTGGATATAAGCTACCAGATACAATTTTCCCCTCCCGAGTAGGGGTTGGTGGTGTGTTAACACAACCATCTGCAACGGATAATGAAGAATTGAGAAGGCTATTCTATGTTGCACTAACGAGGGCAGAGCAACATCTTTGTATTTCCTATAGCAAATATAAAAATGATGGAAAGCAACTGGAGCCATCTATGTTCATTGCTGAGATATTAGATAAACATGATCTGAAAATAAAAAATGAAAGTATAAAGGAAGATGTCCTGGATGAATTTTCTGCTTTGCATTTTGGCGATACCACAGCTCCAGAAATAGAAAAGATAGAGGAAGAATTTATCGGCAGTATATTGGATAAGTTTGTAATGAATGTAACAGCACTCAATAATTATCTGAAATGTCCATTGGATTTTTATTTTAAAAACCTTATTCGTATTCCATCGCCAAGGAATGAGGCGACAGAATTCGGCTCGGCGATACACTATGCATTGGAGAAGTTATTTCGTAAGATGTCCCCCCGGCCAGGCCATTCGGACGGGCAGGATAGTGGAAAGAATATTTTCCCCAAAAAAGAAGAATTCATTACAGACTTTGAATGGTATATGGATCGGCATCGGGAAAGTTTTACAAAAGAACAATTTGCCAGGAGAAAGGAATATGGGCAGGAAGTGCTGAATAATTATTACGTTAAATATATTAACAGCTTCAATAAAATTGTGGCAATAGAACGTCGCATTAAAACAACGATAAAAGAGGTGCCAATTAAAGGAGCATTGGACAAATTGGAATTTGATGGCAAATCAGTGAATGTAGTAGATTACAAAAGCGGCGACCCAGATAAAGGCATTCCCAAAACAAAGGGTCCATCTGATAAAGATCCAAATGGCGGTGATTACTGGCGGCAGGCAGTTTTTTATAAAATTCTTGTAGATAATTATGAACAGAAAGACTGGAAAGTAGTGAGTACGGAATTTGATTTTATAGAGCCTGATAAAAAGAAAAATTACCGGAAAGAAAAGGTATTTATTAATCCAACTGATATTACTACAGTTACTCAGCAAATAACTGATACCTGGGAAAAGATTCAGAACCGGGACTTTTATACGGGCTGCGGCAAAGAAGATTGCCATTGGTGCAATTTTGTAAAGACCAACAATATGGATGTAGCGTTACATGAGCTTGATTCTGCCGATGATATTGAATAATTAGGATTTTAAAAACAAATCATTCCCCGTAAAGCGGCTAAGTTTGCATTTCTCATGAAGACTAAAGGAATTATAACGTCCATTATAATAGCATTAATAGCAGTAGTAGGTTTTACTGCAGGAACTGGTTGTGCCAATATTATTCCTCCGGAAGGTGGTGTCAGGGATTCGTTGCCTCCCCGATTAATAAAAGCAGAACCTGGTGATTCTGCACTTAACTTTAATGGCAATAAAGTCACTCTTATTTTTGATGAATTTGTAGAAGTACAAAATGTATCAGAAAACTTAATATTCTCTCCAACACCTTCCGTCAATCCATATGTTGAGTATAAATTAAAAACGGTTACTGTAAAGTTGAAAGATTCGTTGGTGCCGAATACAACTTACACTATCAACTTTGGTAACTCTATTAAGGATTTTACAGAAGGCAACCCGTTTAAAAATTTTACCTATACTTTTTCTACCGGTAATTATATTGACTCATTGGAATTGAGTGGTAAGGTAGTACTTGCGGAAAATGGTAAGTTAGATACAACAATGATTGTGATGTTGCATACAAGCCCCGAAGATTCTGTAGTTGTAAAACAAAAACCACTGTACATTTCCAAACTGGATGGTAATGGGAATTTTCGGTTTAAGAATCTTCCGCCAAAAACTTTTTATTTGTTTGCTTTGAAAGACGAAAGCAATACAAGAAGATACACTTCTGAAAAATCTTTATTTGCTTTTGCTGATAAACCTATTGTTGTTCAAAGCAGCATAGAACCTATTACACTTTATGCCTATGTTGCTAAAGAAGGGCTTGAGCAGCAAAAGCAAACTAATACAAATGCCAACCGGAGAGCCGGCCCTGCAGATAAAAGATTGAAGTATCAATCAACCATAACAGGCGGACAACAGGATATTCTCAGCGATTTTTATATCACGGTGCCTCTGCCACTTAAAACATTTGATTCTACAAAACTTACGCTGTTTACGGATTCAATATTTGCACCTGTTACCGATTATAGTTTTTCGAAGGACAGTACGGGCACAAAAATTAATCTTACTCATAAATGGAAAGAAAATACCTTATATCATCTAATTCTGGATAAAGATTTTGCAGAAGATTCAAGCGGAAATAAATTAATGAGAACTGATACACTTAGTTTCACTACCAAAAAACTATCCGACTATGGTTCTTTAAAACTTAAGCTTCGCAATCTTGCCCTTGAAAAAAATCCGGTACTACAAATCGTAAGTAATAACATAATTGTGCGGTCGGTTCCCATGAAATCAATTGATCTCACTATAGACCTTTTTGTACCAGGAGAATATGAACTCCGAATTCTATATGATATAAATAGCAACGGTGTCTGGGATCCGGGAGATTTTTTCGGCAAACATCTTCAACCAGAAATTGTAGTTCCAGTTGAAAGAAAGATTTCGATAAAAGCGGCTTGGAAAAACGAGTTTGAAATAATATTATAAACTAAGAGACAAAAAGAGAAAAGGAGTAAAAAAGAATATCTCTCAACTTGTAATTTCACTACTCCTTTTCTCTTTTCCTCTTTTAAACTCTTAGCTTACCTTTGCGCCATGCAATTCTCATCTTCTCTTCTGGAAAATGCAGTAAACGAATTTGCCAAATTGCCCGGCATTGGTAAAAAAACGGCGTTACGTTTAGTGTTACACTTATTAAAACAAGACACCAAAGAGGTTGGCAATTTTAGTGAGATAATTGCAAAGATGAGGAGTGAGATCAGATTTTGTCATCGTTGCTATAATGTAGCCGATGCAGATATTTGTTCTATCTGTTCCAATTCATTACGGAAGCAGGAGGTTATCTGTGTGGTGGAAAGCATCCGTGATGTAATTGCCATAGAAAGTACGCAGCAATTCAATGGTACTTATCATATTCTGGGCGGCGTTATTTCTCCATTAGATGGCATCGGTCCCGACCAGCTAAATATTGAGTCGTTAATTAGCCGTATTGATAAAGAAAAAACTGAAGAGATCATTTTCGCATTGAATCCGAATATTCAGGGAGATACCACCATTTATTATATTCAGAAGAAACTACAACCACATACTCTTCGCATTACCACAATTGCCCGTGGAATTGCATTTGGCGGAGAACTGGAATATGCAGATGAAATGACTCTTGCCCGTAGTCTGCAGAACCGCCTGCCAGTGGAGAGTTATGTAACTAACCGATAAGCTCTGTCCGGCTTGTTTCTTAAACATTTATATTGTACCTTTGTGCCTTCTTACAGGCGGATTTGTTTATTGTTCAGCCTGCTCCCAAACAGAACTAATAAACGGTACGAAGCTCCTCTATAGTTTCCCAACGTTTATAGTTCGCAAACAATATGTAAGTATGAAGACAATTCAGGATTGTTTGAATGAACGTATATTAATAATTGATGGTGCTATGGGCACCATGATTCAGCAACATAAATTGGCCGAAGCAGATTATCGTGGCGAAAGGTTTAAAGACTGGCACCTTGATGTTAAAGGCAACAACGATTTGCTGAATCTCACTCAACCACAAATCATCACAGCTATTCATAAACAATATTTGGATGCCGGTGCAGATATTATTGAAACCAATACATTTAGCAGCACTTCTATTGCCATGGCCGATTATGAAATGCAGCCCCTTGCTTACGAATTAAATGTTAGTGCTGCAAAATGTGCCAAAGAAGCAATCAATCAATCTGGCAAACAGGCATGGGTTGCCGGTGCGATCGGCCCATTAAATAAAACATTATCTCTTTCTCCAGATGTAAATAATCCTGGTTTCCGTGCAGTAACTTTTGACGAGGTGGTTGAAGCTTATTACGAACAGGTAAAAGGTTTGTCGGATGGAGGCGTTGATATTTTATTGATAGAAACTATTTTTGATACGCTGAATGCAAAAGCAGCTATATATGCAATCAAAAAATATTTCAGGGATACAAAGAAAGAAGTATTACCCGTAATGATAAGCGGAACAATTACTGATGCATCTGGCAGAACATTGAGTGGCCAAACATTGGAGGCCTTTTATACATCGGTGATGCATGCAAAGCCATTAAGCATTGGATTAAATTGTGCCTTAGGAGCAAAAGAAATGCGGCAGTATATCGAAGAGCTTTCTCAAATTGCAAGCTGTTATGTATCTGCTTATCCAAATGCAGGTTTACCCAATGCAATGGGTGAGTATGATGAAAATCCGGAAGATACAGCTCACTTTCTGGAAGATTGGGCTAAAGAAGGCTTTGTAAATATTGTTGGTGGATGCTGTGGCACTACCCCTGACCATATTAAACATATAGCTGACGAAGTAAAAAATATTAAACCAAGACAACTACCCGTTGTTGAAAAAGAACTAGTATGACAACTGGAAACCTACTTTTAATACTTGCCCTATCAATTCTTATCGTAAACAATTTTACGATGCTTAAAAATTTGTTCGTTAAAAAGAATTCATAAATGCAAGACGCAATTGTAATAAAACCGTATTTGCGGTTAGCAGGATTAGAGCCTCTTATTGTACGTCCCGAAACAAACTTCATCAATGTTGGGGAAAGAGCCAATGTTACAGGTTCTAAAATGTTTGCCAGGCTTATCAGAGAAAATAAATATGAAGAAGCATTAAGCGTTGCCCGCCAACAGGTGGAGAACGGAGCACAGGTGCTTGATGTAAATATGGATGATGCATTATTGGATGGAGTATTTGCAATGACGACTTTCCTCAATCTGGTGCAAAGCGAACCGGACATTGCGAAGATTCCGATCATGATTGACAGCTCTAAGTTTGAAATAATTGAAGCAGGTTTGAAATGTGTGCAAGGGAAATGTATAGTGAATTCTATCTCCATGAAAGAAGGGGAAGAAAAATTTATTGAGCAGGCAATCATTTGCCAGAGTTATGGTGCTTCCGTTATTGTAATGGCTTTTGATGAAAAAGGGCAAGCTGATACGAAGGAAAGAAAAGTAGAGATTTGCCACCGGGCTTATAAAATTCTTACCGAACAAGTTGGATTCGATCCGCAGGATATAATTTTCGATCCAAATATTTTTGCCATTGCCACTGGCATGGAAGAACATAATAATTATGGGGTTGATTTTATAGAAGCTACAAAAGAGATCAAACAATTGATGCCACTGACCAAGATTAGTGGAGGCGTTAGCAATCTTTCATTTGCTTTTCGTGGAAATGATCATGTAAGAGAAGCGATGAACAGTGTGTTCCTGTTCTATGCCATTAAAGCTGGTATGGATATGGGCATTGTAAATGCCGGACAGTTGGTGGTGTATGATGAAATAGAACCTCAGTTAAAAGAATTATGCGAAGATGTAATATTGAATCGCCATAATGATAATAATGAAGCCACAGAAAAGATGATTGCTTTTGCAGAAACTATAAAAGCAAAAGGCAAAGTAATCGTTAAGGATGAATCCTGGAGACAAACCAGTGTGGAAGAAAGATTAAAGCATTCATTAGTAAATGGAATAACCGATTATATTGAAGCTGATACAGAAGAAGCCAGATTGAAATATCCAAAACCCTTGGAAGTGATTGAAGGCCCGTTAATGGATGGAATGAATGTGGTGGGAGATTTGTTTGGTGCTGGAAAAATGTTTTTACCACAGGTAGTAAAGAGTGCAAGGGTGATGAAAAAATCTGTGGCGGTGTTAACGCCTTTCATTGAACAGGAAAAAGAAGATCGTAAGCAGGCACACCTTGCAGCAGGAACTGAAAATGTAGAAGCTGCTGGTGCACCAAAAGTTTTACTGGCAACTGTAAAAGGTGATGTGCATGATATTGGTAAAAATATTGTTGGAGTTGTATTAGGCTGTAACGGTTATGATATTATTGACCTAGGTGTAATGGTTCCGGCAGATAAAATTCTTGATACTGCTGACAAAGAGAATGTTGATATTATTGGATTAAGCGGATTGATAACTCCTTCGCTTGATGAAATGGTGCATGTGGCTCATGAAATGAAACGCCGCAATATGAAACAGCCATTACTGATTGGTGGGGCAACAACATCCAGAATGCATACGGCTGTAAAAATTGCTCAGCAATATGATAATGGAGTAATGCATATTCTGGATGCATCCAGAAGTGTGACGGCAGTAAGCACTTTATTAGGAAAAGAAAAAGATGCGCTACTTAAAAAAACGGCGGATGAATACGAAGCATTAAGAAAGCAGTTTGCAACAAAAGGTAAGAAGACATTGATTCCTTATAGAGAAGCAGTAATAACCAAAGAATATTTTGATTGGAAAAATTATAATCCAACCAAACCGGCAACTGACGGAGTAAAGGTTTTAAAGTCTTTTGATTTGGCAACCATAGCAAAATTTATTGACTGGGGTCCGTTCTTTATTGCTTGGGAAATGCCAGGCCATTTTCCACAAGTACTGGAGGATAAAATTTTTGGAACCGAAGCAAAGCGATTATTGAACGATGCACAGAAAATGGTAGAAAAGATCATAGCAGAAAAATGGTTTATAGCTGATGGAGTTATTGGTTTCTGGCCGGCAACCAGTAATAATGCAGATACAATTACACTTACAACAGATAACGGGGAAGTGAAACTTGAATCATTGCGGCAGCAATTGAAAAAAGCTGTCGGGCAACCTTCTTATTCTCTGGCAGACTTTATAAAACCAGGCCCATCCCCACTAACAGACTGGATTGTTGGCGACCCTTCTAAAGCCCCTTCCCAAGAGGAAGGGGAAATAAAACCCGGATATCAATGGGCTGATCCAATAACATATCCTTTGCTTAAAAAATTTGCAGAAGATAACAGGGCTACACCAACTCAGGCAGAAGATGTTCTTTGGAATTTATTAAAGACTAAACAACTTGCAGGTCATAAATTCAGTAGACAACATATTATGGGTAACTATATTGCCGATCTGGTTTGCCTTAAAAAGAGATTGGTTGTAGAAATTGACGGATTAATACATCAACTACCCGAAAACATTGAATCAGATGAGATAAGAACAAGGTGGTTAAACGAACAGGGATTCAAAGTTCTTAGAGTTACTAACGAACAAGTAATAAATGAAACAGAAAAAACATTAGAACTAATTTCTTCAACTTTAAAAAATCAACCAACCCTGAAGGAAAACTTTGATCTAAGTTCCCCCAACTGGGGACAGGGGGCCGATTACATGGGTTCTTTCGCCGTAACCATTCATGGCGCAAGAAAACACATTGACCAGTATGCGGCAGACAACGATGAGTACAATAAAATTTTAGTACAAATATTAGCCGATCGCTTAGTAGAAGCCTTTGCAGAATGCCTGCATGAAAAAGTGAGAAAAGAATATTGGGGTTATGAAAAAAATGAAACCCTATCCAACGAGCAATTGATAAGGGAAGAATACAATGGCATACGGCCTGCACCAGGTTATCCGGCCTGTCCGGATCATACAGAGAAAATAAAACTTTTTGAATTACTCAATGTAACAGAGAACATCGGCATAGAGTTAACCGAAAGCCTTGCCATGGATCCGCCAGCTTCAGTTTGTGGCTGGTATATTGCACATCCACAAAGCCATTATTTTGGTTTAGGCAAAATAGATAAAGACCAGTTGGAAGATTATGCCAAAAGAAAAAAAATGAGTCTGGATGAAATGGAAAGATGGTTGAGGCCGGTGTTGGAATAAAACCCTAACCAGCAGATTGTCTTAGAACTTCTATTTTAATGATTGTAATATGAGCAGTATTTAGCAAAGAGATTTGCGGTTGAAAGGTTAATTCTTTTGTGTGTCTATTTTGAATTAGTCTAAAAGGGACTGGATAACTTGCTCCGATTTTATATGTGCCTATAAACTCATCCTTTCCTGCATATTCTCTCTCCCGAATAAGATCGATCATTATTTTTGACACAACTTTTATCATAAATTTTGAAATCTTTCGATGTTAATTAATGACTTACTGTCGCCCAAAAGTATCGTTTCCAACTTTCACTTTAATTGCATCTGTTGGTAGCTTAAATATTCTTTGCTGAATATTATATTCATATTTTTCTTCTAAAGTGAACCAAATGTAACCCGAATTCTCGCAATTTGTCCTTCCACAAATTGAAGAGGTTTCCGGAAAGCCAATTGGTAAAGCATAATGCTGATATCGATTACCTCTCGGAGGGTAGTTACTACATATACATAATGCCATTTTAATTATTTTGGTGAAATAATAATCTTTAATAAAAATTCAGTTTAAGTGTTTTTTTACTCAGTGTATAATTCTATACCATCACATATAAATCTTTTCTTTATTGTTTCGGAAGGATGCATCCCATCGGTATTACCAAATGGATAAGAAAGCTCAAATGTTGCTACCCATGTACAATTAGGTCGCTTTTCAAGTTTAATTTCACGCAAAACTCTTGCATCTTGTGAGTCTACATCGAATTGACTCTTAGCAAAATCTATTTCTATTTTCGATACGAGCCACTCAGCATCTTTTTGACTACATTTACAATTATTTGTTTCGGCAGGCTTTGTTTCACTTTCATCTTTAGAGTCTTTCCTGTTGCTGGAATTTTTGCAACTGGAAAGAACACTGAAAAAAGCGAAATAAATTAAAATTTGTTTCAGCACCATTTATTGATTTATTTATATGAGAATAATTGAGACTATACTCTAATCTCTCATTTAAGTAATTTTTATTTTTCGATGAACGAATTTTAGTCCATTACTTTTTTTGTTTTAACAATTTTATTCTTCTGACACTCTTTACCCTGTTAATTTAAGAGTAGAATAACCATATGAATTTCCGTCATAGAATTATATTTCTTTATCAGTCATTAATCGCAGCTATAACTAAAACTCATTGTTAAACTTGGTGAAGAAGAATTTTCACTAATATATATATCTTTTATATATCCATTATTATTAAATGTGTAGGAATAAACATCGTTTTCCGAAGCAGATACGTACTCCTTAATCAGTAAATTTTTACCTAAAAAAATGATTAACCCATATGGATCATCTGAGCCTTCGTCTTCGTAGACTATCTGAAAAAAGTTCTTGTATATTGAAATCAACTTGTTTTCCTTAGTTAAATCGAAAAAATTGTTTACAGAATAATTACGACTACCCATAGCCACAACCCTTGTAATTGGGTTATTATTTACCCAAGTCCAAATTTGATTCCCTAAATACGTACCATTAGGCCCATAAAATTTAATTTCTGTCATATTGCCATTTGAATAAAAATATTCCTGGGTCGAATTATAATATATCCACCCTCCACCAACCTTTTTCTTTTTAATTAACCTATTCTGATTATCATATGTATAATCAACTTGCATTTTCACTACTGGATCACCAATTATATACATTTCTTTTCTGATAATATTATTTGAAGCATCATAAAAAAATACAAATCGATCAACATTTGATTTTACTTCAGTTATATTATCACCAGTGTAACTAAAAGAATATTCTTGTAATCCCCCGTTTGGACTTACTGTATAATAATTTATTCGAATCAATTTGCAGGGTATTCCCGGTGGATTAGGATCTATAGTATCATTTTGACATGAAAAGATAAACATCAGTCCGATTATTGCAAGAATGTTTCTACTACTACGCATAAACTCAAATTTTAATTACATTAAATGACTTTTACTATTGGTTGGCTGTATAACTGAATTTTATATCTTACTTGGTCATTTTTAAATTAATAGCAAACCCCAAATCTCCATTCTGCATTTGTAATACCCCCATCATTATTCCCCGAAATATCTTTTAAAACATTTCCACTTGCATCATTACAAGGCCAAATTGCCAATGTATTTACATCCGTTGAATAACGTTGGGCGGCAATAAATGAATTACTGTATCTGGCAACATTTGACACTCTTAGATATTTCAAATTCCCTGTCCACAGTTCATAAATACCTCCTCCATTGTTTCTTGCGCCAATACACACCATACTACCATTATTCGAAACAGCACCAGAGATGTCGGCAGCCGTAACTTTTAACTGACCATCTATGAATAATTTTAAAGTGTTAGAAGATTTGTCCCTCACAAAAGCCAGATGATGCCAAAATGTATCTGCGGGATATGGGGTTTGTATTGAAGCACTTCCTATTTCGCCTATAAAATTGTCATTAACTACCCTGAACTGAAAAACATTATCTTTTGAATAGATTCTTTCAAGTCCATTCGGATAACTGACATGACCTCGCTTTACCCATGCTTCAATTGTATAACTTAAATTAGTACCAATTACAGACATCGGCCCATTAGCTCCTATATCAACATGGTCGTTGTTGAAGCTACCGGTATTATTAATATATATACCATCAAAATGAAGAGAAGTATCTCTGCATAATACTTCTGTTTTAAAACTCAACTCCTGACCATACACGGTGCCAATACTATTTGTAGCAAAAGCCCTTAAATAATATATCGTATTTGGAGATAAACCATTTTGAAGACTATCAAAACTTTGCAGGCTATCGGTTTGCCCAAAGCCTATTTTATTATCTCCTAAGGTTGGTATAGGATGTGAAGCCCAACAAAAGCCAAATTCTGTTATTAATAGATTGCCTGTTTTTATCAATTCGCCATGAAACCTTGCACTGTTTATTGTTATATCCGTTATTTGAACGGTTTTAACTTCTGGAGGACTTGGCGGGATGCAATCTTCACAGGAGTATTCTTTTGCACAACTATAAAAAGTTGAAAGGCTAATTAGTAAAATGAAAGTTTTTATTCTCATAAAGTTCGTCGAAAGTAAGCATGAGACATATTGAAACACTGTATTTAAGTGTTCAATTAGGTTCTCTATTAAGTAATTTCTATTTTTGAAGAACAATAGAATTAAACTGTTGAGAACCAGCAGTTGAGAGATTGGTAATTCACCTACTTTATTTTTTGATGAAAGGATTATTGGGAATATTAGTATTTATTGTCTGTATAAAAGGTATAAACTTTGCACAGGAAGACAAAAAGAATCCTGTAATACACCTATTAAATCATAATGGCAGGGTTGCCACCATCAGTTGGGATGGAAATAAATATGTTGAACCGGCCAATTCGCAGGTAGTCAATTTTCCCCAGCAACTCGTAAAAAATAATAAGGGCTTATATGCTGCTTTGAATGGCAGTGGTGAGTTATATAAAGCATCACAGCAAAATAAAGGGGTTGTTTTTAAAAGAATTGACTCCACCGTTTATTTCGGCAGCAATTTCGATTCATTCATTTTCAGCTATCATGATACTATTTATTCACTTGGCGGATATGGATTCTGGAAAACAAATGGCTTGTTACGGTATTATATTGAACAAAGACATGAATGGGAAATAATCAAGTTGAACAAAGAAGTACCCCTAAAAATTGGTAATGCTTATGACCTTATCTGGTACGATCAGCTAAATGGTAAAATATATTTTGGCTTTATTAAAGAAGGTCCTTCTACCACAACAAACAAAGACAGTGAAAATAGTATCCATTATGAGACCATTGTTCTTGACCTTGTAAAAAAAGAATGGCTAAATCTTGGTACACTTTCTCCTTTCTTAAAAAATGATTTGACTAACATTACGAATATTAGTTCGAGTCCTTTCGGGCAAATGATTGCTTTTCGTACAAAAAATCTGGTCCTTGATTATTCTAAGAATAAAATTTACCGCTTAAGCGATGCTAAGCAAAGAGAATTGGAAGAATTATCAACAAGTACCGGGAATAATCATGTAAATTATTTTATTGACTCTACATTCTTCTCATGGCTCTCTTCTAAAGATTTGGTTGATTCATTAGTATTCGAAAAAAAAGATCTTATTCTGCTTGATGAAAAAATTTATTCCGAAGTTCCAAGCATTTCAATAGATTCCAAACCTGGGAATAATGGTAAAAAATATTTAGTATTAATATTATCTGGCTTGCTGGTAGCAGGTGCCGGTTATTATTTTTGGAAGAAGAAAAAATTACAAGATAGTTTTCCGAAAAGGCAAGAAGAAAATGATAATGGATTTACCATTGCCTTCTCTCCCCTTGAATTAGATTTACTAAACACAATATTAAATAACTCATCAAAAGGTGCTTATACAAGTATTGAAGAAGTAAATAAAGCTCTTGGCGTAAGTAAAAAGAATATTGAAACTCAAAAGAAACAGCGAAGCGACATCATTACTACTATTAACAGGAAGTATGCTTATAGTAAGCGAACGCAACAGGAACTAATAGAAAAAAGAAGAACAGAATTTGATAAACGTTCTTTTGAATATTTTATTAATAGCTTGCGATTGCTGGATGCAAAAGAAATTATAAAGTAATTCCTACTAAAGTTTAATCACCTCGTCTTCACCACTCTTGTATCCGTCCAGCTATCATGCCAAGGTGTGCCAGCCAATGCACTAAATGGTTCAAACGGGACAAGGCGGGAAAGGCTACGCAGCATAGCGTCTTTAAATGTAAGCTCACCTCCATCATTACGGATGGCTCTTGTGCCTGTTAATAATTTTCCCAATGTAATGCCCTTAAAGGCCTTTTCGCAAAATGTATAATATATTACGTAATTAAAAATGCCTAGAATATATGCTAACAGCCAAAATTTCCAACCTCTTTCATCATAAGCAATTTCTGCCACAAAATCAGGTGCAATTGCCAGCAACAAATAGCCAACTGCATAACCAGTAGCATAACTTAGAATAAAACGCATAAATAAATTATCTATCAAAAAATTCAGAAAACGCTGGCCTTGTGTTGCTTCAGTATATTGTACCTCTGTTTCAAACAGATTTACTTGTTCTTCTGCTGATATATTATCTTCCATAAACGGTTTTTTTATTATTCCACTAATTTATTCCAATATTTCTGAGTTCCAAATCTAATCCGGAAGGTTCTTGAAAATGAATACTTTTTATTCCCAAATCTTCCGCAGCTTTTACATTCCTCAAATTGTCATCAATAAACAAAGCTTCTTCTGGATTTATAGAATACCTGTCCAATAGCAGTTGATAGAATTCAGGAAAAGGCTTTCGCATTTTTTCTGCGCCACTAACTACTATTCCATCAAACCATTGCAAAAATTCAAACCTCTTTAATGCAACCGGAAATGTTTCAGCACTCCAGTTAGTCAGTGCATAAAATTTCAAGTTCTTATTTTTTTTTATTTTTTTTAAAATATCAACTGTTCCTTGAATTTGTTCTCCCAGCATTTCCATCCATCTTCCGTAGAAATCTTTAATGGGCTTTTCCCAATCGGGAAATTCAGCCAGTTTTTCTTCTGTAGCTTTTGCTATTGGATAACCTGCATCCTGGTTTTCATTCCAATCGGGAGTGCAAACATCTTGAAAGAAAAAATCTCTTTGCTCTTGCGATTCAAAATATTTTTCATCAAAAACATAATCGGGATTCCAGTCAATCAAAACACCACCCAAATCAAAAATTACCGTATTAATCATTACACATTTTTGTATTTCAGTTTTAAAGAAATCATTACTGAACACATGGTAATCATAATAACATTGGTAACTATTATCACCATGTCATCTCTGAATACACCATAAGCAATCCACATAACTTCATTTACGAATGCAATAACAAACATCATCAAAGAAACGTTTTTTGCTGATTTCTCTTTCCAGGTTTTGAGCACCTGCGGCAAAAAAGTAAGTGCAGTAACTGCACAGGCTGAATAACCCAATATATCTACTCCTGTCATAGTTCAGAATTGAACTGCAATAATATTACCTTTTTTCGAGCAACCACCAGGAACGTTTACGTCGCTTGATTTTATAATTGGAACTGATATAAGTACTGATATATTGAATAGCTTCGTCCACACTGTCAGTAATCAATACCAGATCAAGGTCTTCTTTTGAAATGGTTCCTTGTTGAGACATCCAGTTGATAGTGTCCAGTAATGGTTTAAAATATTCTATGCCATACAGTACAACGGGAAACCGTGTTATGCTTTTTGTTTGTACCAACGTAAGTGTTTCAAACAGTTCATCCATGGTGCCAAAGCCACCGGGCATAATCACAAAGGCATAAGAATATTTTACGAGTATTACTTTACGAACAAAAAAGTGTTCAAACGTAACTGACTTTTGCATGTACGGATTTTCTTTTTGTTCAAAAGGCAATCGAATATTACAACCTACCGATTTGCCATTATTTTCGAATGCCCCACGGTTAGCAGCTTCCATTATGCCAGGACCACCGCCTGTCATAGTAGTAAATCCTAGTCCGGCAATCCGTTTTCCAAATTCCACTGCTTTGATATAGTAGGGATGATCTTCTTTAAACCTTGCCGATCCAAACACAGTAATACAAGGACCAACAAAATGCAGATGTCTGAAGCCTTTAATAAATTGCCAGAATACCCGAAAGGCAAAAGCCAATTCATAGCCTCTACTTTTTGGACCTTCAAGATAAACTGGTTTTTTAGGAGGAATAATTGCGGGGTCTTTTAATTTGTCAGTTGCTTCCATAGTATGATGTAAATTGCTGCCAATTTAAACAATTAAGGCCACATCCCTTTCCCGAAAAATCGGGATCTGCGAAAAAGGGGGAGGATTATTTTAAAATAAAATTAGCTCATCATGAAAATTATCTCATATAATGTAAATGGCATAAGAGCTGCAATAAAAAAAGGTTTTTTTGACTGGTTAAGAACAAATCCTGCTGATGTAATTTGCCTGCAGGAAACAAAAGCAACACAAGGCGATGTGGATGTAAAACAGCTAGAAGCATTAGGCTATCATCATTACTGGTATAGTGCACAAAAAAAAGGATACAGCGGTGTGGCAGTATTTACAAAAATTAAACCCGATAATGTGGAATATGGTACCGGGCATATAGTTAGTGATGATGAAGGAAGAGTGATACAATTGGATTTTAAAGATGTGCGGTTGATTAATGCCTATTTCCCTTCTGGAACAAGTGGTGATCTTAGGCAATCGTTTAAATACGAATGGCTTGATGAGATGAACAAGTATCTTAATAAATTAAGAAAAAAATTCCGAAACTCATTTTGTGTGGCGATTATAATATTGCACATACTGAAATTGATATTCATGATCCGAAAGGAAATAAAAAGTCTTCTGGTTTTTTACCCGAAGAAAGAGAATGGATGACGAAATTTATTGACAATGATTGGATCGATACTTTTCGTCATTTTCATCCGGAGCCACATCGTTATAGCTGGTGGAGTCAGCGGTTTCCAACAGTTCGGTTAAACAATAAGGGATGGAGAATAGATTATATAAATGTTACAGGAGCGTTGAAGAAGAATCTGAAAGATGCGGAAATTTATCCGGATGTAAAGCATAGTGATCATTGTCCAATATACCTCGATATTAAATTGTAATACGCAATGATTGTTTACAACGTAACAATAAAAGTAAGTCATACCGTTGCGGCAGACTGGATTAACTGGTTAAAAGAAGAACATATTGCTGATGTAATTAATACAAATTGCTTTACTCATGCAACAGTTCTTCGCTTGCTGGATATTGACGAAGAAGATGGAATTACGTATGCAGTTCAATATCATGCTCGCAATAAAAAACTATACGAAGAATACCTGGAAAAACATGCAGATACAATGCGAAAAAAAGGTATGGATAAATGGGGAGATCAATTCATCGCATTTCGGTCAGTGATGGAAGTTGTGTATTGATTGTGAAAAAAAAGTTTTTATCACTCCTTCAGCAAAACAATTGTATATTCCTTCAAACCCTTTACAGGCAAGGTTTTAAATGAAATTATGAAACACCTTTATAAACAAGGCTTTAAGAAGGAAAATCAACATTTCGCTATAGTAACAATACAGTGCTTTCTCTTAAAAACCTTGTCCGGTGCGGTTTCGGTAAGATTATTATTTTCTAAAATTTGAATAATAATAATTTTTGGAATGAAAAACCTTTTAAATTTGTCGCCTGTCGTCAAACAATAAAAATTTTACAAAACATGAACAAAGCAGAATTAATCGCTAAGCTTGCAGATGATGCAGGTATTACCAAAACACAAGCTAATGCCTCTCTTGACTCTTTTATTGAAGCAGTTACTAAAACACTTAAAGGTGGTGGTAAAGTAACATTGGTTGGCTTCGGTACTTTTTCCGTATCTAAAAGAGCTGCCCGTAACGGTCGTAACCCACAAACTGGCGAAGTAATAAAAATAAAAGCCAGAAAAGTTGCAAAATTTAAAGCAGGTAAAGAACTTGCCAGTAAACTTTAATTCCGAACTAAAAATTATTAAGAGCTCCATTCCGTTTGTAGCGGGAAGGAGTTTTTTTTGAAATCAAATTTTATAAATAACAATAATTAAAAATTTATTTTATGGGAAGAGGTGATAAGAAAACTGCCAAAGGAAAACGTTTTAAAGGATCATTTGGCAAAAGCAGGCCAGTAACAAAAACTCCAGTACAAAAAGCTGCAGCAGAAAAAAAGACTGCAGAAAAAAAGGAGATTGCAAAAAAAGGCGAATAACTTATGCTGGTTAGCAAGTTGTCAGGATGCTCCTTTCAACTTGTTATACCATTTTAATTTTAATCAAATCGATATGTTTAGGTATAATCCCGATTTAACAGTCGTTTCCCGATAACATAGGAATTACGGATGTATGATTGGTGTTAACTTAATTTTAATTAAGGAGCTAACCGCTCAATCTTCCAACTACCATTTTCTTCCAGTGTGTATTGAATCCTGTCGTGCAGGCGACTCGGCCTTCCCTGCCAGAATTCAATTATTACAGGCTTTAGAATATAGCCGCCCCAATGTTCAGGCTTTTCTATTTTTTCGTCTTTCGCTTTCCTTTTTACTTTTTTATAATGCTCATCCAGCCATTCTCTGCTTTCAATAACCTGGCTTTGGGGCGAAGCGATGGCACCAATTTGGCTTCCTTCTGGTCTTGAAAAAAAATAGGCCTCGCTTTCTTCTTTCGATATCTTCTCTATCAAGCCAGTTATTCGTACTTGTCTTTCCAGTTCCTTCCAGAAAAAGACTGCACAGGCTTTTGGATTTTCAGCCAATTGTTGCCCTTTGTAGCTATTGTAATTAGTATAGAAAACAAAACCTTTCTTCTCCACACCTTTTAATAGAACAATTCTTGCCGAAGGAAATCCGTCTGCTGAGGCAGTAGCCAATGTCATTGCATTTACTTCATCAATTCCTGAAGCAACAGCTTGCTTCCACCATTTAGTAAATTGTTTAAGAGGTTCTTTGTCTATTTTCTTTTCACTCAGTTTCTTTTTGGAGTAGCTTTTTCTTATATCGGCAATATTTTTTGACATAATATATAAATTGGAGAACAAAGTTAACGTCTGGGTAGTTCTAATAAAAAAAAGGCCCAAAGGCCTTTCAACTATTTTGATAATAAATGATTATAGTTTATGCTGCTTCTTGGCCAGATCATCTCTCTCTTCTGATACTACATTCAGCATACTTTCTAACTCGCCAATCCTTCTTATCTGTCCTTCCAACTTTTTATTGGCATCGGCAATTGCCTGCATATCAATATTCAATTCTTCGAGATAAGCTACTTTTTTCTGCAACTGCTGCCGCTGAAAATTGGCTTCTTTTAATTTGTTTTCTGTTTCCGTCAGGGTATCTCTCAATTGAGTATTCTCATTGTGAGCCGCATGATACTTTTGTTTCTCATCATTCAAATCAGTGGAAACTTTGCTATATCCTTCTTTTAAATCCTCGTAGTCAATATTTATCTTCTTAGCATTAATAACCTGCATTTCCAGCTTCTGCATTTTTTCCTGTAATGTGTTAAATTCTGAATATGCATTATCCAGCATCGAATTCATTTCAGAAGTCAGGTGCTCTTTTTGGCGAACATTATTAAGTTCTTTTTCTTTTTGCGATAGTCTGGAATTCAATTCATCCACTTGTTCTGCAAGCACCTCATTGTTCTTTAAAATGTATTGCTGCTTTTCTTCCGTTTCTTTTACAATATCTATTTGCTCAAGCAGTTGGTTTATTTTAGTGTTATGCTCCAATAAGCCACTTTGTGCAAGTCGTAACTGTTCTATATAATCTGGCTTACCAGTATTTGTAGTTAGTGGAGATTTTTTCAGCAATTCTATTTCTTCTTTCAATTGCTTATTCTGCTTTCTTAACTGATCAATCTCAATGCTAACGTTTGCATTTGTAGTTGCAGGAGCCTGTTTTAAAAGTTCTATTTCTTTTTTTAACTCCTTATTTGCTTTGCGCATTTCATCTGCCTCGATCATGTTGATCTCATTATTCTCTTCTGTATCAGCAAATTTCTTTTTAAGAACTTCCAGTTCCCTTTGCTTGTCTTCAATATCATTAAAGTAGCGGCGTTTCCAATCATCCAGTTCACGGTTTAGTTTTCCTCCCGGAGCTTCAGCAACTTCATCTTTTAATGAACGACGGCTTGTAATAAAAAAATGAATGGTAATACCCAATACGATAGCGCCGAGCATCAGCACTATAATCTCAACCAAGGAAAGCGAAAGTTGGCCATCCATAAACAGTAATATAAGTTTTGGAAACTATAAAAAAATCGGCAAATAGCCGTTTATAGTTTTTCACAGATGTTATTGGATATCTACCACAAGATAGTAGATACTGCAAAATTTAAAATAGAAAAATCCCTTAGTATTTATCCTTTTACCAATGTTCCAACCTTTTCGCCGGTAACCACTCTGCGAAGATTATCTTCTTTATTCATGTTGAAAACAATAATGGGAAGATTATTTTCCATACAAAGCGTAAAGGCTGTCATATCCATAACACGGAGGTTTTGAGAAATACAGTCTTGAAAGGAGAGAACATTGTATTTAGTAGCAGTGGGGTCTTTTTCAGGGTCGGCTGTATAGATGCCGTCTACTCTTGTTCCTTTTAAAATTACATCAGCATTTATCTCGATAGCCCGGAGAGATCCGGCTGTATCTGTAGTAAAGTAAGGATTTCCTGTACCAGCTCCGAATATCACTACTCTTCCTTTTTCTACGTGGCGAATAGCTCTGCGGCGGATATAAGGCTCTGCAATTTGTTCCATTTTAATGGCACTTTGTAACCGGGTATAAACACCAGCCTTTTCTAATCCTGCCTGTAAGGCCATCCCATTAATAACTGTTGCCAACATTCCCATATAATCACCATGAGCTCTTTCTATTCCTGTATCAGCCTCATTCATGCCTCTGTAAATATTGCCTCCGCCAATTACGATGGCTACTTGAACACCTAAATCCGTAATAGATTTAATATCCTGGGCATATTGGTTGATGACATTGGTATCGAAACCAAAACTTTTATCACCCATTAATGCTTCGCCGGAAAGTTTAAGAAGAACTCGTTTGTACTTTGGTAACATGCAGGTTATTTTTTCGGGGCGAAGATAGGGGAATAAATTTTTTTGCCTGCTTCAGCCTGCCTGCCGTCATGCAGGTTAATTTGGCATCGCCTGTTGTGTCACTCTCTTTTGAACGTCCCGTTTTTATGGTATCTTTTTAGCCATTATGGAATACACCATCGGTATTTTCCCTTCTAAACCTTTTATATGCCATTTCCCCTCCTCAAACTCAATTGTATTATTAAAACATGGGTAAGGTGAATACATAAATTCATTAAAATGACGGATTTCCAAACCTTGTTTAATCAAGGCATTTAGTGTTTCGCTAATGCTGTGGTTCCAACCATACTCTTTTAATTCGATGTCTGCATTCCTGTCTGTATAAGTACCCTGACTTTCAGTTTCAATCACTTCTTTATTTTCGTAAGAATATTTGATATGTGTAAACTCATCATCGAACATCCATACAACCGGATGAAAATCCGCTATATAAAATATGCCGCCGGGTTTTAAATAATGTGAAATTATTTCAGCCCACTTATCCAGATCTGGTAGCCAGCCTATCGTTCCATAGGAAGTAAAAACAATATCGAATTTTTTATCAAGATGTTCTTTTAGATCATACACATTGCTGCAAATGAATGTAGCATTCAATCCTAATTCATCATTTAGTTTTTTTGCTTCGCCAATAGCTTCATCAGAGAGGTCAACGCCTGTTACTTCTGCTCCCATTCTTGCCCAACTCAGGCTATCCATTCCGAAATGACATTGCAGATGCAACATTGTTTTTCCTTTTACTTCGCCCAGTTCAGATAGTTCGATTGATATCAAAACATTTTCACCTATCTTAAAATTTGCCAGATTGTAAAATGACGATTCTTTGTGAATAGCAGTACGTTTATTCCACAAATCTCTATTTGCTTCAAAGTATTTATTGTACTCATTCATACAGCATCAAATATAAAAAAAACGTCCCACCAGAAGGCAGGACGCATATTAAAATAAAGAAGTAAATAATTAACCTAACGCCACCCTCTTAAATTCTGTTACTTTCACATCCCCGTTCTCTTTCAGAAAATCAGCAACTGATTTACTGCCATCTTTTACAAAAGACTGTGCTGTTAAAGTTTGTTCTTTAAAGAAAGCTCCCATTTTGCCTTCAACAATTTTAGAAAGCATTTCTTCAGGCTTACCAGCCATCTTCGGGTCTTGTTTCATTAATTCAAGAATGATATCTTTTTCACGGGCAATTACATCTGCAGAAACAGAAGCTGCATCAACAGCTACAGGATTCAAGGCTGCAATTTGCATAGCAACATCTTTGCCGGCATCAGCAGCTTCTTTATCCATTCCAACTAACACACCAATACGGTATGCACCATGAATATATGATGCTACATACGCAGCATCTACTCTTTCAAATTTAGTAACACCAATCTTTTCACCAATAGTTGCTAATTTATCATTCACTAATTCAGCTACAGTAGAATCACCTGCTTTTGTATCCATTAACTCTTCCAGGGTCTTTACATTATTAGTGATGGCTGCATCTGCAATTGTTTGTCCAAAGGAAACGAAATCAGCATTCTTAGAAACGAAGTCAGTTTCGCAACTTACACATACAACAATACCTGTTTTGTTATCAGCTGTTGTTTGAGCTATTACCACACCTTCTTTTGCTTCACGGTCGCTTCTTTTAGCAGCTACTTTCTGACCTTGTTTACGTAACCAGTCGATAGCAGCTTCAAAATCACCATTTGTTTCAGTTAACGCCTTACGGCAATCCATCATACCTGCACCAGTAGCCTGGCGAAGTTTGTTTATATCTTGTGCACTTATAGTTGTTGTACTCATTTTGTTCAAAATTTAATTGTATTAAATAGAGACTTGTTCAAATCCCAAATCGGGAAAATTCCAAATTCCAGTTGAGAGTATCTGATTGGAATTTGGAATTTTTTATTTGGTATTTATACCTACTTATCTTCTTCCACCACCAGGTCCTCTGCTTCCGCCACCAGTTCCGGTAGTACGACGTCTTTGACCACCGCCAGCTCCACCTGCTCCGCCAGGTCCACCAGGACCACGGCTACGTCCGCCAGCACGGCCACCTTCAGCTTGTGCTTCTGCTTCCATCCTAGCTGCTCTTTTTTCTTGTTCATCATCTCCTACTTCTTCTACATCATCATCTTTTGCAGCTTGCCTTTCAGCAAGACCTTCTGCAATAGCAGCAGTGATATAGTTTACTAAGATTGCAATTGATTTAGTAGCATCATCGTTACCCGGAATAGCAAAATCAACTTTATTTGGATCACAATTGGTATCTACTAAACCAAATGTCTGAACGCCTAAACGCTTTGCTTCTGCAAGAGCAATATGCTCATGACCGATATCGATAATGAACAAAGCAGCAGGTACACGGCCCAACTGAGCAATACCACCTAACACTTTTTCCATTTTATCTCTGTCACGGCTCAACGTTAAACGTTCTTTTTTAGTTACGCTGTCAAAAGAACCATCACCAAGCATTTTTTCAATGCTCTGCATTTTTTTCACACTCTTACGAACCGTGTTAAAGTTGGTCAACATACCGCCTAACCAACGTTCCGTTACGAAAGGCATGTTTACTTTCTTAGCAGACTCCATTACGATATCTTTTGCCTGTTTTTTTGTACCAACAAACAAAATTTTCTTACCACTGCGGGCAATTTGCTTTAATGCAGCAGCAGTTTCCTGCAGGCAATCAACTGTTTTGTTCAGGTCAATGATGTGGATACCTTTCTTTTCAGCAAAGATGTAAGGTAACATCTTGGGGTTCCACTTCTTTTTCAAGTGACCAAAATGAACACCTGCTTCAAGAAGTTGCTGTTGTAAGGATGTATTATTTTCCATTTTTTATTTTTTGAGACCTCCCCAAACCCCTCCAAAAGAGGGACTTACGAAGAAGTATTTTATTTGAAAAATCTTTGCAATTATTAATATTTGTAATAATAGCTGTGAGTTATGAGTTTCGAGCTGCGAGACAAAAACTCGTAACTCATAGCTAATAGCTCATAGCTTTCTTTAACGTTTAGAGAACTGGTAGCTCTTACGGGCTTTCTTATGACCGAATTTCTTACGTTCAACAGATCTAGGATCTCTTTTCAACAGACCAGCTGCTTTTAATGCAGGACGAAACTCAGGGTTGATCTCCAATAAAATTCTGGCAATACCTAACATAGCTGCTTCTGCCTGACCTTTAACGCCACCACCGGTTGCATTGATCTTTACATCATACTTATCAGTTAAGTCAACTGTTTTCATCGGACGTTCTACTTGGTTCTGTAAATAAACCAAAGGGAAATATGTTTTGTAGTCTTTGTCGTTGATGGTGATCTTACCTTCGCCTTTGGTAACAAAAACTCTTGTTACTGCAGCTTTACGACGACCAATTCCGTTTAATTGCTTTTCCATTTATTATTTATTTGGACGTTTTATAATTAAAATTCAATTCTTTTGGCAATTGTGCAGTATGAGGATGTTTGTCGCCAACATATACAAATAGTTTTTTGTACATCTTGCGGCCCAAACGGTTCTTCGGCAACATTCCTTTTACAGCTCTTTCAATAACCACTTCTGGTCTGCGCTTAATAATGTTTCTTGCCACCTCTTCTTTTCGTCCACCAGGATATCCTGTAAAGTGGTCATAAATCTTTTGGTCCAGTTTGTCACCTGTTAATACAATTTTTTCGCAGTTGATCACTATGATATAATCACCAGTGTCAACGTGAGGCGTATAGTATGCTTTGTTTTTACCACGAAGTATCGCAGCAATTCTAGCACACATACGGCCTACGGTTTGATTAGTACCGTCTACAACATACCAATTACGTTGTACGGTAGCCTCGTTCGCATGTTTAGTTGTGAAATGTAATTTGCTCATCTTGTTTTCTGTTTTAGTGACCTCCGCTATCCCGGCAGGTCGTTTTTTAAAATGGAGTGCCTGCCCGTACTCTATATTTTATATTTGTACATTCAGGCGGGCAAAGGTAGGTGGGGAGTAAATTCAAACCTAATATTCGGAAAGCTATTTTTTTATAGCACCTTTGTAATAGATTGATTTTCAATAATATTTTTGACCAAAAAAAATAGTGGGTCAAAAATAGGGATAGTAATAGCTATTTGGATGTAGAAAGAATATGGTTTAATAAAATTAAACACAACATATTTGTTGTATTGAATTAATTCTATATCTTTACTCCGTTAATACCATTATTTACTCAACAACAAACCAAAGAAATGGAAACAAAAAACTTCGCAGTTATATTAAAACTGCAAACCCAAGTGGCTAAAATTTATTATTATGAGATTAGACAAAAATGGAAACCTCCGGGAAACTAAAATTCTGAGTTATGAAGAGTTTAAAAAAGTATTTGGATTCAATGAATCCCGAAAAGAAAAACTAAAAAGAGTCTTATTATTTCTAAAGATTCTTAAATCATTTGGCTGCACTAATGTGTATGTTGCCGGAAGTTTTGTTAGTAGCAAAGAATTTCCAAACGACATTGATTTGTGTGTAGACATAACGAATATTGATTATAGAAAACTTGCAAAAGAATACCCAGAACTACTGCAAGTCAAAGGAATTGAGAAAATAAGGAATGAGCATAATGTTCATTTTGCTTTATTCTTTGATTTTGGAAGTACAGAACTTTTAGACTTTTTCAAAAAAGACAGAGAGGATAATCCAAAAGGATTGGTCAAAATTTATTTATCTGACATTGACGATTATGATTAAAAACGAAAAACAATATAAAATTTCAAAACGTAAGTTTAGAGAACTTAATGCCCAAATTGATAAAATAGGAAAAGATACAGAACAAAATCCCTTAAGAAATCAGCTTATTCTCGCTTCTTTAAATAATACAAAAACTTCTATTGAAAGTGACATTCTTCTTTACGAATCTCTTAAGAAAAAGAAAGAAGGAACACTAAAAGAAAGACTTATTGCTGAATTGCCGTCTATAATTACGGAGTATAAAATAGTTTCTGGTCTTACCCAAAAGGAGCTTTCACAAATGTTAGGTTTAAAGGAGCAACAGTTACAAAGGTATGAGGCAAATGGTTTCAAAAGTGTAACATTTAAAAACCTGCTTAAGTTTCTAGATTTAATCGGACTGGAAATAAGAATTAAGGAAACAAGGATGACGAGAAGCCGTAGCAGACTTGCAAAAAGGAAGAGCCGGCTTGCCAATTAACTTGTAAGTAGAAAATTTTAAATATCCCACCAACTTTTACTCTCAAAAGCCTTGTTGAGGTATACAGGTTCGCCAATCATTGGTGTATGAACTTGGAGATTTATCGTTTTAGCTTTAGCCGTTACTCTTTTAATAGGCTCATTCCAGGGATGCATGGCCAGTGAAAACTTGCCCCAATACACAGGTAATAAAGCATTTGCTTTTAAATCAACAGCAGCTTGTGCGGTTTCTTCCGGCATCATATGTATCATGGGCCACATTTTATTGTACTGTCCAGCTTCAAGAATTGCTAAATCAAATGGGCCATATTTATTTCCTATTTCTTTAAAATGCGCATCGTAGCCGGAGTCTCCGCCAAGATATAAATTATGTGTTGCTGTTTTCAAAATGAATGAAGACCATAATGTTTGTCCTCGTTTTAATCCTCTACCGGAGAAATGCCGGGCAGGTGCGGCGGTTAATTCAATTCCTGTTTCTAATTGAATTGATTGCCACCAATCCAGTTCTGTAATTATATTCTTATCAATGCCCCAATGTATTAAATGAGAACTGATACCTAATGGGCAAATAATTTTGCTGACTTTATTTTTTAGTTTCCTGATTGTTTTAAAATCAAGATGATCGTAATGGTCATGTGTAAGAATAAGATAATCTATAGCAGGCATGTCTTCTACCTTGTATTCATCGCTTCCTTTAAACGCCTTTATCATAAATGACAAGGGAGCTGCATTGCCGCTGAAGACTGGATCTATCAGAAAATTTTTATTATTAATGCGGAGCAAATAAGAGGAATGTCCAAATCAGATAATAACTGGGTCATCATTTAATTGAGTAAGATCTGTTTTAATGAATGGCAACTTGCCAGACGGTTTTATTTCTGGATGTTTTTTAAAAAACTCCTTCGACATTTTCCAGTAAGTAACATCATCAGGTTTCATCGGTGTTGATGATAAATTCTGAAAGGATCCTTTTTTGTAATTAGGAGATTTTTTTAATTGTTCTAAATGTTTACTTGAAGGAAGTTTTCCGGTTGTCCTGAATGACATACTGATACTTTTTTGTGCAAATTAGATCACAGCATCATGCTATCCATTAAAATTCGGTAAACAAACAGTATTGAATGGTAAGTGGTCTGCTTTAAGAAATCAAGTTCCTGTTTTCTTAACTGCAATTTTCGCTGGAGTAAGATGAGTGATGACAACCTGTACTGTATCACCTTCTTTTAGCGCCTCTTTTTCTTCTGCCGTTACAGCCAATTTTGACTGTAATTTGTCTCCAAAAAGATCTAAATAAACACCATACGATGTTATTTTTGACACTACCGCATTAACCTCAAATTGCTTTTCAAAATAGAGTTCTGCCTTTTTATATTCAGGGATATAGAAATGTGAAAAGAGTTCTGCTTTAATTGCATTCGGTTTTTCAAGATTTGTCAAGCTGAAATTGATGGCTACATTCTCTGCTGATTCAACAGGCGGAATTTCCCAAGGAGATAGTTGCAATGGAAACAGAATATAGTTCTCCCATTCTTTTACAAAATAAGCATCATCGATTTTTTTCAAATAACCAGAGAACCTGTTTTCAATGGCAGTTTTTTGGATCATCAATGAAATAGCTTCATTATGGCGATACTTCACATTATAAGCGGTCATCTTATCACCTCTGTCTGAAAGCTTTAATTGAAAACTTACTTCATCTCCAAGGCGGTAATGCTGTGGTTTTTTACCACTGTCTGCTGTATTCGTTTTACAATTGACCGACTTCTTTTTATTGTTTATTGAATAGTCGATCGTTGCAAAGTACTTCTCGTAATTTACAAACGTAATTTTCCCTTTATAAATTTGTTCTTCCATAATTTTCAATCATGCAAATTTAAGTTGAAGAAATGTAAGCATCGGTTTTAATAACTAAACCCGGCCAATTAAGCATTTCACTCTTATATTTATAATATAAAATATAATTATGTCCAACCGTTTTCTTAATCGCACAACATTCGGAGATGCTAAAAATGCAGGTAACCTAATGACTTTAGATGAAGCTCATACTTTATTAAATGAATGGGTGCCGAATGAGAAACTTCGGCTTCATATGAAGCAAGTTGCTGCCAATATGAAAGCATGGGCAATCGAAAAAGAAAACGCAGATGAACAAACTGCATTAAAATGGGAGCTGTCTGGTTTATTACACGATGCTGATTGGGAAAAACACCCTGATCAGCATTGTAAGGTGATTGTAGAAGAACTGGAAAAAAGAAATATTGATCCCGAAGTAATCCGTTGTATTGCATCGCATGGACCCAAAGTATTTGGTGTAGAACCAGCAAGCAAAATGGATAAAATGATCTATGCCATAGATGAACTAAGTGGCTTAGTTCATGCCTACAGTCTGCTTCGCCCTGAAAAATATGAAGGCATGGAAGTGAAAGGCGTAAAGAAACGTTTGAAAGAAAAAGCATTTGCTGCCCAGGTAAGCAGGGAAGATATTGCAGATGCACTAACAAGAATTGATGTACCACTGGAGGAATTGATACAATTCATTATCGATCATCAAAAAGATGCTTCCTGATCTACATTAATTTTTCGCTGAACTTTTAAAATCCTTGATTATTATATTGTCTGAAACTCCAGCACATAGATTATTCCATGTGTATGATAAAATCTATTAAATTGATTTTGAGAAAACCTGTGCTTTCTTATTGGGATATTTATTGTCCCTGCTCTATTTCTTAATTCAGCGCTAACAAAAGAGGCTATCTCAAAAGTTGTTTGCAACAAGAAGAACAATATGTTTACTCAAAGAACACAAAAAAATAATCTGATTACTAATAAGTTGTGTTCATCTTAGTGGCCGTGGTGTTACTTTTTTTATGCCTTTCGAGACAGCCTCTTACATTTTACAATTTCCAATAATTTGTTCAATTGCCTGGCGGCAACGGTGCTATTTTTTTTCTGAATGAAGATTTTAGCATAAACAATTTGCCAGGCCTGTGCGGAACATCGGTTTCCATTTCATTTATATCTTCTAACCAATCTTTTAATGACATTTTTTTTCTGAAATTCCGTCTGTCGAGTTCTACACCAAGTATGGCTTGAAACAGTTCTTGCAGTTCTCTCAACGAAAATTTTTCCGGAAGCAGATTGAATATAACCGGTGTTTCCATTACCTGCTGTTGCAACCGAGTTAAACAAGTGTCGAGAATAAGTTTGTGGTCAAACGCAAGTTTTTTAATTTCTTTTACCGAATGCCAATGCAACTCATTATGGCTAAGTTTAAGTTTATGACTTTTTATATCAATCAGCGAAAAGTATGCGATGGTAATCACTCTGCCGGTCGGATGCCTGGTGAGGCCGCCAAAAGCCTGAACCTGCTCAAGGTACACATCATCAAGGCCAGTTCTATCTTTTAATACCCGGTAAGAGGCAGTTTCAAGATCTTCATCTGGTTTTATCAGATCTCCCAACAAAGAATTTAAGTTTTGGAACTCTTTGAAATCTGATTTGATTAATAATACTTTCAAGTCTTTCCCTTCGTAGCCAAAAATCACACAATCAACCGAAATGGCAATGTTGAAGTAATCCAGCCGATGTATTTTCTCACTTGCTGCTGTTTTTAATTGTAAATCTTTACTCATGGGATATGCTTTTAATTACTGCGGCACCACCGAAGTTAGTGGTAGTCTTATATTGTAGTTAAGCAACCGGCGATCCAATAATTGTTTCGAAGATAACACAATATGAATTTCTCATTTTTTACTTAGTTGTTTAATAAATAATCAGAGATATTAACTTTACATCACAACAGCAGATTGTATGTATTCAAAAACAGAAATTCAGCGACTTCAAAAAGCTACACAGGAGTTTATAAAAAAAGAAAAGCAAGGCACTGTATCTGGTAAAGAAGCAGAAGCTTTACGAAAAATACTTCGGTTTCATGAACACAGGTATTATATTCTCAATGATCCACTTATTGCTGATGGTGAATATGATAAGCTATATAAATTATTAGAAAAGACAGAGCAAGAAAATCCGGAACTGGTAACAGCTGACTCTCCCACACAAAGAGTAGCAAAAGGATTAACGAAAGATTTTCCGGCAGCGCATCATCTTGTACCAATGCTTTCGCTTGACAATTCATACAACAGTGATGATCTTATTGATTTTGACCGAAAAGCAAAAGAATTGTCAGGTCTTTCAGCCATTGAATATTGTGTAGAGTCAAAATTTGATGGTGGAAGTATATCTGTTATCTATGAGAATGATTTGTTGGTTCGTGGTGCTACAAGAGGCAATGGTGTGGAAGGAGATGAGGTGACAACGAACATTAAGCAGATTCGGTCGCTGCCATTGTCTGCGAAATTTTCTGATTATGGTATTCAGCAGATTGAAATAAGAGGCGAAGTGCTGATCAATAAAAGCAATTTTGCAAAATATAACGAGCAATTAATTGAAGAAGGATATGCTCCATTAGCCAATCCTCGCAATGCGGCGGCGGGTTCGTTACGAATTAAAGATTCCAAAGAAGTTGCTAAAAGAAACCTGGAGGCATTTGTTTACCATGTCAGTTATTTCTCATTATTAAAAGGAGAAAAAATTCCAGTTGAATTAACCACTCACTCTGGTTCGTTGCAATTATTATGGGAGCTTGGTTTTCGTAGTCCTGAAAAAGAAAAAAGAGTTTTTAAAAATATAATTGAAGTAATCACTTATTGCAGCGATTTTGAAACTGGAAGAGATGATTTGCCGTATGAGATTGATGGAATGGTGATTAAGGTAAATAATATTGAGTTGCAGGATAAGTTAGGAATGACATCTCATCATCCACGATGGGCAATTGCTTATAAGTTCAAAGCAAGACAAGCAACTACTAAATTAATAGATGTAGAATATCAGGTTGGAAGAACAGGAGCGGTAACACCAGTGGCAAAACTAGAACCAGTTCCGGTTGGTGGTGTAACGGTGAGCAGCATATCAATTCACAATGAAGAATACATACGAGAAAAAGATTTACGTATTGGTGATTCGGTTTTAATAGAAAGAGCCGGTGACGTAATTCCCCAGATTGTAAAATCATTGACGGATGTAAGAACAGGAAAAGAGAAGAAAATTGAGTTTCCCAAAAACTGTCCGGTTTGTGAAAGTATATTATTTAAGGAAGAAGAAGAAGCTGTTTGGCGATGCATCAATATTGAATGTTCGGCACAAGTTGTGGAGCGGATGGTACATTTTGTAAGTAAAGATGCAATGGACATTCGTGGATTTGGTGAAGCTAATGTCCGCAAGTTTTATGAGCTGGGATGGTTGAAAGATATTCCGGGCATTTATAACCTTGACTTTAGCAAAAAGACAGATATGGAAGGCTTTGGCCAAAAATCAATTGATAATTTACAAGCGGCGATAGAAAAGTCAAAATTCCAGCCATTGCATCGGTTACTATATGCGCTGGGTATTCGTTTTGTTGGAGAAACGACTGCTAAAACCCTGGCCCGTTCGGTTAGCCATCTGCTTGATTTAAAAAAATTTTCATTGGAGGATTTGCAGAATTTGGAAGATGTGGGTCCCAAAGTGGCAGGGAGCATTCTACATTTTTTCAGTAACGATAGCAATATTGAAATACTGGAACAGTTGGAAAAGATTGGTCTTCAATTGAATAATGAAAAGAAAGAGGAAAGTGCTGAAGGCAACCTTAACGGTCAAACTTTTCTATTTACCGGCACATTGCCTACCCTAAAAAGAAGTGATGCCGAAGCAATGGCAGAAGAAAATGGTGGGCAGATTTTAAGCGGCGTTAGTACGAAGCTAAATTACCTTGTTGTAGGTGAAGATGCGGGAAGCAAGCTGGAAAAAGCCAAGAAGATAAATTCAGTCAAGATATTATCAGAAGTTGAGTTTCTGAAACTGGTCGGAAAAAAATAAAATTGTTTGTGATTATAATTATTCTACCTTAGTAAAGACCATTAACCAGCTTTGATAACCTTATCGTACCGGCGTTATACTTTGCACTCTGTCCCTGGCTTAAAAAAAATACTATGATAAAAAAATTAGCCGGTGAAGTCTGGAAGTCACTTTTATTTTCCGGATGGAGGCAACTTCGTAATCGCTACGCTGTTTCTAACCAAGGAAGAATAGCCAGTTACAAAAAAGATGTTTTGGAAGATGGAAAATTACTCAGTGGTTCATTAACTACCGGGTATCGTACATTAAATCTTCATCGCCCCAATAATAAAGGCACATTGTACATTCATCGGGAAATGGCCAAATTATTTTTGAAAAAGCCTTCTGTAAAACATAAATATGTGATTCATAAGAATCACAAAAAATTAGATAACAATATTAAGAACCTTCGATGGGCAACATTGGAGCAAATGATAGAGCATCAACAGGACAGCCCGGCAAAGATTGCCTATAAAATAAAACAAGCCAACCGCACAGAAGGGTTAAAGCTGACAGCCACACAAGTAAAAAAGATCAAATCAGTTTTATCCAGTAAGAACCGAAAAATCACCATTAAAAAACTGGCGGAAAATTATCGGGTAAGTGAAATGACGATGTACCGTATAAAAAGCGGAGAAAACTGGGGAAGGATATAATTTCATCATACCATATTTTTAGTTTCCTCTTATCTTTAGGATAAAAGGAAGTGCTATGCTGCAAACATCAACGATTAAGTTTCTAAAAGATTTAAAGAAGAATAATAACAAA
>JBDSUW010000007.1:0-33332 GCA_039927535.1 Chitinophagaceae bacterium | reverse complement strand
GATAGAGGAAAAGGAAAAAGCAGCTACCCGATAAAATTAATTTTTAAAGCAACAAAATATCTGTTGATGAAAAAAATACTAACCCCGATTTTATTGCTGAGTCTTTTTTTTGTTGCATCACCTGTTTTAGGGCAACAACCAAACTTAAAACCAATTCGCACTTTAATAATTGACCCCGGTCATGGAGGCCAGGACCCTGGTGCAAAAGGCACTATTGAATCTGAAGCAAATGTTGCACTGGCTATTTCATTAAAACTTGGTGATACAATTGCAAAAGCATTTCCGGATATTAAAATTCTATATACCCGTACTACTGACATTCTTCCCGGCAATCTTACAAATTTGGACGCTTCATTAAAATACAGAGCCAATATTGCTAACAATAATAATGGTGATTTGTTTATTGCAATTCACTGCAATTCTGCGGGTAAAGCTCCTGGTGGATGGTACGAAAGAAGAGTTGTCGGCAAAACCCCTTACACAAAAAAAGTAAAGAAAGGAAAGAAAACTGTTACACAAACAGCTTACAAATACGAATATGATAATGTGTGGGTTGAAAATAAAGCAAAAGGCACTGAAACATATGTTTGGGCTATTGGTAAGAATGATGCAAAAATAAATTCAGTTGCCAAAAATGACTTTTCGGGTGAAATGGATTCTACCACAACATTATCATTACCCGACCCTACAGATCCGGCAGAAAAAGTAAGGATGCTCATATATACTCAAAATTTTTTTAGAAAAAGTTTACAATTGGCAGACTTTGTGCAAGAGGAGTTTAAAGATGCAGAAAGAATAGACAGAGGGGTAAAACAAAGAAATGATAAAGGCATCTGGGTTTTACAGGCAACAGCAATGCCAAGTATTTTGATTGAAATCGGGTTCATTTCTAACAAAGAGGAAGAGGCCTATATGCTTAGTCCCGAAGGGCAAAAGGAAATAGTTGGAAATATATTTACTGCATTGAAAAAATATAAGCAAAAGCTTGAAGAAAAAGCGGCAAAATCTGCGGAAGATAAAGAAAAGAAGTCTTTTTAGTTGCTTAAGGGTTTGGAAATAAATGGTTAATTTGGCAACTTATTGAGCAGACAGATAAAGCAAAAAAATCAGATGAAAATTAGCAACGAAACAAAAGTCGGGATTCTTACGATTACCGGTCTTACAGTACTTATACTTGGATTTAATTTTTTAAAAGGAAAAGATCTTTTTAAGAAGAGTAAAAAGATTTATGCCGTATTTACAGATCTTGGATCGTTGGCAAAATCAAATGAAGTAAAAATCAACGGCTATGTGATTGGTTCAGTATTTAGCCTCGATGCGAAAGACAAAAATCTGAACGGTATCGTTGCTACTATCAATTTATCTCAGGATGTAAATATTCCTAAAAATTCTAAAGCAATAATTTCCTCTCCATTAGTCGGCGCATCATTCATTCTTATTCAAAAAGGTGATGGGACAGATTTTTTAGCGCCAGGCGATACTATTCAAACTATGATTGAAAAGGGGATTATGGATCAAGTAACCTCTCAACTTAACCCTACACTTACAAAAGTAAGAACTACATTGGACTCGCTAAACACTGTTTTTAGCGGTGTAAACAGCTTATTAAATGCTGAAGCAAAACTTAATATTCAGCAAACATTAGCAAATTTTAACAGAGCAAGCAGTGCCTTGAACGGAATGCTGGATCAACGAACCGGGGCTTTAGCTAAAACATTGAATAATACTGAAGCATTAACTGGTAAATTATTAACAAACACAGATGATATTTCTGCTACCATAAAAAATGCAAAACTTACTTCTGAAAAATTAGCGGCTTTAGAATTAAAACCTACTATTGATGCGCTAAATGCAACGGTCAACGATTTGAAAAGCGCAGTTGCAAAAATAAGTAGTAAGGAAGGTACACTTGGCGCTTTGATTAATGATAAAACACTTTATAATAAACTGAACGATGCCATATTAAGTGCTGAAATATTAATGGATGATCTTCGCACAAACCCAAAACGTTACGTTAATATATCTGTCTTTGGAAAAAAAGATAAAGACGGGCCTATAACTTCGCCTGCAATTAAAGACAGTATTCCGAAGTAGTAAAAAAATTAATGCGCAAATTTACTTTATTTATTTTTTCAATCTTGGCAGGATTGTTTCTTTGTACGGACACAATATTCGCTCAGGTTATAACACCAATAGATAAGACTAATGGGCCTGTTGCCGATAGTTCTTTATTAATTGAAATTTTACCGGGAGTACGTAAACTGGAATTCAGAAAAGTAAATGACTCCACGCAATTACAAATCCTGGCTGGCAACGTAAAACTAAAACAAGGAACATCACTTTTCTTTTGCGACAGCTGTGTTATTAATAACAACACAAATACATTTGAAGCCTGGGGCAATGTACATATCAACGATGCAGACACTGCAAATATTTATTCCAATCATCTTCGTTATTTTACTAATAGAAAACTAGCTTACCTCGATGGCGGCGTGCGGCTAACGGATGGAAAGGGAACATTAACTACTCCTGATCTGGAGTATGATATGACAACTGATATTGGTATCTATAAACATGGCGGTAAAGTAGTAAATAAAAAAACCGTTCTCACCAGCCAGGAAGGATATTATTACGCAGGTCTTCGGGATGTATATTTTAAAAAGAATGTTGTGCTGAATGATCCGGCTTATAAAATTACTACCGACTCATTGCTTTATAACACACAATCACAAACTGCAAGATTTATTGCACAAACAATTATTAAAGACAGTAGCGGCAGAACCATTGAAACCAATGAAGGCTTTTACAATATAGCAACGGGCAAAGCAGAGTTTGGAGGTAGACCGATAATTAAAGATGGCAAACTCACTATAACTGCTAATAAAATCATCAATGATGATAGCACTGGAATAAGCCAGGCAAGAGGTAATGTTATTATTATAGATTCAGTGCAACAAACAACCATCTTAGCCGGCGAAGTGTACCGGGATAATAAGAAAGACCGGATACTGGCAACCAGAAAACCGCTAATGATCATTAAACAGGAAAATGACTCTATTTATGTAACTGCCGATACTTTATTTTCAGCAAGGTTATCAGATCTATACAGCTCTAAAGATTCATTGGTAAAAGATACAGTGAAGGGAACAAAAATTGTAGATATAAAAATTAACAAACAAAATAAAGATAGCACCAACAGGTATTTTGAAGGATATCGGAATGTTAGAATATTTTCTGACTCAATGCAGGCAATAAGCGACAGTATGTTTTATTCTTTCCGGGATTCTACCTTTCGTCTTTTTCAAAAACCAGTGGTGTGGGCCAAAGAAAGCCAGATAACAGGCGATACAATTTATCTGTTTACTAAAAACAAAAAAGCGGATAAGCTTGAAGTTTTTGAGAACAGTTTTATGGTAAATCGTATGGATCCTGAAGTGTACAATCAGGTAAAGTCAACCCGCATGGATGGATACTTTAAAGAAGGACAGCTTGACTCCGTAAGAGCCGCCGGTTTAGCAGAAACTATATATTTTATACAGGACGATGATAGTGCCTATACTGGGATAAATGAGTCCACATGTGATATTATCGATATATACTTTGGAAAAGAAACCTTGGAAAAAATAGTCTTCCGAAGCAATGTAAAAGGTACAATCTGGCCTGTGAAACAAAAAAACCCCATAGAGATGCGGCTGACCAACTTTAACTGGTTTGATGACCGAAGGCCAAAAACGAAGTATGATTTGTTTGACTAGTTCTATTCAACAGCTTAACCTTTAGCAGCACTTTTGCATTTCCTTTAGACTTCGCGGCACTATTTTTCGTTCTCCTTACAGCAAAAAAACAAATCACCATGAAAAAATTATTATTTGTATCGTTGCTTGCAGTCAGCCTTTTATTTGTTAATGATATTAATGCACAGGATTATAAAACAGCACTAGGTGTAAGACTAAGTAGTGCGGCCGCAAATATTAATAATTCTATTTCAATAAAACATTTTATTACTGAAAAGACTGCCATTGAAGCGCTGTTCTCATTTGGCGATCCAATTGCTTTAGGTGCTTTAGTAGAGTTTCATAAGCCCTTATCATCAGAAGGGTTACGTTACTATTACGGCGCAGGAGGTTATATCAGCTTTGTAAAAACCTTTGATCCGGTAAAACAAACGAACGAAACCGACCCAAACTTTGGAGCACAAGGAGTAATCGGTCTCGACTATAAATTTGTCAATATCCCGTTAAACATCTCCCTTGACTGGAAACCAGAATTGAATATCGTAAATGATATAAATTTTGAGCCGGCTGCAATTGGGTTTACAGCAAGGTTTACATTTGGCAAGTAGATATTTATAAATAATTAATATTTCTATCCCATCTCGTTCAAAAGGAGATGGGATTTTTTTGCCCATTTCTTCAATTTTTCCACATTTTGCAAAATATTACAGGTTTTTGCGTTTTAATGCAGGAATTCGTATACATTTAAAAATCAAATCTAACGATGCTAAAAAAAGAACGGCAAGCTTTTATTCTTCATCAGGTAAATCTTCATAACAAAGTTTTATCATCTTCACTTTGTACAGAGATAAGCGTATCAGAAGATACTATTCGTCGTGACCTTCAGGAATTGTCAGACGAAGGTAAATTATTAAAGGTGCATGGTGGTGCTTTATCTCACTCATTTAATGAGGTTAATTTTACCACCAGTGGAGTCTATTCCCAACCAGAGAAGCATAAAATTGCTCAAAAAGCTATTGCTTTAATAAGTAATGGTATGTTTATTCTTACAAGTGGAGGAACTACTATACTCGAACTTGCCCGTAGCCTTCCTCCGCAATTAAAAGCAACATTTATGTCGGGTAGCATACCGGCAATTCTTGAATATATGCACCATCCCAATATTGAAGTAATTGTGATTGGCGATAAAATTTCTAAGAATTCAAAAATAACGGTGGGTTCTGAGGCAATTGCAAAAATAAGCCAAATGAAACCTGATATCTGCTTTCTCGGTACAAATGCAATTGATGTAGAACATGGAGTAACTGATAATGATTGGGAAGTGGTGCAGCTAAAGAAGGCCATGATCTTGTCTTCTAAAATGGTGGTATGTCTTACAATTGCAGAAAAGATTAATTCAACTCAACCGATACATGTATGTGATTTGAATAAAATTGATATGCTTATTACTGAGTTGGATGCTACAAACAGTTTATTAAAACCCTATATCGATGCCGGGGTTAGAGTGGCTTGATGAAATGAGATTGCTTATTTATTATATTAACTAAAAAAAACAGCTATGAGAAAAATTCTCCGATTGTTCTTTGTCTTTCCTTTTCTGCTACTGGTACTTTCTATGCCTGCTATAGCTCAGGAAAGAACAGTATCTGGTACTGTTGTGTCTGATGATGACGGGTTATCAATGCCCGGCGTAACAGTTACGAACTTGAAAACTAATAACCGTGCAAAAACAAATGATGCTGGTTATTACAGTATCAATGCCTCAGCAGGTGATCAACTTGTTTTTACTTTTGTTGGTTTTATTGAACAAAAACTGGTAGTACCTGCTACAGGTTTAGTTAATATCAAATTGGTATCAGCTGAAAATGAACTGGGAAATGTAATTGTAACCGGTTACGGTGTAAAAAGAAATAAAAGAGAACTTGCTTATCAGGCTCCAACAGTAAAAGGCGAAGAAATTGCACAGACTAGACGTGACAATTTTCTAAACGCCTTAGCTGGCCGTGTGCCAGGATTAACTGTTACTTCTAGTTCTGGTTTGCCTGGCGCCAGTGCACAAATAGTATTAAGAGGTGCCACCTCAATGAGTGGTAATAACCAACCCTTATTTGTAGTGGATGGTGTACCATTAGATAATAGTGGACTAAACCAAGAGTCTTTAATTGCAGCCAGTAATACAAATGGTGTTGGTTTTGCTAACAGAAACAGTGATTATACAAATCGTATTGCTGATATTAATCCTGAGGACATTGAAGAAGTAGTAATTCTAAAAGGACCGGAAGCAACAGCATTGTATGGATCAGATGGTGCATCTGGAGCTATTGTTATTACCACAAGAAAAGGTGTAGCTGGAAAAGCAAGAGTCAATTATGACAACGCATTCCGTATTGACGAAGTATATCGTTTCCCTAATATTCAAACCCGTTTTGCAAGAGGAACTAACGGAATATACAATCCGGAGGCATATTCAACAACTTATGGTTTTCGATATTTTGGGCCTGAGTATGCAGAAAATATACCATTGTACGATAACTTACAAAACTTCTTTCGGAAATCCTTCTCTCAACAACATAACCTTTCGCTAGAGGCAGGGAATGCTGAATCAAGCTATCGATTTTCTGCTGGCTATCTGGATTCAAGAGGTGTAGTTGCCAATACCGGATTAACAAGACTTACATTACGGATTTCAGCACAAACAAAGCTGAATAAAAACATGAAGATTTCATCAAGCTGGTCTTATAGCCTTTCCGATAATGATAAAGTTCCTAAGGGTGCGGGAACTTATTATAACAACCTGATCACTTATCCTAAAGATATTGATGCAAGAAATTATTTTAATACAGATGGCACGAGAAAAGTTATTAAAAGCAGTACTAATCTTGCTGCAGAATTTGATAACCCATTCTGGGATGTGAATAAGAATAGTAGTAATGATAAAACAAACAGGTTGACAGGTAATGTTAACTTTAGTGCGGATCCTTTAAAATGGTTAAACCTTACAACTATTATAGGAATTGACAATTATTCAACAGAAGGCTATTATCTTACTCATCCAGACTCTCGTTATGGTTTTGCTACAAGAGGATTTATTTCAACATATGTTCAGAATTATCAAAACCTTAATGGTTTAGCAAGGGCTACTTTTAAGAAAACATTTGCTGAAAAATTTAATAATACACTAAGTGCTTCCTTTTTTGTAGAAAGTGGCAAGCGGAGTATTTATGCACAAAAAGGGGAACAGTTTTATGAGCCTGAATTTATTTCTATTAACAACACACAACCTCTTACTCAAGCTGCAAAATTAACAAGAAGCGAAATCAGGAAAGTCAGAATGTTTGCAAATTATACGCTGGGTTATAACAACATCTTGTATCTTAATTTTTCAGCTATCAGAGAAGGAAACTCAACACTTTCATCAGCTTTCTTTGATAAAGTACCTTTCTTTAATTATGGAAGTGCTTCTGCAAGTTTTGTATTTACTGACTTAAAAGGTTTAAAAGATAATAAATTTTTAAACTATGGTAAATTAAGATTATCATTTGCAACATCTGGAAAAGCTCCTTACTCTTCTTATGTTATTGATCCGCAATTTTCACCTCAAGTTACCACAGGTGGCGGTTATGCATTGGGAGTGTTTTCAAGTAATGTAGATCTTCGACCGGAATTTACCCGCAACTTTGAAGTTGGTGGTGAGTTCCAGTTTCTTAAGAAAAGATTGACTTTTGATATCGCCTATTATATTTTAAATACAAAAGATCAAATTGTTGCTAACAGGTTAAGCTATGGTACAGGAGGTGTTTTGAAATACATTAATGGTGGTGTAGTTGAAAACAAAGGATTAGAAATTCAAATTAAAGCTTTGCCAATACAGAAAAAGAATTTCAACTGGGATGTTACCGTAAACTTTGACAAGAACCGTAGTATTGTTAAAAAAATGCCAGCTGACCTCCCACTTTATTATGATTCTGACACATGGGTATTCGGTGCTGTACGTTCCGAAGTTTCAGTAGGAACATCTGTGGGCAACTTAGTAGGTTTTGCATTCCGTAGAAATGATGCTGGACAATTGTTAATCTCACCAACAACTGGATTGCCATTATCAACATCCACTTATGTTAATATTGGTGATAGAACTCCAGATTTTAAAATCGGTATTATTAATAGCTTTACATTTTTTGAAAATATAAACTTGGCCTTTAATCTTGATATAAGAAAAGGTGGTATTGTTTTTAATGGTAATGAAGCTATGATGATTTTAACCGGAACAAGTATTAAAACACTTGACCGTCTGCAACCAAGAGTTATTGATGGTGTGCTGTTAGATGGATTAGAGAATTCATCTACTCCAACAAAAAACAATATTACTTTAGTTCCTTATTACCGGAATGACTATTACGACGGTGCTTTTGCTGAAGGCGACTTTGCTGAAGAAGTAAACTGGCTTCGTATGAGAGATATTACACTTAGTTACCGCTTACCTCAAAAATGGGTTAAACGTCAAAAAGTATTCAGAGCAGCATCTGTATTTGTTACGGGAACAGATTTATTCATGATCACAAACTACTCTGGCATGGATCCCAATGTAAATGCATTGAACTCTTCTACTGGTGGTTTTGGTGGATCAGGTATAGATTATGGAGCCATTCCAAATCCAAGAGGAATTAATTTTGGTATTAAAGCACAGTTCTAAACTCACAAAATTTAAATTATGAAACATACTTATAAAATTGTCTTATTAGCAATATCTTTTGCAATGGCTATGAGCAGTTGTAAAAAATATCTGAATATAAACTCTGACCCCGACACTCCTCAGAATCCTTCTAATAGCTCTGTATTTCCAGCAATGTTATCTGCAATACCAAGAGGTGTGCAATTTGATGCCCGTTATATGAGTAAATATGTTCAGAATCTTCTTTCCTCTGCAAATGGGAATAACGATACCTGGGACAGACATGGATATCTTTCTGGAAGTGATGCCTCTGGTGATATCTGGCGTCAAACATATTATGGACTAGGTAACAATTTGAACTACATCATTGATAATGGCATTCAAAAAAATCAGCCTGATTATACTGGAGCTGCGTTGGTATTAAAAGCCCTGATGTTTCAGATGGCTACCGATTATCATGGTGATATTATTTTCCATGAAGCATTTAAAGAAAATACCTATTATTTTAAGTACGATTCACAGTTGGTAGTCTATCAGGGTGTTGATTCAATATGCCGTCTTGCAGATGCTTACTTCACTAAAGCTTTGTCAGGAACTGTAACATTAGCTACTGGTGATTTCGTTTATAATGGTGATATCAATAAATGGAAGAAATTAAACTATGCAATTCTTGCTAAAAATTTCCATCGGTTTACAAATAAAGCCGGTTTGTATAATGCTGACTCTGTAATTAAATATTGTGACTTGGCAATGGGTTCAGTAAATGATGATTTTGTAATACCTTTTGATGCTTCTAAAAATGATGATGCTAATTTTTACGGCACATACCGTAATAATATGACATCCTTCAGGCAATCAAACTTTATTGTAAAATTGTTAGATGGTACAAGCCTTACCGGATCTAGCACACCTGCTACCATAGATCCAAGAATATCTCATATGCTTTCAGCCTCGCAGGATGTTACCAATGGGAATGGTGGCTATCGGGGTGTAGATCCTGGTATTGGTGATCCATTTAGTGCTTTAACAGGTGTTTACGCTGTTGGTTCTGCCAACTGGATTAATGCCCGTAAAAGAGTTGCTGTTGTTTGGGGAGATAGTCTATATGCAAACCCAAGTGCTTCAAATTTTTCAGCTACTACAACTGGTAAATACCTTTTCAAAGATAAAGCAGTAATGCCAGTGATTTCTTATATCGAAATGCAGTTTATTAAAGCTGAAGCAGCATTTCGTAAGGGTGCTTTAGGTACTGCTCACACCGCTTATTTAGCAGGAATAAATGGGCATTTTGATTTCATTAATAGAAATTATGGTGCTATCAGGGGTAATGCTACTATTTTTAACGGCACTCCTATTTCTACTGCCAGTAGAAATGCTTACTTAGCTAGTGCAAATGTAAAATCGCAGGCTCAATTAACTATCACTGACATTATGCTACAAAAATATATTGCATTATGGGGTTGGGGATACTTAGAAACCTGGGTCGACCTTAGACGTTTTCATTACCTCGATATTGATCCGGCAACAGGGCAACAGGTTTATGTTAATTTTGCTTTTCCAGCCAGTTTCTTCCCTAATAATCTGAATAAACCCGTACAAAGAGTAAGACCAAGATACAATTCTGAATATGTATGGAATCTGGAAGAATTAAAACGTATTGGAGCAGATAAAATCGATTATCATACATATGAAATGTGGTTCAGTAAACCTTAATAAGAATATCTAAACATACTCGATATGAAAAAATATATAAGAATTCCATTACTTGGAATGTTGACAATTTTAATTTTTAGCAGTTGTGAAAAAAACCAATTTAGCCTGAAAGAAAATACTTTCATTGGTGGTAAAGCACAGTTAAAAGTGAATTTCGTTTCTTCCTACCAAAATAACCCAGCGGTTCAATTAAAAATAGATGATGTTAGGGTAAGTAATAATTACACTTACTTCACTCCTTTTCCTGGTGGCGGTTTAAATACTGGTGGCGGGAACTATGCAGATTATCTGTCTGTGGATCCGGGTTCACATAAAGTTCAAATCAGTGTTCCTAATGTAGGTACTAACAAAGACTCATTGGTTTTAGCAACCGCTACAGTTGATTTGACTGCTGACAAGACTTACTCATTGTATTTTGCAGACACAGCGGCAAATACAATTTCCAAGCTTTTGGAAGATGACCTGACTTCACCAGATTCTGGTTATATCAAATTCCGCTTTATTAATCTGATGCCGGATCTACCAGCAGGACTTGACTTGTATTTTGGCACAGGCTACACTAGCGCCACTTCAACCAAAGTAGCGGGACCAATTCTTTACCAGGGTGTTAGTAATTATTTCACCGTACCACTCAATACTGGATCCTCTTGGTCAATTCGTCCAGCTGGAGCTTTGGCTACTACAACTGCTATTGCAACTTATGCAAGTGCAAGTTCAGTGGTAAACCAGCGGGTATTTACAATTGTTTCGAGAGGCTATAATTCGATTACCTCAACTTCGGATCCACGAAGAAGGTTATTTAGCTTTATTTATAACCGGTAATTATAATACTTTAAAAAACTCCGGTTTTGCCGGAGTTTTTTTTGCGTTGAACTTTATTATATGAAAACAAAACTCATTTACTTTTTGAAGCCTGTCGCTTTCATTATTTTATTGCTATCTGTTACCGTGAAAATATATGCACAGGCAAATATGATAAAAAACAATCTTGATAAATGGCGAAATGATTATCCGCAGGAAAAAATTTATCTGCAAACAGATAAATCATATTACGTTGCTGGAGAAGATATGTGGATGAAAGCATGGTGTACAACGATTGATGGCCCCACTTATTTAAGCCGAATTATATATATTGACATTGTTGATCAAAAAGGAACTGTTGTTCAAAAGAAAATGTATCAACTTGACAGCCTTGGCAGCACTGCTGTAAACTTCAGTATTCCTGGTAATTTTTTATCAGGTAATTATTCCGTTAATGCCTATACCTTATGGATGTTAAACTTCCCGGAATTTATTTCCAGAAAAAATATTTTTATTTATGGCAACGATTATAAACCAGCTGATAATATTTCAAATAAGACTGGAGCTAAACTTCAATTATCTTTTTTTCCCGAAGGTGGCTATATAATTAATGGAGTAGAAAATCGTATTGCTTTTAAAGCAACAGATAGCTACGGTTATCCAATTACTGTTAAAGGCCAGATTGAAACAGAAGATGGAACAAAAGTAACAGACATTTCGACTGAGCATAATGGGATGGGTGTTTTTGAATTTCAACCAATAGCCGGAAAAAAATACAGTGCAGCAATAACTTCTGGAGGAAATAGCAAACTAACTTTCCAACTTCCAGTAATAAAAGAAGAAGGAATAAATATTAAAATAAATAATACAAACCCAAACAGGCTTTTCATATTATTACGAAGAGGTGAAAAGAATAAAGAGAATTTTAATGAGCTAAAAATAGTTACACAGCTTAATTATCAGGTTATTAATACTACAATGCTAAACATAAACGAAGAGCAATCGGCAGCAAGTATCAGTAAAAAAGGTTTACCTCCGGGAATTTTACAAATAACAGTTTTTGATAAGAATAACTTGCCAGTAGCAGAAAGAATTGCTTTTAATGAAAACTATTCCCTTGTTCAACCTGCTATTAAAAATGAACTTAAAAACTTAAGTGCAAAAGGTAAAAACAGGATAAGTTTTAATTTTGATAGTACTGCAAACTCCTCTATTTCCTGCCTGGTAACAGATTATGATGCCTCTTCAATCTATGAAGACAACATCGCCTCAACCTTATTATTTGCAGCAGAACTGAAAGGCCTCATTTTTAATGAAGGATATTATATAAAAGATAAAGACCCTGTAACACTACGTCACCTCGATTTACTTTTAATGACACAAGGCTGGAGAAGATTTAATTGGAAAAAAATAAATGCCCAAGAACCAATTGCATTAAAATATCCAGTCGAATCTGCAATTTCTTTTAGAGGAACAATGCATAAAAGCGACAGGACGGAAATTATTAAAGATGGTAAAGTGTCATTTATAATCCGTGGAGCAGATTCAACTTCTATTCTTGCCGAAGCTAATGTTACAGATAAAGGTGAATTTATGCTTTCGGATATTAATTATAAAAAAGATGCTGAAGTTGCTTACATGGGAACAAATAATAAAAAAGAAACATTTATAGTGGATGTAAAACTATTTCCTAATTATATTGACAGTCTAAAAAAATCCAATTTCAAACCAACTCTGAACCTCGATACGACGGATCTTGCAAATGGCCGTTCCCAATTACTATTGTCTTTGCAAGCAGGTTTATCATTGAATGATTCTGCTGCAAAATATAAAACATTAGATAATGTCATTCTAAAGGCTCGTAAGGTTTCAAAAGTTGACTCACTGAATAATGAGTATACATCAGGGGTTTTTCAAATGGGGAAATCAATTGATCCGCAGGAATTCAAAAATGCATTTTCAATCTGGCAAATGTTACAACAATCTGTCCCGGGTATAACTGTGGAAGGCAATCCATTTGACCCAACAGTCTCATTTAACCGATTTTCTGGATTAGCTATTGCGAAACCGCAAACTGGTGAAGAAAGCTCTGATCCGTTAAGCTCCCCTGATGTTTTAGAAGAAGGAGGAATTGCTTATTTTATTAATGAGGTAAACGTAAGCAAAGATGTTATCAATTCACTTTCTGTAAGCGATATAGCTTTAATTAAAGTACTAAAAAATGAAGCTGCTGCTCTTGGTGTAACTCAAGGAGCTATTGCATTTTATACAAAAACTGGCAAAGATTTCAGTGCCAGGGTATATGACAAAACATATACGAAGGAACGGCGGGATGGATATGCCATTGTAAAAGAATTTTATTCTCCAGATTATTCTTCACTAGAAAAAAATCATGATAAAGACAACAGATATACTTTGTATTGGAGCGGTGATATTGCACCATCAAAAGATGGCAAATACAGATTTGAATTTTACAACAACGATATTAGCAAAAAACTCAGGCTCTTGATTCAAGGTATTAGTTCTGATGGCGAATTAATCTATAAACAAATTGTTATTGAATAAACAACCCCGTTTACCCAAAGAAAATATACGCCATCGCAATCGCCGTTAATATTCCTGCCAGATCAGCCAGCAGCATTGTGCTAACTGCATAACGGGTATTTTTTATTCCAACGGCACCAAAATATACGGCAACAATATAAAAAGTAGTATCAGCCGACCCTCTGAATACGGATGCGAGGTTTCCTGCAAATGAATCGGCTCCCTGCACACTCAACGTATCAATCATCATGGCTCTGGCACCACTGCCGCTCAACGGTTTTAAAATAGCTGTCGGTAATGCATCTACTACCCTGGTGTCGCCATTTAGCATTAGAAATAAATTTTTAATGCCATCCATTACAAATTCAAAAGCTCCGCTGTTTCGTAACAAGCTGATAGCAACTAACAATCCAACCAAGTAAGGAATAATTTTTACAGCTATTTCAAATCCGCCCTTCGCACCATCAATAAAGGCATCAAACACATTGGTTTTTTTATAAATACCACCCAGAACAATTAAAAAGAAAATAAGCAATATCAACCCATTACTAAGACTGGTAGAAAAAATTTTTATGCCTTCTGCATCCAAAGTCTTAACATAAAATATCAAGGCTGCAATTACAACTGAAATACCCAATACCCACAAAAGAATTACTGTTTGAAATATTTTAATTTTTTGGCGCCAGGCAACAATTAGCAATGCTGCCATAGTAGCTACAAATGTGGCAATCATACAAGGAATAAAAATAGATGTTGGATTTGCAGAGCCTAATGCAAGGCGGTCAGCTATAATTATCGTTGGCACCAATGTTAATCCAGACGCATGTAGACACAAAAACATAACCTGAGCATTGGAAGCGGTTTCTTTTGTTGGGTTTATTTCTTGCAAACTTTCCATGGCTTTTATGCCAAAAGGTGTGGCTGCATTATCAAGTCCCAAAAGGTTGGCAGAGAAATTCATCATCATATGCCCCATTGCCGGATGGCCTTTTGGCACTTCTGGAAATATTCTTGAGAAAAATGGGCCGATAATCCTTGATAAGAAACGAATGCCTCCTGCCCTTTCTGCTATGGCCATAAATCCCATAAACAGCGCCATAATGCCTATTAAACTTATACTTAAATTAACGGCATCTTTTGTTGTCTCAAATACTCCATTCGCAGATTGTGTTGAAAATACTCTGTATTCATTTGGCCCGGTTTGATACACTTTTTCTTTGCCCCATGAAACTTGTTTTTTCTCATTTAAACCGCTCACTACAGTTGCAGGAAGCGTCTCTGCATTTAATATCCTCACATTTAGTGAGTCTCCACTTTTGCCGGTAACCAAATTACTAAAAATCTGGTTTTGCCCCGGCTGAAAAAGAAATTTGCCTGTTGCTGCGAGCATGGCAATGATTATAAAACCTGTCCATATTCTGCTAAGTGCCATAGCTTAAATTTAGAATTTAGATTGAAGATTGCAGATTTTTTGCAAAAAACCAAAACCTTCTTTTCAAATAAGAGGCATTAAACCTGTATGCTTATCTTTGCCCGCCCGGATTATATAAATAACCGGGTTATTTTTATAATTCCCGTTCGGACGGGCGCCTCTTTGAGAAAAAAGAACTCCATATTTAATCTCAATAAACCGTTATAAAATTTAATCAGAATCATGGCATTACAAGCAGGTATCGTAGGACTTCCCAACGTAGGTAAATCAACATTATTCAATGCTGTGAGCAATAGTGCAAAGGCACAGGCAAGCAATTATCGTTTTTGCACTATTGATCCCAATGTTGGATTGGTAGATGTGCCAGATGCCCGTTTAAATAAATTGGCAGAGCTTGTTATACCTGAAAAAGTAGTTCCTACCCAGATTGAAATAGTTGACATAGCCGGTCTGGTTCGTGGTGCAAGCAAAGGCGAGGGATTGGGAAATAAATTTCTGGGGAATATCCGTGAGGTAGATGCCATCATCCATGTTATCCGGTGTTTTGAAGATGAAAATATTTTGAGAGATGAAGGAGCAATCAATCCGATAAGTGACATGGAAATAATTGAAACAGAATTACAGTTGAAAGACCTTGATAGCGTTGAAAAGAAAATTCAAAAAACGCAAAAACTATTAAAGTTAGAGCCACAGCTAAAAAGTGAGCTTGTAGTATTAATAAGTTGTAAAGAGCATCTTGAAAAAGGGAAAAGTATCCGTTCGCTGATTTTAGATAAAGAAGAGCATGCCGCTATTGAAGATTTGTTTCTTTTAACTGAGAAACCAGTTTTGTATGTAGCCAATGTTGACGAAGCCTCCATGCATACCGGAAACAAATATTCTGAAGCATTGATAGCTGCGGTAAAAAATGAGAATGCAGAAGTAATTGTGATGAATAATGATATTGAAGCACAGATTGCTGAAATGGATAATGATGAAGACCGCAAGTTATTTATGGATGAATATAAAATGACGGAGCCGGCATTAGACAGGCTTATTCATTCTGCTTACAAATTATTAAATTTGTTTACTTATTTCACCGCCGGTGTGCAGGAAGTAAGAGCCTGGACAATTCATGAAGGCTGGAAAGCTCCGCAAGCCGCAGGAGTTATTCACACAGATTTTGAAAAAGGTTTTATTAAGGCAGAAGTAACCAGTTATGAGGATTTTGTAAAATATGGTTCTGAAGCCGCCTGCCGTGAGGTTGGTAAACTACGAATAGAAGGAAAAGAATATATGGTGAAAGACGGTGACCTGATGCATTTTAGGTTTAATGTGTAAACCCCTGTCCTCCCGAAAAAATTGGGACAGGCTCTAAAGGGGAACATAGATTTAATATTCATTTTTATTTTTAAAAATCAACAGAAAAAAATTTACAAGTGATATAGTGTCTTGCCGGGCTTGACCCGGCATCTTTCTCTAAAATAAGTTAGCAAAAAAATAGAGAACATCATACTAAATTAAACAATACTAAGTTTTTATTGATTTATTCAGGAAAGACTCCGGGGCAAGCCCGGAGTGACAGAAAAATCAGCCTTGATATTTTTATCAGGGATATTTTAAAACAACGCAGTTATCGCAGCTCTTCCTAAATGCACTGTTTTCGAACTCCCTGCTTTTCTTCCGTCATAAAGAAGATTGATTTCAAGGTTATTTAATAATCGCTTACTAAAGCCTACTGACCACAAAAAATTTTTACCAGGCAGCAATCCATCAAGCATAATATAACTTACTGTAGTATTAGCAGGATAACTATAGCTGATATTATTAAAGGTGAACTTACCAGTAAGAGCACTGTTCTGTAAAATATTATACTTGCTGTCCAGGTTGATTGAATTTGAAACTGATTTTTCACCACCAAACAGCGGACTATTTTTCTTTGTTTCAAATTTATACCCGCCAGCTATCCGAAAAGTCGTTCCTCTAATTAATGTTACAAATGGCTCTGCATTATAAATATTCAATTTGTAATTTCTGTTTGCAAACTGCGGCGTTACTAATTCATTTTGTCCTTTCTTTCCATTTAGTGTAATCAGAACTGAGCGGCTTATATTCCATCTTAGCTTCATAAGCCAGTCGTTCAATTTCCTCGTTTCATATCCATACGTTAGTAACGATTTTCCGTTGTTTCTAAGGTTAGTAAAATCTACACCCCATTTATTATTCAACCGATTAAAAGAAATAGTGTTTAGTAAGGTTGTATTTAACGTAACCAACGCAGTATCACTAATACCATATTTAAAAGGATTAAATTCAAAACTACCTTTTGCTATTGATTTTTTATTTGTTTGTAACGAGCTAATGATTATCAGTTTCGATAGAAATTTCTTAAACCCTTTCAAATCTGGAGAAACTAAAACAGAACGGGGGTTTAAAGTGAAACTATAATTGAACGTTGTATAATTTGCTTTTATAAAATCATTGGTTGGTGTAAATATTCGTAAGAATTTTGCCTGATCTGGAAAAGCAGCCAACTCAAATTCATTTAGTTGCTGCACACCATCACTGTTATAATCGTTCCATGCATATTGACCGGTTCCTGCGGGAACTTCCAAATAAGCAAAATCTCTTCGTTGCTCCTGCCCTGCACCTACTTCATACAAAAGATTACCAGTTAGCAACCCTTTCCATTCATTCATTACATATTCTACCCTTCCAAGAATTGTTTCATCAGCCTGTTGTTTGGAAACGGTGTTATTATACACTTTCAATTTTCTAAAAGTTGTATTGATATATAACTGCCTTTTTGGATTTGCTAATAACTCTGTTTGGAGGTTCAGGTTCAAACTTCTGTCGCTTCTTACAAAATCTTTATACACCGGGTATTTATCAGAACGGGTAAAAAAGGTTAAACGATATCTATTCCTTTTACTTTCATCTGATTTCAGATAAGCAGAGTAAATATCAAAAGAAAAAGACCCGGGAATAAGTGTATCGGTGTTTTTAAACCGAGTGTTATTTTTTTCCAGCAAATAAGAGAACCCGAGCCGCCAGTTTTTCAGTTGCTTTAATTCTTTACTGATGTCAACAGATGGTCTCAAAAAGCTTCCCTTATCATTTAGCAAACTAAAATTTGTAAGAGAGAAACTGTTTATAAAAGTCCAGCCTTTCCAGTTTCCATTATGCTGAACACGGTTCTGAAAACCATTATAATTGTCGCTACGATGATAATTAATAAACTGATAAGTGAAAGTATGATTGTTTTTATCTTTCAAACCAATTGTAGTACGGATAATATTTTCATCTGCCGGAACAGGAATTGAATTTATACCCAATCCCCAATCTCTCGTAAATTCTACATTTCTTAATCGTTCTAATGGTTTAAACTTCCTGTCCACATACTCATAATCTAATCCAGTGGATAGTATCAGTTTTTTTTGTTGACTTAGCATCTTTTCATTCGTCAATCGAAACTTTGCACCCCAGCCTCTATCATCTCCATTATCTTTTGATGAATAAGTATTGACATCAGTACTGCTTGTAGCAACTTCTGCTATTAAATTAGTACTTGGATTGATAGCATAATCAACACCGAGATTGACAATCTGTTGTTTTTTCGGAGCCACTAATATTTGAACCGGTTCATATCTTCCTTGCTTTATGCCAGCAATTGGAGCTACATACTTATACACTTTTCCATTGGCGCCATTAAAGTCAGAAATATAATTTCCGTTTCCTTGTGTTACATCAACAAATGATAAATTATAGATAGCTACATTCGGGTCAATGGAATATTGGTAAATAGAATCCGCACCGATGTATATTTTCTCATATAGAATTTTTCCTGGCGATAAAGTATCCTGAAAAGCGGCAGGATAAAATGCTCTTTGTACACTATCGCCCAGATCAGCCAAAAACTGTTTTTGCTTTGGATCTAATACCTGGTTGATGGCAGAGTTCTTTGCATCGCTATTATTAAATGCGCCAAAACGGATTTTTAGTCTATTATTTATTTCAAATTCTTGTGACAAAAACAGATTGGCATTTAAAAAGTTTCTATCGGCATATTCAAACTCAACCTGTATCCTGCTGTCTTTAGTTATCATTCTTCGGGGAGTAAAAGTAATTTCGGCAGAATTGTAGTTGATAACATAATCCTGATCCTCTCCTCTTTGTAAAAGTTCTCCATCGTAAAATACTCTTTCCGTATTCGCCAGTACAATAAAGAAGAATTCATTGTTTGCACCTCTTAGTCTGTATGGGCCTTGATTTCCTTCCAATGACTCAAGAATATTCCTTGTAAATTTTCCTTTGGCAATAGAGCCGCTTACTAAAGTATTTGATTGAACAGATTTTGATAACTGGTTTGTTGTTTGAAATGAAACACCTTGTAAACGCTTATAGAAATTTAGAAAGTAACTTTTATTTTCTCTGATCTCTAAATCTCCTAGATTTAATTGCCAGTTTTTCTTTTTGAACTGAAGAAAAACCTGATCAAATTCATTTAATTGCTGTGTATTTCCATCGGGTTGAATTGGAATATTATTATCTGTAATAGCGGCATTGATCTCGATACTATCACCCAGCATCCCGTTTAACTGAAGATTGAGTGTGGAATTCACTACAGCATCCTGGCTATTTCCAAATCCAATTTGTCTGCCGAAACTACCTTCCGCCTTTAATGTGCCAAAATCAAAAATCCGGTTTTGAGAATTGGCTAGCCCTTTATTGATCTCAATTGGTTTTATATAAAAATTATTGACCACACTATCATACACCATTCTTTGTGCAACAGGATTTAATTTAAACGGAAATATCCGATAGCTAATCGTTACACTATCTGCAGCAGGTTTCTTTATCCAGAATAACGTTGCACTTACGAAATCTAATCTGTAATCAGTAGCTGCCACAAATGGAATAGAAAATGTATTTGGTAAAATGCTGATTGTATCAATCTTTAAACTGTCGGTTTTTGTACTAAATTTTTTTTGGCGAAGATTTGAAATACCGGAATTTGTTGCAGGAAGCTGTCCACTACTTTTATAAGCAATGAGTGTCAACAATAAGATACTGGATATCCTTCCTAACAAGCTCAATAGCAGTGTATTTAATTAAAAATCGTAAAATTCAGCCTTTTATTGCTTTAAAGTTATCCAATGCTGTTAATTCCAGCGAAAAAGAGTGAAATCCGCCATTAATAAATACGACAAATTTTAATGAGAGAGCTAAAAGAAGTAGAGATTGATTAAAATAATTGCAGTTTTATTTGTCAGAAATGGCTCCTGCGATCATATATTCCCGATTAAGTCTGGCAATATTCTCAATTGATATTTCTTTTGGGCAAACCGCTTCGCATGCACCTGTGTTGGTACAAGACCCAAAACCTTCTTTGTCCATTTGTGCTACCATATTCAAAGCTCTGGATTTTCTTTCAGGATCACCTTGTGGCAACAAAGCAAGGTGAGATACTTTTGCAGATACAAATAGCATGGCTGAAGAATTTTTACAAGCAGCAACACAAGCGCCACATCCAATACATGCAGCTGCTGCAAATGCGGCATCAGCATTATCTTTTTGAATTGGTGTTGCGTTGGCATCCACTGCGTTACCTGTGTTAACTGAAATATAACCTCCGGCCTGAATGATACGGTCAAAAGCTGTTCTGTCAACCACTAAATCTTTAATAACAGGGAAAGAGTTGGCTCTCCATGGTTCTATTACAATTGTATCTCCATCTTTATAAGCCCTCATGTGTAATTGGCAAGTAGTGTTGGCATGCCATGGTCCATGCGGACGTCCATTGATATACATGGAACAGGCTCCGCAAATTCCTTCCCTGCAATCATGGTCGAAAGCAATAGGGTCTTTTCCTTCACTTATCAGTTCTTCATTCAAAACATCAATCATTTCAAGGAATGACATTTCAGCAGAAATATTTTTAACAGGATATGTTTCAAATTTTCCAGGAGCAGAGGCATTTTTTTGTCTCCAGATTTTCAAAGTCAGATTTATCATTGAATGTTCCATGTAAAAAATTATAAGCGATTAAATAATTCTATAGTTTTTATAAGAAAACGGTTTTATTCCGAATTTTTTATCCAAAAAATATAAAAACTGGTACTTTGTATTCTTAAATTTTTTATCAAATTCGTTATGTTCAAAATTCCAGTTTTCATTTTCCACTCTGTTTTTCATAACAGCAGGATGTTCTTCTTTGAACATTGTAATTGAATCAATAGTCGAGTAATCAAATTCTGGCCCTTTTTTCTCCAGTTGCTTTACCCATTCCCCATGTATCGCATCATCATTCCAGAGCTTTCCAAAATCCTGTTGCTTTTGATTCATAAACAACGGATTCTTAACCCAGCCGTAGTGATAAACATATGCATCAATCAATTTCACATTTAGCTTTCTGTCATTCTTTCGAAAACCTTGCGCATCTCTGTAAGATCTTATTTGCTTATCATTCTTAATTATTCTTATTTCTCTTTTGTACCAGCTTCTTCCATCACCAAGATATTTATAGCTGCCATAAAAGTGTAAATATTTAAACAGCAATCCTTCTACCCTTTCATCATCCTTATAATCTACCATTCCGTTTCTGATAGCCGAATGATATTTTTCATGTATCACTTCATCTGCCTGAATATAAATAAGCCAATCTGCATCTGGTGACACCGCATCCATTGCCTTATCCGTTTCTACTGCCAACACTTTTCCACCCTCTCTCAAGGTTTTATCCCACTCAGAATAAATAAACTTTATTTTTTTACTTCCGATCGACTCTATTAATACATTTGTTTCATCTTCCGAATCACCAAGGCTAACAATCATTTCATCCACAAGGGGTAAAATTGATTTGATAGACTCCACTACCGGGTAATCATACTTCACGGCATTCTTCACAAATGTAAATCCGCTTACTTTCATGATTTACTTATAACTCCTTTGTGTCAGATTCACTACTTCAAACTCTAATGGTTCTTTATTCAATTCCCAATTGCTTTCGCCTTTATATTCCCATGCTGATACATAGGCAAAGTTATCATCATCTCTTTTAGCTTCCCCTTCTTCAGTCTGGCTTTCCTCCCGAAAATGGCCACCGCAACTTTCATTTCGTTGTAATGCATCTTTACACATCAATTCTCCCAGTTCTATAAAATCAGCCACACGGCCGGCCTTATCCAATTCAGGATTCATTTCATTTATTTCGCCTGGAATTTTTACATTACTCCAGAATTCTTTTTTTAATTGCTGAATTTCTTCAATCGCTTCTGTCAATCCTTGTGCATTCCGGGCCATGCCACATTTCTCCCACATTATTTTTCCAAGACGCTTATGGAAACTTTCAACAGTTTGGTTACCCTTAATATTCATCAACGTATCAATTCTATCCTTCACTGCTTTTTCTGTTTGCACAAAAGCATCATGCGTAGTGGCAATCGGCTTTACACTGATTTCATCTGCCAAATAATTGCCAATAGTATAAGGAATTACAAAATATCCATCAGCCAACCCTTGCATTAATGCAGATGCTCCAAGTCGATTAGCTCCGTGATCGCTGAAATTTGCTTCTCCCAAACAATACAATCCTTTTACATTCGTCATCAGTTCATAATCAACCCAAAGTCCGCCCATTGTATAATGCACCGCCGGATAAATTCGCATTGGCACTTCGTATGGATTTTCTCCAGTAATCTTTTCATACATATCAAAAAGATTACCGTACTCTTCTTTTACTACTTCTTTACCTAAACGGATTAATGTTTCCATATCCGGATTTTCTATTCCTTGCTTATGCGCTTCTACTTTTCCGTATTTATTAATCAGGTTGTGTTTGAAATCAAGGTAAACTGCTTGTCTTGTTGTTCCCACACCATAACCAGCATCACATCTTTCCTTAGCTGCTCTTGATGCCACATCTCTTGGTACTAAGTTTCCAAAAGCAGGGTATTTTCTCTCTAAGTAATAATCTCTTTCCTCTTCGGGAATATCATTTGCTTTTCTTGTATCATTCTTTTGCTTTGGCACCCAAATACGTCCGTCATTTCTTAATGACTCAGACATCAGCGTTAGCTTCGACTGATGATCTCCACTTACTGGAATACAAGTAGGATGTATTTGTGTGAAGCAAGGATTACCAAACATGGCTCCTTTTTTATGTGCTTTCCATGCAGCAGTTACATTACTACCCATTGCGTTGGTAGATAAATAAAAAACATTGCCATATCCACCAGAGCAAAGTAAAACTGCATGACCAAAGAATCGTTCAAGCTGTCCAGTAATAAGATTTCTACAAATAATTCCTCTTGCCTTATCATCAATCATTACCACATCCAGCATTTCATGGCGACTATACATTTCTACATTTCCCAATGCTACTTGTCTTTCCAAGGCCTGATAGGCTCCTATCAATAATTGCTGACCAGTTTGTCCGGCAGCATAAAAAGTTCTTTTAACTTGCACACCACCGAAAGAACGGTTACTTAACAAACCACCATATTCTCTTGCAAATGGAACACCTTGTGCCACACACTGGTCAATGATATTTGCACTTACTTCAGCCAAGCGATGCACATTCGCCTCTCTTGCACGATAGTCACCACCTTTTACGGTATCATAAAACAAACGGAAAGTTGAATCCCCATCATTCTGATAATTCTTAGCGGCATTGATACCACCTTGCGCAGCAATACTATGTGCACGACGTGGAGAATCCTGAAAACAAAAAGCCTTTACTTTATAACCCAACTCTCCTAAGGCAGCAGCGGCAGAAGCACCAGCCAGGCCTGTACCAACAATAATTATTTCTAACTTTCTTTTATTAGCCGGGTTCACCAATTTGCAATGGCCTTTATAGTCCACCCATTTATCTTCCATTTTTCCCGCAGGAATTTTTGATTCAAGCATAACCTATTTTGTTATTTCCATCGGTACGTTTAAAGCGACCTGATGGTTAAATTATTTTTATGTTCCCGGCTTCAGTACTACTATCATCGTCTCTTGCCCGCCCGGATGACCCGTTCGGACGGGCGTCGCACACTTGTACAGTTATAATTCTATTCATCAAAATATTTCACCCCCTCCTGAATGACCAGTCGGGCAGGCCTAAGGGGTTCTGAATACATTCTTCATATTCTTTACTCCGGGTTAACACACGGAACTACCAATATGTCGCCCCTACGGGGCTGTTTCCTCATTGCTCTCTTTTCTTGCATATTAAAAATACGCTTCAAACAATCAAACTCTCGAATCACCAAATTCAAAAAGCAATTTCCAAATACGGAATCTGAAGCCCCTCTTTCGGAGGGGTTTGGGGAGGCTTCTATTTTATCCAACCCAAATAAAAACTTACCGGCATTAAAGCAAAGGCAAGTGGAACGATAATCGAGAATCCAACTCCAATTCCATTCAATAAACGAAGGTATTTTTTATTACTAACACCAATTGTTCTAAAAGCACTTTGAAAGCCATGCAATAAATGCCAGGCTAATGAAAAACATCCTAACACATATAAGATGACTACCCAATCTACCTGGAAAACCTCTTTCATTTTATCATACAAAGATATTTCGGGGCCTAACAACCAACCTTGATTACTACGATTAGGTATCCAAAAATGTATAAAATGCATGATCAGAAACAATAAAATTAATGTGCCTAACAATCCCATACTGCGGCTATACCATTTACTGTCTTTATTTCCCATAGCCACCGCATATCCTTTTTTTCTTTTGCTACGATTTTGAATTTCTAGCATTATTCCTTGTATTATATGTAACAGAATACCAGCCATCAATCCAATTTCTAAAAGCCGTGGAACTATATTAGAGCCCATAAAATGAGCACCTTCTTCAAACATCTTACCACCATCGTTGGCCCAGATAGTAGCATTCAAACTAACATGTATAATAAGGAAAAGAATAAGAAAAAAACCCGTCAACGCCATCACCCACTTTTTTCCAATCGAAGATGTAAACAGTTCAGACCATTTCATATAAATCTTTCTTAGGTGTAATCAATAGTTGCAAAAGTACTATCCGAAGGCCAAATTATAACAAAAGATTTCGATAGAAAGTTCAGCTAAAAAGAACAGATATATCTAACCTTCCAGCCGATTCGTAAACTCAGTATCAATTTTTTTGAACAGGTGAAAAGGCCTATAGATTCTCCAGTTGTCCAGTTCCATCAGTTCAATAAACTGATTTAAATGTGCCTGTTTAAAATCATATTGAGTTTGCTGCGGCATGTTTAAACAAACCACCCAACCATTTTCATCTGACACTTCCTCAAATAATTCTTCGTAATATTCTTTACCATCGCTATGAAAATTCAATACATTCTCTGTAATGAGGATAAACTTATAAATCCCTTCTTCCATGAACTTTTCCAGCACTTCCCTTTTTAGTTCCATTATGTCGTTTTCTATTGCATCGTTCCACTCTCCAATTAATTCTATTACAGCATATTTTTCCTCATAATCTGCAATTAACACTTTCAGGTATAATGTGCGGCTGCCAAAGTCATCCCATAATGGATGGATATAATAATTGTAAACAGTAAGAGAATATTCAAATTGGGAATAGGTTCTCCCATAGAATGGCGATTGTTCGTCTTCTTCACTTATATAAATGTGCTGCCAGTTATAAAATGGTTCAATGTCTTGCATAGCCTTTCTCTTCGATGCAAATATAAGATAAGATATAAAAAGAGTAAAAATGCCTGTCGGCAGGCAAGGGAGATAAAGTCAGACTATTTTTTTGAACCACATAGATAAATAGAACACATACGATATACACACATAGAATAAAATCAGCTATGTGAAAACTATGTTTTTATGTGCATATGTGGCTCAATCTAATTAATTCTACTGCATTAAAAAATCTTTTAACTCTTTAAAAACTGGTTTTATTAATGTGCTTTTCTTTTCAACTTTCATTATTGAGCTAACAGTTTCCGGAATTTCAATAGACTTTCCTATAGCAGTTTCTACAGCTTCCGGGAATTTCACCGGATGAGCTGTTTCTAAGAAAATCCCCTTTTCATTTGGATTATTATTGAGGTATCGTTGCAGCGATAAATAGCCAACCGCACCATGTGGGTCAAGTATATATTTCTCTTTTTGATAAACTGCTGTAATTGTTTCCATTGTTTCTTTATCAGAAATACTAGAGGAACTGAGTTTACTTTTCAACTCTGGAAACTGATGATGGAAGATTTCAAGTATCCGTACAAAATTGCTTGGATTGCCTACATCCATTGCGTTGGATAAGGTAGCAACTGCTTGCCTTGGAATTAATTTTTCTGACTCTAAATATTCGCTAACAATATCGTTAGCATTACAAGCTGCTATAAAATGCTTTATAGGCAACCCAGATTTCATGGCTAAAATTCCGGCACATATATTTCCAAAGTTTCCGCTTGGAACAGAAATGACAGGAGGATTGTTTTTCTCCAGCCACTGCTTATAGGCAAAGAAATAATAGAATTGTTGTGGCAGCCATCTTGCTACATTGATAGAGTTGGCAGAAGTGAGAAATAATTTTTCAGTGATGTCCTTATCACTGAAAGCTTGTTTCACCATTTGCTGACAATCATCGAAAGTTCCTTGTACTTCTAATGCTTTAATATTTTTGCCAAGTGTTGTTAACTGCTTTTCCTGTACAAGACTTACTTTTCCGGATGGGTAAAGAATTATTACATCTATCCCATCTACATTATAGAAACCGTTGGCGACTGCGCCACCGGTATCGCCGGAAGTGGCAACGAGAACTGTAACTTTATTACTATTACGGTTCAGACCGCTTTCAGCGTTCCGACCCTTTTCAGCGTTCCGACCCATAAAATGGCCAAGACAACGGCTCATAAATCTTGCACCAACATCTTTAAAAGCTAATGTTGGGCCATGAAATAATTCAAGTGATGAAATATTTTCAGTCACCTTCACCAATGGAATTAGGAAATTCACTGTTTCAGATACTATTTGGAAAAGCTTCTCATCGTCTATTACGTTCCCGACATAAGGTTTAATTACACGGAATGCAATTTCTTCATTCGAGTAATTTTCGATTTCCTTTATAAGTTCTTTATCAACTTGAGGAATCATTTCCGGAAAGTATAATCCTTTATCTGGTGCCTGACCTTTTATCGTTGCTTGTTTAAAGTCAACTAATGGCGATTGTTTATTTGTGCTGTAAAAATTCATACCCATGTCCTTCCTACCCGATTTAATCGGGGCTAAAAGTGGAACTTAGTTTATTAATTTATAAATATTTTTATACTTCCTCATAGCAATACCTAGAATAATCAACTAATTATTTCAACGCCATTTTTATTTATAGTTGTTACATATGTATTGTAATCAATCCCGATTTTTTCATATACTTCTTTCATAACTATTTCAATTTCTTCAGCCGTTTTTTTATCCTTACTTAGCATGAACATGGAAGGCCCGGAACCAGATATGCCGCCACCTAAAGCACCTGCTTCTTTACACTTAGTTTTCACTTCATCAAAACCCGGAATAAGAATGCTACGTATGGGTTCTATAATCACATCTTCTAATGAACGGCCAATCAAATCAACATCATTTTTAAGAAATCCTGTTACTAGACCTGCAATATTTCCCCATTGTTTTATTGCATCTTTCAAATAAACCTGTTGACGTAATATTTGTCTTGCATCTGATGTTCTCACTTCTATTTGCGGATGTACAATTGTAACAAACAAATCTGGAGAGGAAAGCGGAATAATATCTAATGGATGAATAGAACGTATCAAAGTTACTCCACCCAAGATACAAGGAGCAATATTATCAGCATGTTTAACACCCGATGCTAATTTTTCACCGTTCATTGCAAATTGTACCATTTCATCAGAAGAAAAAATTTTTCCCAGTAAATGGTTAGCTGCAACGGCAGCTCCTGCAGCACTTGCTGCGCTAGATCCAATACCACTTCCGGGTTTGATATGTTTTTCAATCGTTACTTCAAAGCCAGCAGTGCCACCCACTTTTTCCATTACCGATAAAAACACAACACCAGCTACATTCTTTTCCGGCTCGGTTGGTAAATTATAATTGTCCCGATTATGAATAATAACTCTAGGTTCATCTAATAAGGTTATTTCCATTATATCATTCGGTTCATTCAATGCCATACCAAGTATGTCAAATCCACAAACGAGGTTTGCTACTGTACCAGGACATTTTATTTTAATTTTCTCCATCTTACTAAAATTAAAGAGGCTTTAAAATTACAGGCTCTAAAGTCCCTTTAGAGATTTAAGGTTCACACTTTACTTGCTCGAATGATATCTGCAAAAACTCCGCTAGCTGTAACTTCTGCTCCTGCTCCTGCACCTTTTATCACCAATGGCTGTTCTTTATATCTATCGGTATAAAATAAAACCACATTATCTTTTCCGTATAAGTGGTAAAGGTCATGCTTTGGATCAATATGTTGTAAACCTACTGATGCTTTGCCATCAGCAAAGGAGGCGACAAATTTTAGCTTACATCCAGCTGCATCAGCTTCTTCTACTAATTTTTTAAAATGATTTTCCTCATTAGTCATTTCAATATAAAAGTCTTCTACCGATCCCTGCATACAAGATGGTGGCATAAATGAGTTATTGGCAATATCATCCATTTCGATTTGAACACCGGATTCTCTTGCAAGAATCATAATCTTCCGCATAACATCAGTTCCACCTAAATCTAATCTTGGATCTGGTTCAGTGTACCCTTCATCTTGTGCTTGCTTAACGACCTCAGCAAATTTTTTGGTGCCATCATAATTATTAAATACAAAATTCAATGTGCCGCTTAAAACAGCCTGAATTTTATGCACTCTGTCGCCGCTGTGTACCAAATCATTTAAAGTTGCAATTAAAGGCAATCCGGCACCCACATTTGTTTCAAAAAGAAATTGGCTGTTGAATTCTCTCGAAAGGTCTTTTATTTTTTTATAATTATCATATGCAGAAGAGGCTGCTACTTTGTTGCAGGCAACCACTGAAATACTTTTTTCTAATAACTGATCGTACACTCCAGCTACTTTATCATTTGCAGTTATGTCAACAAAAATAGAATTGCGGAGATTCCGGTTAATAATCTCATCAACAAAACCCTGCAAACTTGCAGGAGTGCCGGCATCCAGTTTTTCTTTCCAATTATTTAGATCTATGCCATCTTCGTCAATAAGCATCTTACGACTGTTACTTAGTCCAACCACTCTCAAATGAAGGTTCATCCTTTCTTTTAAGAATTCAGCTTGTTGATTTATCTGTGCCAATAATTTGCCGCCAACATTACCTGTTCCAGTAATAAACAAGTTGACAAGTTTGAAAGTTGTTTCAAAGAATTCTTCATGCAATACGTTAATTGCCTTTTTTACATTTTTTGTGGCAATAACAGTTGAGATATTTTTTTCAGACGAACCTTGTGCAATAGCTCTGATATTTACACCATTCCGACCCATTGCGCCAAACATTCTACCACTAATGCCAGTATGATTCTTCATGTTTTCACCAACCAATGCAATAATTGAAAGATCCGCTTCAACTTTCAAGGGTTCTACTTTCTGTAATGCAATTTCATTAGCAAAAGCCATGTCAATACTATGTTTTGCTTTTCCGGCATCCTTAGAATCAATACCCACACAAATGGAATGCTCCGATGAACTTTGAGTGATTAGAATCACATTAATCCTTTCACTGCTCAATGCTTCAAACAATCTTTTTGAAAAACCGGGAATCCCAACCATTCCGCTTCCTTCCAAACTGATCAAAGCAATATTATTGATACTTGAGATTCCTCTAACTATGTTGCCACTTGATGAACTTGTAGACTCAATCAATGTACCTGCATCTTCTGGAGAAAATGTGTTTTTTATTCTTACAGGAATGGATTTATTCATTACCGGCTGTATCGTTGGCGGGTAAATAACTTTAGCTCCAAAGTGTGATAACTCCATTGCTTCCTGATAGGAAATATTGGGAATGATGCGGGCATTATTTGTTAACCGTGGGTCGGCAGTCATCATTCCACTTACATCTGTCCATACTTCCAAAACAGATGCGTTTAATGCCGAGGCAATTATAGCTGCAGTATAATCTGAACCTCCTCTACCCAATGTAGTAGTAACGCCGTTTTTATCTGTGGCAATAAAACCAGGAATAATAATAATTGATGCCGACTGAGAATTATAATAACCGTTTACTTTACTATCTGTTTCTTTAAAATCAACTTCGGCGGCAGTGAAAGCAGAATTGGTAACAATCAGTTCCTTTGCATCCTTCCAAACTGCACCCACTTTATTTGCATTAAAAGCTGCTGCTATTATTTGTGATGAAATCCATTCGCCATAGCTACTAATACGATCTTTTGATCTGGAAGTTAATTCTCCCAATAAAAAAATACCATTACAAATATCCTCCAGTTCATTACAGCTTTTCTTAACCAAGCTTAGTAGCTGGCTTTGTTGTGCAACAGGAATTAATTGCTTTACTGCTTCAAGATGTCTTTGTTCAATTTCAATAAGTTTGTCCTTATACGCTTCGTTTCCTGTTTCAGATAATGAAGCAGCATTCAACAACAAATCCGTTACGCCTCCAAATGCAGAAACAACTACAATCGTTTTATCTTTTTGTGATGATTGTTTTACAATATCTATTACCTTCTTAATGTTTTCGGCATTAGCAACCGAAGTACCGCCGAATTTTAAAACCTGCATGTATACCTGATTAATAATTAGTAAAATGATTTAAGAACTTCTTAAGAAGTTATCCTTCTAAGCGTAGCCATTAAGCCCAATGATGATATGGAAATATACAACCCTTAACGGGTTGTTGTAAATGTAGTGGTTGTAATGGAAGCCATTACTGGAAAAGAGAAACTGAAATTTGTATAGTTTTTTACCACTTTGTTTTCTGTGTGATGCACAATATAGAAAGAAAATTTTAAAAGGCAATCATTCAGCAAAAGAATCTGCGGCTTTTTTTACACTTCCGAATTTGAGCAAAAGATTTTTAGCCTTGTCATAATTGGTTTCATTAATTCTTTCCATCAACATTTTTGTACCACGGTCAACCAGCTTATCATTGGTCAATTGCATGTTCACCATTTTATTACCTTCTACTCTTCCCAATTGGATCATGACAGTTGTCGAAATCATATTCAACACCAATTTCTGTGCAGTTCCGCTTTTCATGCGGGTACTTCCAGTAACAAACTCAGGTCCAACCACAACCTCAATAGGGAAGTCTGCTGCAGTACTTACCGGCGAATCGGGATTGCAAGCAATACTGCCAGTAATAATTTTTCTTTTTCTACATTCTTCCAAAGCGCCAATTACATAAGGAGTAGTTCCACTGGCTGCAATTCCTACTACTACATCTTTTTCACTAACATTATATATAACAAGATCTTTCCAACCTTGTTCATCATCGTCTTCAGCATTTTCCACCGCATTCGTAATTGCTTTTTCTCCTCCGGCAATAATACCTATCACTAATCCGTAAGGAACACCATAAGTTGGCGGACATTCACTGGCATCCAATATGCCTAATCTACCGCTGGTACCGGCACCAATATAGAAAAGACGGCCGCCCATCAGCATTTTATCTGTAATTGCTTCTACTAACTTTTCAATTTGAGCAATTGCTTTTTCAATTGCAGCCGGAACTGTTTTGTCTTCTGAATTCGTGTTGACGAGAATTTCGCCAATCGACATTTTTTCCAGATTGTGAAAATGACTTGGTTGCTCGGTTATTTTTTCGAATGCCATACTCTGTTCATATTTTAGCTGTGGTATGCTACTAAACCTTCCATGGGATTTTTCATTACCTTACCTAATTCAAACTCATAATTGTTGCAAAGTTGCTGTACTACGTCTTTAAAACCAAATGCAATACTTCCGGCAAAATGTACAGGCAAAGTCCACACTTCCCTGTATTTGCAAAGATGGTTAAAGAAAAAATCATTTAAGCCATCTTCAATAATATTTTCAATCATATAATGCCCCCGGTTTTCTGCAAGAAACCTGGCAAAGCTAGCCAGATAGCGGTTTGGCAATGGCTTTTTATATACATTCTCCAATATTTCCGCGGCGTTTGTAGTATAAGTAACATCAAAACGGCCTCTTAACTCGTAATCAAAAGTACCGTAGAGATAATATTGAATGACTTTTCGTCCCAGATAGGCTCCGCTACCTTCATCTCCCAATACATACCCTAAGCCCGGACTATTTTTGACAATTTTTTTACCATCATAGTAACATGAATTGGAACCTGTGCCCAGAATACAGGCAACCCCTTTTTCTCTACCACATAATGCTCGGGCAGCAGCCATTAAATCATGAGTTACTTCTATTTTAGCTCCTTCAAAAACTTTACTTAAAGCCCTTTTAACGGATTTAGCATTTGCCGGATTGGCACAGCCGGTGCCATAATAGTGCACTACATCAACTTCTACATTTTTAAGTTTTGGTTGTAGCTCATTCTGTAACAAATCTATTATCTGCTCAGTACTTAAAAAATAAGGGCTGATTCCTTGTGTAATGATGATTTTCTTTTTCCCTTTATTTACCAAACACCACTCTCCTTTTGTTGCACCACAGTCAGCTATTAGTATTACTTCCGGCATAAAGATTTGTTGAATTAGATGAACAGAAATCTGCTTTCCGCTCAAATCAAGTATTTTGCGTCAAATTACACAATAAAGTATTATGATGGGGAATAAAAAATTACAAGTTTGGTTACCGTTACTTTTTTCTTTGATTTTAATAATAGGAATGCTGTTAGGTTATAAACTGAATGATAATGCAGGGAATAAAAAAAGCTTTTTTGCATCCAACAGCAGTAATTCATTACAAGAAGCACTTGACCTGATAAAATTAAGATATGTTGACTCTGTAAATATTGGTGTACTAGAAGGAAAGGCAATTCAGGAAATAATGACTGAATTAGACCCACATTCTGTTTATCTGCCATCAGTAAAAGTGCAAGCAGCAAATGAAGACCTGGCTGGCAACTTTGAAGGAATCGGTGTAGAGTTTAATGTATTTAGTGATACAGTAAACGTTGTTTATGTGGTACCAAACGGCCCTAGTGAGAAGGCTGGTCTATTGATTGGTGATAAAATCATTGCAGTTAACAAGGTTTCATTAACGCAGGAAACATTTGATGCAGATAGCATAAAAAAATATATCCGTGGTGAAAGAGGATCAACGGCTGATCTACAAATAATAAGAGAGTCAAAACAAATATCTATAGCTGTTACAAGAGGGAGAATCCCGGTTTCAGCTGTAGATGCAGCTTACATGATTGATAAAACTACCGGTTATATAAAGTTGAATAAGTTTACAGAAAACAGTTATGAAGAGTTTATGCAGGCAATGGAAAATTTGCAAAAACAAGGATTGCAAAGTCTGATTTATGATCTGCGGGGTAATGGCGGCGG
>JBDSUW010000006.1:0-33420 GCA_039927535.1 Chitinophagaceae bacterium | reverse complement strand
TCAAGAGATCAAACCCGTTTTTTACCGGCATGGCTATATCAAGAAAGATAAGATGCGGCTCCATGATTTTAATCCTTTCAATTGCTTCATCGGGATTTGTGTAGCTACCGATAATATCGGCTTCGGGGCAATTTATCTGTAAAAGCTTTTGCATCGAACTAAGCCCCCTCGGCTCATCATCTATCAAAATTGTTTTCAATCGTTCCATGGTGTTTTATTATTTTGAATAGATAAATGAAGGGTAACAATTGTACCGCTTTCGGTAGCAGGGGATAAATCGGTTTTGTCTTCAATTTTTACAGTGCTGCTAAGGTTGTATTTTTCGTTTAGTAAGGCTATTCGCTGCCGGATATTAATAATGCCAACGGATTGTTCTCCCGGCAAAGTTTCCTTTTTCTTCAATGATTTATTAATGCCAATACCGTTATCTTCTATTATGCAAATCAATTCATCTCCCTTTTTTTGAAAGCCAATTTCAATTTGCATATCCTTTTTTGGAGATGCACCATGCCAAATGGCATTTTCTATAAAGGGCTGTATCAGCATCGGAGGCAAAAGAATTTCACCGGGGTGTAATTCTCCATCAACATCAATACTATAACTGAAATTATTTTTGCGAATTTGCTCCATTTCAAGATACCGGTGCAGATAGTCAATTGTATCTTCAAGACTTACAAATGTTTTAGAAGATTGATTAAGTGTAATGCGTATCAGGCGGGCAAATTTGCTAAGGTAACGGGATGCCTGATCGTTTTCATTTATAAGGATCATTTCCCTGATGCTGTTCAGGCAATTGAAGATAAAGTGTGGATTCATTTGCGAATGCAAAGCTTTCATTTCTGCTTGCGCCAGCAATCTGTCAAGATTGGCTCTTTGATTTATTTGCTTGATCCGGTATCGATATAAATAATAAGCAATCATGACCAGGATCAATGCCACCAAAATATAGAATATTGGTGTTTGCCAGAATGGCGCCAGCACATTGATTTCTAATTCTTTTATTTGATCATCCCATTTATTATCATAGGCAGCCACCATCAACTCTAGTTTATAACTGCCAGGTGAAATATTCGTCAATAAAATATTTTGCTGATCTCCTGCTTCTATCCAGCTACTATCCTTTTTATTTTTTATCCGGTAGGAGTAGCGCATATTTTCAGGATCAGTATAATTAATTGCACTATAAAATATATTAACATCTCCTTGCTTATAATTTAAATTTATTTTTTGCGATGGGTTATTAATGATGGTATCATTTAGTATTGATAATGCTGTAATATTTAAAACAGGAGGATTTATATAATCGATTGAAGATTTAATAGGTATTTTGCAAATAACATTTTTGCAGGCAAACCAAACAGACCCATCAGTTGTATCAGCAGTAAAAAAAAATGTTGATAAAAGTTCTTCTGGCACACCATCTGATGTATTAAATGTCACACTTTTTGATTTATCAATATCAAAATACCCCGGTCCGGTTGAAGTTAAAATAAAGATATTATCCTGTAGCAAACCCGGTGATACGTAAGAGCTTTTTTCCTGAACAAGATTTTTTGGTCTTATATGTAAATCACCTCCGGTTAATTTTGCAATTCCGTCATCAGTTACTGTTGTCCATATATTTCCCTTTGAATCTGCCATTACATGGTACCCTTTTTTCAGGTTTCTTTGCGTTGGAAGATGATCTATGAGTGTATCAATGCGTTGCGCTAAATAATTCCATCGGACAATCGCATCACCGCCCATCCAAATATTTCCATTTCGATCCTCAGCTATACTGGTCGGGGTAGTTTTGAAAAGCGGTTGAGTGGAATCATTGATCATTTGAAAAATTTTAGCCTTACGATCATAATAATAAATTGTATTTCCCTCAAGTATCGAAACCCATATATTCTTTTTTTTGTCAGCGAATAACAGATAAATAAAAGGGTTCTCTATTTTTTTATCTAGTTTAATTTTTGCAGTTGAAAAATTCCGGAGATTTAACCAGTAGAGGCCTGAACTTGTACCTATCCATAATGTGTCAGGGTGAAATAAATAAAAATTATAGACAGTATTAGATACTTTGGATGAGATGCCCAGTTGAACCTGGCGGATCACTTTTCTGGTTTCTTTATCCAAAACAAACAACGTATTCCGGTCTGTGCCTGCAAAAATCTTCTTATCTGTAATTTGGAGGGCAGTGATGTTTATGTCTTTGGGAATTTGATTTTCCAATGCAAACGATTCAACAAGTTTGGGATGAGAATTTTGTTTGAATAAACCTTCATTTGTTCCAATCCACAAATTTTTATTTTGGTCACAAAAAAATATAGTGCAAAGTTTGTTCTCAAAATATTTCTTTGATGAGCAGTACAGGTTTTTTGCTCCAGGGTTTATAGTAAGCAGATAAAATCCTTTGGAATTGCAATTGATGGCCCAGGTGCTGTCATTTATTTTTATAGGGTTTGTCATCCAGCCAATATTTTCTTTAAAATTAAAACATGCAGGAGATGATCTTGTTGTGCCTTTAATAATGTCAACAAGATCAAAACTGTTCGTCGCAATATTAATATGTATTAATTCATGACCGGATATAAAGAAGAAAATATTGTTGTTTTTCTCTTGAATGATTTTTTTTAAAATCTTGTATTTGATAGAGGCGTCGATAATTTTGTTTCTTATTCTGTCATAAACTAACAATCCATCTTTGTTCAATTGCATAACGTTGCCGTCAGGTAATATATAAATATCATCGCCGAAAAGCATCCATGCTTTGCCTATATCTTTCCGGGTATAATAATCATAACGTTGTTTGAGTAGCCCCGATCTGGAAAAAATATAAAAACCGGTTTTGGTAGATACTCCGTAATTCCCATCAGCATCGTTCAGCACCGATCTGCAGGCATTGCTCCAGTAACGTAATTTATCATCTGTGGCTATTGACAGGTTTTTTTGTTCCAGTGTTTTGGTCGAAATGAGCTGCGCCCCGTCATCAGTTGCTATAGCCAATTGATTATTGTTCAATAATTTCATTGAGTAAATGCTATTATCAGGAATAGCATTGTATTTATCATCATGATAAAATTTTTTAAATATTTTGCCATCAAAACGATTTAATCCCCGGTGAGTAGCTATCCACATGTATCCTGCAGTGTCCTGTTCAATCCCTGAGATATATTTATCACTTAAACCTTCTTTTAAGCCATAGTATGTAAATTCTTTTTCATCAATCACCTGGGCAATATTGTCCACAGAGACCATGAAAAAAAGGATGAAGTATAGTAGTCGTTTTGCCATCAGGATTGTCTATAGCTTACTAAAGTTAGTTTCTTGTCTTTAAAAAACCGGACACCATTTGTCCTTTTAGAAACAATCTGCCGTTTATCAATTGTTAACCGCCTTTAAAAGCTGAGTACCCGCCATATACAGGAATAAGAAGGATAATTTTTTTTAAAATGGAAAACCATAGATGAAAATTCAACCGCCGGATATCCATTGGGGCTTTTCTTGCTTGTAAGTCATCGCTAACTTCAAAACAACAATGAAAATATCCTGGACTAGTTTAAAAGTATCTATTGCCGGTGCAAAGCTCAGTCACCTGGTACAAAAGGACAGGATATGGGACCATGGAAGTATGACAGAACAGGTACGAATAGCTTTTCATGTGGTGTTGAAAGCAAAGAACAGTGAGAACTCCGAATTACTGAAAAAGTACTGTACCATTTCTTGTTTCGAAAAGTTTAAAACCGCAATGAATAAGAAAGAACAAAAGCAGGATATTTTCAAAGAAAGTCCAATCATAAAAAAGCTTGCGGTGATAGATGTGCACCCGGGAAAACATAATAGGCCGGATAAGTTTACTGCCTTGATAAAAGGTGATTCAAAAAATGACATGATTACAAAGTCCTATAAAAACAAATTTTCTATTCAATGGTCTTTTGTAAGGCAGGGCGATTGGTGGGTATTAAATGCCATAAAATAATGCATTTATGTTTCCTAAGATTCAGAAAGTATAAAAATAATTAAAACTGGTTTATGAGAAAGCTATTCAAATCAATTATTTCTGTGTGCATTGCATTGATATTTTTTTTTAATGCAAATGCACAGTCTCCGACTGTCACCATAAACCAGGCAGCAGGCCAATCAGATCCAACGTCTGCTTCGCCCATAAATTTTACTGTCACTTTTAGTGAAGCGGTAACTGGTTTTACGGGGTCAGACGTTTCCTTTTTTGGAAGTAGCGGTTTTATATTTTCATTTCCAGAATTAACTGTTACCGGGGGGCCAATTGTTTATAATGTGGCAGTAAGCGGAATGACATCGAATGTAACAGTAGTTGTTACAGTTCCGTCAGGTGCTGCTTTCAATGCTTCAAATCAATCAAATGTTGCTTCAACCAGTACCGATAATTCCGTTGTTTATAATATTCCACCTTGTTCACTTACCTGCCCATCCAATATTACAGTGGATGCGACTTCTGCTTCAGGAGCCGTAGTCAATTACAGTGTTACTCCTGTCGGCGATTGCAGAAGCATTGCAAGAATTCCATCACCGGGTATTACATATCCTGTTGGAACTACTACTGTAAATGCCTATAACAATGTTAGCACGGGTCTGTATTATGCTTTGACAGAACTCGATCTGATCTCTGTATATAATTTTAATACCTCAGGGCCAACAACTTCAAGCTCTCATTTAATGATTACAGGAAAATCGGGGGTCATTACCAGTATTGATTTTCGATCATCTAACGGAAAGCTTTACGGGTTATCATTGGCTGCGAGTGGCATTGATTCTGAAGGCAAACTATATACAATAAATACAACTACCGGTTTGGCTACACAAGTGGGTACTGGATCTTTTTTAATAGGTGGTAATGTTGCTTCTATTGATTTTGATCCAGTGACCGATATTCTCCGATTGATTAGTAATAAGGGCTCAAATCTTCGTATTGACCCTGATTTGGGAACCGTGATTGGTACGGATACCTGGTTAGCTGAAAATTTTGTAGCAGCCGCTCATACAAATAGTTTCTCTGCATCAACTTTTACAACATTGTATTCTATTAATTCGGTTACTAAATCGCTATATACTCAGGGAGGCATAAATGGCGTTCCTTCATCAAATACAGGCTTAACAACATTGGTAGGACCACTGGGAGTTAACGTTTCAGGTGTTTACGGATTTGATATTTCGCTTTCAGCAACAGCTTTGGCTATTCTGTTAGTTGATGGAGCTTACGGTCTCTATTCAATTAATCTTAATACAGGTACTGCAACGCTTATTAGAAATTTTGTAACCGCACCTTATTACGGGGTAGGTGATATTGCAATAGCTCCTGTAACTCTTCCGGCACCTTCTTGTTCATTTACGGTTACTGTTAATCCACCACCACTAACAGTAACAATCAATAAAGCTGCAACACAAGCTGACCCCACAACAACGCCTCCGGTTAAGTTTACAGTGGTGTTTGATCAGGATGTAACCGGTTTTGACGCATCAGACATCTCTTTTGAAGGTAGTACGGTACCCGGTATTTTGGTAGCCACTGTTTCTGGAACAGGTCCCACCTATCAAGTCTCTGTTAGTGGTATAACTGGGGCAGGAAATGTTGTTGCCAGTGTAGTTGCAGGAGCAGCTACAAATACATCCAATCAGGCAAGTCTTGCATCAACATCAACTGATAATGATGTACTTGTTATCGCTCTTCCTCATGATCTGGATATTTTTAAACAATCATTCCCAGTTTCCGGTGTAGTAGCGGGTGGTTTAATTAACTATATTATTACTGTAAGGTATTTTGAACCTGGGCCACTATTGCAAAATGTTAGTGTTACTGATATTTTACCCCCTGGAACAAGATTTCAAAGTTTTTCGTTCATATCCTCTAATTATACACCTATTTTTTCTTTAACTACACCACCCCCAAGTCAGAATGGTACGGTTAATTTGCTATTTCCATTATTTCAACCAGGGCAAATATTTACCTTCCGCATCGTTGTTGCAGTGGAGCAAGGTTTGACAGGGGGCATTTCAAACACGGTAACAGTGGGCGGTCCTCTGGGAGATATAAATCTCAGCAACAATAGTTCTATGGCCGTCACACAAATTTTTGTGCCGCCAACTATTATTTGCCCTGCAAATGTTACAGTAAACACAGGAGCTACTGATTGCATAGGATCAGTTGACCTTGGTGGTTTAAATTATGTAATGACGGGAAATCCGGCACCCACACTATCACTATCCTGGAGACCTTTAGATGATGCATTGGCAGCACTTAATAGCATAATTGTTGTTCCAGGTGTATTGACACCCAGAAATTTTCCAAAAGGAGTGACAACCATAACTGCAACAGCATCTAATGGTGTTTTGCCAATTGCAACTTGTCAATTCACTATTACAGTTCTAGACCAGACAGCACCTGTCATTACTTGTCCCGTAGCTGTAAGCTTAAATACAGATGTTGGATTTTGCACAGCAACTATATCTAATGCTGTGATAGGTACAGCAACCGCTGAGGATAATTGCACTGGAGCAATCACCATTACTCATAGCGATTTTCCTGCAGGAAATATATTCCCGATAGGAGCTACTACAGTTACCTGGACTGTGAGGGATGTAGCAGGTAACACTTCCACCTGCCAGCAAACAATAACAGTGAAGGATGATGTGGCACCTGTTATATCGGGAGTTAGTGTCAATCCTGCAATGCTCGCACCACCCAATCATAAAATGAAAGACGTAACCATCAAATATTCAGTGAGTGATTGCAGCGCCGTAACAAATGTTCTTACAGTATCTGATAATGAAGGCAGTGATCCAAATGACGTCCAGGTGCTGGATGATCACCATTTAAAGCTGAGAGCAGAAAGGAATGGCACCGGTGATGGAAGAATATATACGGTTTTTATCACAAGTACCGACGCATCAGGCAATAGTTCTACATCCACTACTACGGTAGTAGTCGCTCATAATGTTACGGCACCACACAGCGGCGCTGCATTTAGGGTAGGTTCTACAGTAAACTTTGCAGGAACATTTTGGGATGTGGCTGGCAATACGCATACTTCAAATTGGTTAATAGATGATAAAACATCTGTAAAAGGAACGCTAATAGAACCATCTGGCATAAAGAATGGAAAGGTAGCAGGTTCTTACAAATTCACTGCCCCTGGTGTATACAAACTGCAAATGAATGTAACCGATCAGAAAGGACTTACTATCTATGCCAATACCAATGGTGATCTTGACGCTATCGTTGTAATCTATGATCCGAATGGTGGTAATACATTCGGCGGCGGATATTATAATTCACCTGCTGGGGCGTTGAAATCAAATCCAACTGCAACAGGTAAGGTCAGTTATGGTTTTGCCATGAATTATTTTAAAAATTCAACCAACCCCAAAGGCGAAACACAGTTTGAATTTAAAGTTGGCGATTTTGAATTCAATGCCTTGAATTTTGAATACCTCGTTATCAGTAATTCAATGGCACAATTTAAAGGCACTGGAAAAATTATAGGTGGACAAAGCGGTATTGGATTTACCATGACTGTTGTTGATGGTGATATAGACGGAACCGGTGTGGATAAGATCAGAATGAAAATCTATAATAGAAATACCGGGGAGATTATATACGATAACCAACAGGGAGCAAGCGATGCTGCATTACCAATCCAACCTGTAGGCGAGAATAGCATTGTTGTAATAAGTGGAACCAGTTCTGCACCAGTAACAGCCAATAGGACAGAAAACATAGTTACTGAATCAAAATCAGAAGAGGTTTCAAATGGATTTGATGTAATTGCTTTTCCAAACCCAAGTACTAACAATTTTACGATACAGCTAAAAGGAAACATAAATGAAAAAATAACCATGCAGGTAATTGATATGTACGGAAGAATAATTGAAAGACGAAATGTTACCGCAAATTCAATGATACGATTTGGTGATAGCTACAGACCGGGAACATATTTCGTAAGAATTATGCAAGGCAAAGAGCATAAAGAGATAAAATTGATTAAACTAACATATTAAATATTAATAACCATTAAACTGTTTTTATGAGAAAGTTTTCATTGGCGGCAACTATTCTTTTGTTCACAATTACATCTTATTCGCAAGTGCAAGAGGTTTGGGCTAAAATTAGCGATGCCACAACCAATACAGACATGGTTGTAAATTCTTCAGGCAATGTATTTATACTATCGGGAGGTAAATTACTGAAATATGACAAGAATGGTAACAACATTTGGACAAGATCAATTTCCATGTTCGGAGTGGCGATGGCAATTGATGCTACAGAAAATATTTATGTCGTCGCAGAAATGAGTGATCATTACCTGACAGCAAAATTCAATTCATCCGGTTATCTGGATTGGTCGACACCTTATCTGGATGATGAGGAAGGAACTCCTGCAGACATTGCAGTTGATTTAGATGGAAACGTATATGTGACCGGAGAAAGTTCAACTGGTGAGTTATCAGATGAAGAGCTTTCAGATTATGCCACGGTTAAATATGACCATCATGGAACTCAAATATGGGCAAGAAGATTTAATGGAGCATCTCCTGGTAGCGGTTTCGATGCTGGAAAATCCCTAACTGTCGATGCAATTGGCAACATATATGTTACCGGCATAAGCCAAAAGGATGGTCAAATGGGTGCTGCAACATTAAAATATAGCCCTGCTGGAGTGGAATTATGGTTGAAACGATACGAGGGTGCCAATGGAGAAAATGACGACCCGACAGAGATAAAACTTGATGCTGCCGGAAATGTTTTTGTAACTGGATTAAGCACAAAAATTGAAGGCGGTGCCGTAGCATATGAAAATCCCTTCGTTGTAAAATATACATTCGGTGGGTTTGAATTATGGTCAAAAAGATTATTTAGTGATACCGATGGCCAGCATCATGAAACACAGGGCCTATTAATAGATGCATTAGGTAATATTATTGTAACAGGTCACAGTTATGCTTTTCCGTTTTTTGTCAAATATTCTCCGGCAGGTGATAGATTATGGTTTCGGAGTATAGCAGTATTTGGTCTTTCGGGAGATGCTACTACCGATGGTTCAAATATATATTATGTGGGAAATACCACCGAATTGGGATTTACCACACTAAAATTGGATGCTAACGGCACCGAGCAATGGAGGGTGGGATATGCAGGAAATGGCGGTACTCATCTCATCGGAGTGGACGCACTGCAAAATGTTTATACCTCAAATACTAGCTCTACCCCCGGAAATAATAGTGCTGTTATTATCCGTTATGCTCAATGCAGAATCATAGGCCCTGAACATACTATCTTTATAGATGCTGAACCTGGCAGTTGCGGAGCCATAATTAATTATTCAATAACAACTACCGGTGATTGTGGTGAACTCGAGTATCCGGAAAACCGTAGTCCCGGTTCTTTTTTGAACGTAGGTCATTATCATATGGTTGTAAAGTCACCCTCTACAGGTGATTCAATTAAATTCATTATTGATGTTGTTGATAATGAACTTCCCCAAATGACATATTGTCCTCCGGATAAAACATTAAATGTTCAGCCAGGTGTATGTTATGTAACTTCTGCAAACGTTAATGCAGGTGTTGCTACCGCTACTGACAACTGCCCCGATAGATTAAGAATTGTAGGAATACGTAGCGATGGGTTAACCCTAGCTGACGACTACCCGGTGGGTGTTACTACAATTACCTGGACAGCAAAAGATATAGGTTCGAATACTGCAACTTGCTTACAAACAATTACCATAATAGATAACATACCACCAACCATTTCTGGTGAAGCAGCAAGTACGTATGTTTTATCTCCATCCAATCATACAATGAGAGATGTGTCAATTGACTATACCATCTCTGATAATTGCTATGCCGATACAACAATAACTATTACAAGCAACGAACCAATAAACGGTGTGGGTGACGGAGATACAGATCCCGACTGGATTATTATTGATAAAAAACATTTTCAACTTCGTGCCGAAAGGGCTGCAAATGGTACCGGAAGAACTTATACAATTACAATCACTGCAACCGATCCTTCTGGCAATACAGCAATTAAAACAATTGAAGTAAAAGTGCCGCATAATATTAAAAACCCACATAGCGGTAAAGCATATATTGTAAATTCCGCTTTTCCGTTCGAAGGAGAGTTTTGGGATAAAGCAGGAAACACACATACTGCTAAATGGCTGATTGATGGAAGTACAACTGCTAAAGCAACTATTACAGAGCCATCAGGAAATAAGAATGGAAAAGTTAGCGGTAGTTATAAATTTACTTCTCCTGGCATCTATAAATTACAAATGAATGTAACTGATCAAACTGGAGTTACTCACTACACCAACACTGCTGGCGATCTTGAAGCAATAGTTGTTATCTACGATCCCAACGGTGGTAATACCTATGGTGGCGGATATTACAATTCACCTGCAGGTGCATTAAAGTCAAACTTTGCAGCAACTGGAAAAGCCAGCTATGGATTTGCAATGAATTATTTTAAAAATTCAACTAATCCAAAAGGTGAAACACAATTTGATTTCAAAGTCGGCGATTTCGAATTCAATGCGTTGAATTTTGAATACCTCGTTATTAGTAACTCAATGGCACAATTTAAAGGCACGGGAAAAATCATTGGTGGCCAAAGTGGCATTGGATTTACCATGACTGTTGTTGATGGAGATATAGACGGAACCGGTGTGGATAAGATCAGAATGAAAATCTATAATAGAAATACCGGGGAGATTATATACGATAACCAACAGGGAGCAAGCGATGCTGCATTACCAATACAACCTGTTGGCGAGAATAGCATTGTTGTAATAAGTGGAACCAGTTCTGCACCAGTAACAGCCAATAGGACAGAAAACATAGTTACTGAATCAAAATCAGAAGAGGTTTCAAATGATTTTAATGTAGCTGCTTTCCCAAACCCAAGTTCAAGCCACTTCATGATTAATGTAAAAGGAAATGGAAATGAAAAAATAACAATGCAGGTAGTGGATATGTATGGGCGCATTATTGAAACAAGAAATGTAACTGAAAATTCAATAATAAAGTTTGGTGATCGCTATAGACCGGGAACATATTTCGTGAAAGTAATTCAAGGCAAAGAACATAAAGAAATAAAGCTGATTAAATTATCTGATTAATTAAATAAAATTCCGAAATACATATTGTTAAACTATAAAACTGTTTTATGAGAAAGATAATCTCCTCGTTATGCTTTTCTTTATTAATTGTTTTGTCTGTCAATGCGCAGGTTGGTATAGGCACCAATGCTCCTCATGCAAAGGCTGCACTGGAAATAAAGTCTACCGATAAGGGTGTTTTATTTCCGAGGATGACTACTGCACAGCGGGATGCTATTGCTGATCCACCCCAAGGTTTACATATTTATAACACCGATGAGGAATGCCTGAATTATTACACTAGCCTTTTTCATACATGGGTTGGATATTGTGATGGGGTAAAGAATTTTGTTACAATTAAGATTACGGCAAATGCAAGTGCTATTGATTTTTATAATACTTATGCAAAAAATTATCCGGGCACAAAGAATTTTATTATAATAGTCCAATCCGGGGTTACACTTGCTTCAGGGGGAACATTCATTCCAGGCATAGGCCTTGTTATTCCTATCCCCGCACTTACGTTTACGGGTATGGCTAGCGGGACTTCAATTAAAATTATTAATTACGGAAATATTGTAGGTGCAACGGGTAGTGGAGGAAATGGACCAAAAGTAGGAGCGAATAGCTTTAATGATTGTGCATACGATGCTGCAAATGGGAATGCAGGTGGTGATGCAATTGGAACTACTGCAGGTATTTCTATCACGGTGGACAATTATGGTATTATAGCTGGCGGCGGTGGCGGCGGAGGTGGGGGAGGTAGAAATAGCGTAAGTGAGTATGGTGGTGGTGGTGGTGGTGGTGCAGGATTTGCACCGGGTGGAACTGGGGGAGGTACAACTATTCTTTCTTGTTTTTTTAATACCTGTAATTGCGTCTTTACTCGAATTGCCCAAAATGGTAATCCTGGATTGTTTACGACAGGTGGCACAGGTGGAGCGGGGGCAAGCAATGGTGGCGCTGGTGGAAACGGAGGTGGATTGGGGTTAGCCGGACAAAATGGTATTGGTACAAACGCAGGCTTAGGTGGATTGCCGGGCCGGGCGGTTTTTTCCAACGGAGTAGCAAGCGGAATTATCATTAATAATCTTAATGGAGGACAAGTGTTCGGTGTTGTTCAATAAGAATTATGATTTTCTTTTTGAGATGCATCTTGTTTTTATCATTCATAAAATGGTTTATGAAAAAGAAATTTATTCTCTCCATTGCTTTCAGTATAACGATTATGTGCCAGGCACAGCAGGTTATCCATCTGGCAAATGGGGCTGTATTCAGTATAAAAAACAATACCGAAGTAAGCTTGCTGGGTGGTATAACGCTTGAAGAAGGAAGTAGTGTTACTAATAATGGAATACTGCGGTTAAAAAATAATCCGGTAGCCAACATAAGTAATTGGATTGATAACTCATCCTCCGGTGCATTAAGCGGTACTGGCATGGTTATTTTTAACAGCAGCAGTTCACATAGTTTTACAGGGCTTAGCAATTTTTATTCTTTACAGATAAATGCTGGTGGGCTTTTACTCAATAATAATCTTAGCATCTCCAACCAGCTTCATCTCATTAATGGAAAAGTTACAACCTCCGGCAACCATATATTTCTCAACAACAATAATTCATATTCTTTTTTAAATGATGGTGGAAATACTGGATATACCAATAGCTGGATCAATGGTAATTTTAGGAGGTTGATAACAACGAATACGTCTACGTATGATTTCCCGGTTGGAAATGATACTAAGTGCAATCTTCTTCAATTTGTAAATTACAATATAGCCGGAACTGTTCAACTTACTGCGTCATTTGTACCTAAACCAGGAACTGATGCGGGATTAAATGTATCAGAGAGTGGCTCTCAATATGTGGCTGTAAATAATGCTGGTGTATGGAACCTCGTTCCGGATATTATACCGTCAGCGGGCAACTATTCACTGCAACTTTATTTAAATGGCTTCACCGGGCTTGCAGATAACCAGTTTGGTATGCTACGCCGCCCCGACGCCAGCAATAACGCAGCGGATTGGTCAGTACCAGCCGGAAGTTCATTGGAGGCATTGAATGGTGCGGGAAGAAAAGTGAGTGATGGCTATGCAAGGCGTATCAATATTTCTGAATTTAGTCAATGGGGTATTGGCCATTTTCAAACTTTACTTTTCACCTGGTATCAGGATGCAGATGGCGATAGTTATGGTAATGCAGAAGTAACTCAGCAATCCTCCAATCAACCTGCAGGATATGTAAGCGATGCTACGGATTGTGATGATGGAAATGCAGCTGTTCATCCCGGCGCAGCAGAAATATGTAATGGAATTGATGATGACTGTAACGGACTGGCTGATGATGCAGATCCCGGAATTACCGGGCAAACGATATGGTATGCCGATACAGATAATGATGGTTATGGAAATCCGGCAGTCACAACGCTTTCATGTAACCAGCCTGAGGGTTATGTGAGTAATAATGATGATTGCGATGATACTGATAACGCCATTACTGTTCAAATTTTATGGTATGCCGATATAGATAATGATGGTTATGGAAATCCGTTAGTAACAACGCTTTCGTGTAATCAGCCTGAGGATTATGTGAGTAATAATAATGATTGCGATGATACCAATGATGTTATTACAGTTGGAAGTATATGGTATGCTGATGCTGATAATGATAGTTATGGAAATCCGACAGTGAAAACGCTTTCATGCAACCAACCGGAGGGTTATGTGAGTAATAATAATGATTGCGATGATACCAATAATGTTATTACAGTTGGAAGTATATGGTATGCTGATGCTGATAATGATGGTTATGGAAACATAGCTCTTACAATACTTGCATGCAGTCAGCCCTTGGGTTATGTGGCTAATGCTGATGATTGTAATGATGCCAAAGGAAAGATCCATCCAGGGGCTACCGAAGTTTGCAATGGAGTTGATGATGATTGTGACGGGCAAACTGATGAGGGTTGTACCACCATCAATATAAGTGATGCTGAGGTGTATGAGTCAGAAGGGCTGGTGAATATAAACGTTACATTGTCAATGGCAATCAATCAGCCTGTAAAGATCCATTATAAAACAATTGATAGAACAGCTGTTTCTTCTGGGCGCAATAAAGATTACAAAGGAGTTGGCAATAGCAGCTTAACAATCCCAGCCGGACAAACAAGCGGAATTATTTCTATTGAAATTTTTTCAGACAATCTTAACGAAAGCGACGAGTATTTTGATGTAGAACTTACAAAGGTTGTTAATGCATTGCCGGGAGATAACTCCGGAAGGGTAACTATTCATAACGGAACGCCAACATTTTTAACCAGGATCGAAAAGGGTAAAACGAAACTAACTGTTGTTGAAGGGTTGGAGGTAAATATTTTTCCTAATCCAACCACAAATAATTTTTCAATAATTGTACAGGCAGATGCAAGTGAAAAAATAACCATGCAGGTAATTGACATGTACGGAAGAATAATTGAAACCAGAAATGTAACCGCAAATTCAATTATTCAGTTTGGGGAAAGATATGTTTCAGGAACCTATTTTGTAAGAGTACAACAAGGTAAAGAACATAAAGAAATAAAATTGATTAAACTAGTTAATTAGAAATGTTAAACAATTTTTCAAAAAAAAGAACCACAGCGGACAGGGAGATACACAGCGCAGTGTTCGGCCGTGTTCGCTGTGGTTAAAAAATATCTTTTAAACTATTAAGAGGGTCAAAGAGCACAAAGGAATAAAACTTATTAAGCTTTGAAAGAATTAACAGCAGCATCGAGACAATATATTTCTACAAACTAAAAATGAATGCTATGAAAAATTTGCTTTTTATAACTTTCTTCTTATTGATCAGCATTGTAACGGTTGCAAAAAAAGATAAATTAATTGAAAACGGGTCTACAACGCCCCTTGCTGGAAACATGTATTTTTCAAATCAGCCTTTTACTGGTTCCAGTGCTAACAGTAAAAAGAGTTTTAATTCTGCCGAATATATTTATGGCAGGTTAGAGTTGCCTTCAGGCACTATTAAAGAATCCTTCAAACTCAGTGATGAAAATAAGGGCTTGCCTTATTTACAGATGAGTGTCACTATCTCAAAAGCCGGAGGAGACAATTATGTGATGCAGTTTAGCAATTACTATGCTCTGCTTAGTGATCAATACAAGAACAGCAACACATTCAACTTCGACATTTTACCGGAGGGGTCAAAGGCAACAACTGTGTATTCGCTGCTGGATGATTTTAGTGCTGGCCTGGGCCACTTTCCTTTGTCTTCCGGAATTGGCTACGCAAATTTATCCGATGGAAATTATAAAGTGAGCATTAAAATTTACATGGAGACAAAAAACACTTACGGTTATGATCAAACCGAGGATAAATGGCCTACACTGGAAGGTGAATTCGATTTTACCTTCAAAGAAGATGATTATGCAAGGATCAAAAGCAATTCAAATGAGGGATCCGACCTTGCCCTTGAAAATGCTTTTCGCTATGATAAACTGCCTCCCGTATTTTCAAACCCTGGTAAACTAACAGACCCTGGTGCTACCAGTGCTAAAATAGCTGCGATCCTAAAAAGAGACTTGCCCCAACGACAGATCATTAAATGGGTGGCAGAAACGTATAGCGGATCGTACTGGAGTATTGCTAAAGATGACTATGGTCTTCCTAAGTATAAATATTTCAACCCGCATATCTGGATGGCTTATAAAATGGACGGTAAATGTTATGTGGGATACGTTACCCTCCGGCAGGTTTACTCGGGTGGTGGCACTTATGGTCCATTAGGAGTAGCCTGGACCTCCACGAAGGATGATAAAGGTATTGGCTGCGATAAAGTGAAATAGCAGATCGTATTTATCATTTTAAAACTGTTGAAATAATAAATTTATGAAAATAGAAATGCAGCCAAACGAAACAAAAATTGACACCTGGACCATATTATATATTCCCCCTAATGGCGGAAGATATAATGGCAAGCTGACCATAACTAACAAAAGATTAATCAGCATTTCACTTTTTATTGTTGCGCCCTTTTTTGTCTTGGCGCAAAACGTAGGTATTGGCACAACTACCCCATTCCTGGACAAAAGTCATTCATAAAAAAAATAAGGCCATGAAAAAAATTACATTTTTAATAATAAATATTGTTTTGGTAAACAATATTTCATTTTCTCAAAACGTAGGTATTGGAACTACCAATCCTGATGCTTCAGCAAAAGTAGAAATTGCCTCTACTAACAGCGGGTTCTTAATGCCACGAATGAACACCGGACTGCGCAATGCTATTCCATCTCCTGCTGCGGGATTGCAAATTTATAATACCGATAATAACTGCCCGGAAACCTGGAATGGCACGGGTTGGATATCTGTATGCGCAAACGGTAATTTTTTTAACGGAATACCCATATTCCCCTGCACACCTAACTCCTGGAGTCCCAAAACCGACTTTGGCGGAACAGGACGACAATATGCCGTGGGCTTTGCGATTGGCACTAAAGGATATATCGGGCTTGGGGCTGATATATCTTCATATCCAAAGGACTTTTGGGAATACGATCCTACTGCCAATACCTGGACGCAAAAAGCTGACTTTGGCGGAACAGGAAGAATTTTTGCCGTGGGCTTTGCCATTGGAACCAAAGGGTATATAGGTACAGGGCAAGAGGTTGGTATAATATTTAAAAAGGACTTTTGGGAATACGACCCTTCGGGCAACACATGGACGCAGAAAGCCGAATTTGGCGGAACAGCACGAATCAATGCGGTTGGCTTTGCTATTGGCACCAAAGGTTATATAGGGACAGGGAATGATGTTTCTTCACTTAAACAAGACTTCTGGGAATACGACCCTTTAGGCGATAACTGGACGCAGAAAACGAACTTTGGCGGAACAGCACGAGGCGGTGCAGTTGGATTTGCTATTGGCACAAAGGGCTATATCGGGACAGGGGGTACTTTTAAAAAAGACTTCTGGGAATACGACCCTTCTGGCAATAACTGGACGCAGAAAGCGGACTTTGGCGGAATAGCCCGAAGCTCTGCAGTTGGCTTTTCTATTGGCACCAAAGGGTATATCGGGACAGGGTTTGATGGTATTGCGCCACATAAAAAGGATTTTTGGGAATACAATCCTTCGGGCAATACCTGGACTCAGAAAACCGACTTTGGTGGAACAGCACGAAATCAGGCCGTTGGCTTTGCTATCGGCCTTAAAGGTTATATCGGGACAGGGTATGATAGGAGACAGGATTTCTGGGAATATTGCCAATGAAAAAAATGTCTTAACCATGATTTACAGGATTAAAGGATTAGCAGGATTATTCGCCTTACTTTTTTTTATTGCCTGCAATAATGAACAGGAGAAAACAGATAGCCGTCAAGCCACCGGTAGCAGTGATACGGCTAAAGTAACTACGCAAAATGTTGCATCTCTGCGAATAAAAGTCTTTAATAACGATACGGCAAAAAACGATAAGCCAATTAAGGGTTTCGGCTACGACATTTATAGTAATGATGCTCTCTATATTCATCAACCTTCCATTCCCGCAGTAGGTGGCAATAATGGATTCAGCACAGAGGCAAAAGCAAAAAAAGTAGCGGGGTTTGTGGTATATAAAATAGAGCATAATATTATGCCGCCATCGGTAACACCAGGGGAGCTGGATAGTTTGGGAGTATTGAAAAAAAAGAACTGAACTACAATTTCAGCGGAGTGGATGCCCCGGACAATGAGTAGGATTTATATGGTTTGCGTTATGCAGAATTTATTGTTCCCTGGTAAAAGCAATCCAGGAGCAGCAAAAAATAATTGACGGTTTGAAAACAACAAACGACAAACTTGAAACAACAATAGGCAGTCAGCAGAAGGAAATAGAAAAAATAAAAGAACAACAAATCAATGAATTAAAAAAGCTGGTTAAAAAACTACTGAAGCAAAAATCTAATAATGAGTTCAATAAATTAGCATGAAAAAAAATGTATCCTCCAGGTATTTCCTTGCTGCAATTTTTAGCATTACCACAATAATTGCTTCTGCCCAGAATGTGTTTAAAGTAACTACCGGCGCCGTTATAAAAACTACCGGGGGTGTTGTTATTACCCTGCAGGATATGAACCTTGATAATGATGGCACAATCAGCCAGGCTCCGGGGGAAGGAGTGTTCCGGTTTTCCGGCACGCAGGATAACACTATTTCAGGAACCAGTGCACCCCTGTTTGATGTGCTGGAAATAGCCAAGACAGGCAGCGCTAAAACGTCATTGCAGCGGTTCATCAATGTTGGCTCTGGCATCAATTTTATTTCCGGATTGATTAACCTGAACAACAATAATCTTTTTCTTCAACCGGCTGCGTTATTAAATAGCGAGTCGGAGATCAGCCGGATTATCGGTGTAAACGGCGGCTATATTGAAATAACCAAAACCTTAAATGTACCATCATCAGCTAACCCCGGAAACCTTGGCGCTATTATTTCTTCTTCACAAAATTTAGGAAGCACCATTATCCGCCGCGGACATACTTCACAAATAAATGGATCTGGAATTGGTTCCAGCATCTTCAGGTATTATGATATTTTGCCCCTCAACAATACTGCGTTAAACGCCACTTTACAATTTAAGTACTTCGATGCGGAATTAAACGGCTTTAATGAAAACACCATTGTACTATGGAAAAGTACAAATAATACCACCTGGACCCAGCAGGGTTTTACATCAAGAGATGCAACCAGCAACTATGTAGAGAAAACCGGCATTGCTGATTTTTCCCGCTGGACATTATCATCTGTTAATAATCCTTTGCCGGTGCAGTTCATTTTGTTCAACGTAAAGTGTGAGAGTAATAAGGTTGTAATAAACTGGAAAACGGCACAGGAAAATAACAGCAGTCATTTTAATATTGAGCAGAGTACAGATGGAATTAACTGGAGTGTAACAGGCTCTGTGCCCGCCGCAGGTAACAGCACTGATGAAAGGAGCTATTCATTTATTGATAACAACCCTGTTCAAAATAGTTTTTACCGTATTGCTGAGTGTGATATAAATGGCCGGAGCCAGTACACAAGCATATTGAAAGTATCCTGTGATTTCAACGATGTATTGAAAGTGTGGCCCAATCCGGTTTCTAAAATGGTGTTTGTCAATATAAATACAAATAGCAGATCCACTGCGGTAATAAAGGTATTTGATACTAACGGCGCATTGATAAAAGTTCAAAGAACAGCTCTGCTCCAGGGAAACAACCAGGTAAATATGGATATGGAAAAATTTCCGGCCGGCATGTACCAGCTTATGATAGAATGGAACAATGGACAAATGAAAAAAACCGTACAGGTAATCAGGCAATAAGCAAATTCTAAAATACTTTAAAAAAAGAATTAAAATGAAAATTGACCTACAACCTGACGAAACAAAAATTGACACCTGGACCATATTATATATTCCACCCAATGGCGGAAGATATAATGGCAAGCTGACCATTACCAACAAAAGATTATTGTACGATGCAAAGTATGATGTATCTGCAAAAGGACTGCTGGCAGAAGCCATGTTTATTAAATGGGATAGTGAAGGTTACCTGGAAATAAACAAAGAGGATATAACCGATGTACAGGATGAAAAAAGTTTCCTTGCGAAAAAAGTGATTGTAACTTTAAATGACGGAGCAAAACATATGTTTAACTATGGCGTATTGAATATTGATAAAGTAGTGGAAGCTATTAAAGCTGATTAGATAAATCAGAATCTATCGAAGGCCTATAAGGAAGTTGCTCAGAATTAATTTTTTAATAGAAAGAATTATATGATTTCCATTAAAAAAAGATTGAAATCTTATTTCTTTTAAATATTCCATCATCCCATATTATGAAACACTTTTTGCACATCTTCATCCTGTTCTAAGCGATCAATCAGTTTACTTACATCTTCTGCCTGCTCATCTGTAACTGGAACGGTTACCGTGGGTAGCCATTCCAATTCTGAAGTGATGGGATTCAGTTTTCTTTCTTCCAGAGCACTTTGCATATTACCAAAGTCAGTAAAGCCGCAACGGACAACTAAAATGTCTTCACCATTTTCGCCTGATCCTTCACCTAATTCCTGCAAACCAAAATCAATTAATTCCAGTTCCAGGTCTTCGGCATTCAACCCCTCAGGATTTAATTTAAAAACACCAAGCTTATTAAATTGAAAAGAAACGCTGCCGCTGTTTCCCATAGTACCATGTCCTTTTGTAAAATGTGATTTTACATTGGCTACTGTTCTTACATGATTATCAGTTGCAGTTTCTACAAGAATAGCAACACCATGTGGAGCATATCCTTCATACAAAATTTCATCGTAGTTGATCAACTCTTTTCCCTGTGCTCTTTTAATAGCAGCTTCTACACGGTCTTTTGGCATGCCCACACTTCTTGCATTCTGAAAGCAACGACGCAATGCTGCATTCGAATTCGGATCAGGACCGGAGGCCTTTACAGCAATAACAATCTCTTTACCAATACGGGTAAAGTTTTTTGCCATCTTATCCCAGCGGGCAAACATCGATGATTTACGTACTTCAAATATTCTTCCCATTGTATGGTTTATTGGGGATTAGTTAAATAGTTAATCGGGAGAGCAAATTTAAGGTTAAGTAAGAAGATGGGGAATCCGGCTTTAAATCATTTCACAGAAATCTTATCTAATTGATTCCAACCGGTTACCTCATTTTTTTTATAAGTATAATGATCCGTACCACCATAAATACAATGCGTTTTTACTTTTTTTGTACCGAGTGCTTTATAATAGTTAAGCCCTTTAAAAAAAGCATCATTTACTGTTTTTGCTGACTTTATTTCTATGGCATAAGTAAAAGTGGCCTGATCTATCAATAAATCCACTTCTTTACCGTTGCTATCCCTGAAAAAGTAAAAATCAGGTTTCACTCTTTTATTATAGCAATTCTTCGTCAGTTCGTTAATAATAAAATTTTCGAATAAGGCACCTTTGGCAAAATGATTTTTAAGGTCTGTAGCACTACGGATGTTTAATAAATAAGAAGCAATGCCGGTATCATAAAAATAGAGTTTAGGCGATTTGGTAACCCGTTTATTAAAATTATTATAAAAAGGAGGAAGCAGGTAAATGATATAACTGCTTTCTAAAACTCCCAGCCACTGCCTTACTGTTTTATTATCTATGCCCAAGTTGTTGCTAATATCGTTCATGTTTAGTATTTGTCCGGTTCTTCCGGCACATACACTCATAAAACGGCGGAATAATGCCAGGTCTTTTATATTCATGATCTGCCTGGTATCTCTTTCAATATAAGTGGTAATATAATCCGGATAAAATAATTCTGGCTTGATGGTTTGATGATGAAGCCGGGGGTACATCCCTTTCCAGCAAAGGGTTTCCCAATCTTTTATTTTTTTCTGCTGCGAAAGTTCTTTTATAGAAAAAGGCAATAAAGTGCAAAGGGCTGTTCTTCCCGCCAGGCTCTGGCTTATTTTTTCAAACAGGTTAAAATTTTGTGAACCGGTTAAAATGTATAATCCGTTTTTACCTAATTTATCAGTATGTACTTGTAGTTGAGAAAGTAATTCCGGCGCATTTTGCACTTCGTCAAAAATCGCATTTTTAGGGTATCGTTCTATAAATCCTTTAGGATCGTTGATAGCAAAACGGCGATGGTCTATATCTTCAAGGTTTACATATTCAAAAGATGGTTGCAGCAATTTGGCAAAGGTGGACTTGCCCGATTGTCTGGGGCCAGTAATGGTAAGTATCGGATATTTGCCAAGCAGTTTTTTTGCTATGGCGGCCATTTCTCTATGTATCAGGGGTGTTGGCATTTATGTAATTTTGGAGTTATAGTCCAATTTTGCATAAACAAATATATGGCCTTTTACCAGATTTCTATAGCATTATTGGAAATATTATTTATGCAATTTAGGAGTGAAAGTCCAAAATTGCATAAACTTTTAGTACGAAAAATTTGCCATAAACTCATAAAAAACCGCCCCATCCTGAGATTATCTAAGGAAGCCGGGGCGGTTTAATTATAATCGGTTTATTAACTCAACGGTTCTTTTCTTCCTAGTTTTCTTGCAAATACCACCAGATGTATCGCTGCAATTGCAAGTGAGATGTAGAATAATGTTCTATCCGTATCAAAACCAACAGATTTTTGATGCAGGAAACCTACTATTACCAATAACAGTGAAAGTAGTAATCCGGTAATTCTTGCAATCTTCATTCCTTTCCTGCTATCTGTTCCATTTCCTAAATGACTATGCTTTGCACCATACACAAGGTAAATATCCATACCGATCAGCATCCAAACAATTAAACGAATCCAAGTATCCATCGGAAGGAATACCATCATAAATAAACAAACCGCAATTCCTAATATTGGCACCAATGGAACCAATGGTGTTTTAAATGCTCTTTGCAAGCCAGGCATTTTTACCCGCATTACCCATACGCCTGCACAAACAAGTATGAAAGCAAATAACGTTCCGATACTCGTCATCTCTCCAACAACTCTTGCAGGAATGAATGCTGCAAACGCACTTACAAAGACCATAAAAAGCAAATTGCTTTTTGCAGGTGTTTGTGTTTTTGGATTAATGGTGGAAAAAATTCTGGGTATCAATCCATCTTTACTCATGCTAAAGAATACACGGCTTTGTCCCATCAACATTACTAATATTACAGAAGAATAACCAAATAATATTGCTACAACGATAGCTCTGTTGAGCCAAGGATAATCCGGCGTAATTACACCAGCAGCATTCGCTGTTCCCATATGCTCTATAGCTACAGAAACTGGTGCAATTCCATCCTGCCCTGCAAAAGATTTGTAACTGGTAACACCCGTCATAACATGCGCAAATAATATATAGAGAATAGTACAAATAAGTAAAGAACCTAAAATGCCAATAGGCATATCCCGTTTTGGATTCTTAGCTTCCTGAGCCGCCGTACTCACAGCATCAAATCCTATATAGGCAAAGAAAACAATGGCTGCTGCCCTTATAATTCCACTGAAACCAAAATCTCCAAAATTGCCAGTATTGTCAGGAATGTATGGATTGAAATTATCGTTATTAATATATTGCCAGCCTAAAATAATAAATGTAAGTACAACTGCTAATTTAACAGCAACGATGATTCCATTTACAAAAGCACTTTCTTTTGTTCCTTTTATTAAAAGCAAACTCATCAAGACAATAATAGAAACTGCAGGTAGGTTAATAATTCCTCCATCCCAAGGTCCGGCAGTTAATTCTACTGGTAAGTGTACATTAAAACCTTCTAAAAACTTTACTAAATAACGGCTCCAGCTTATACCAACTGTTGCTGCACCTACTGCATATTCTAATACCAAATCCCAGCCAATGATCCAGGCAATAAATTCACCCATAGTGGCATACGAATAAGTATAGGCACTTCCTGCAACAGGAATCATAGAAGCAAACTCAGCGTAACATAAACCTGCAAACAAACAGCCAAAACCTGCTACTATAAATGAAATGGTAATTGCTGGTCCTGCATGATTGGCAGCCGCCATTCCGGTAATTGAAAATAAACCGGCACCGATAATAGCACCAATACCTAATGCGATTAATCCTTTGGCACCCAATGTCTTTTTTAATGTGTGTTCACCCGTTTCTGCAGCTTCATTCATTAAAGCATCCATCGGTTTCCTTACAAATAAACTCATAGCCAGTTTTTTGTTTTATTTATTTTTTAATTTTGGATTGTTTGATAGCTTTCATATACCTGTTCATTTCATCTCGGACTTTAGGAAACAGGAAAAGCAAGCCTATCATATTTGGAAATACCATTGCCAGTATCATTGCATCTGAAAAATCGGTAACAGCCGATAGTGATATTGAAGCACCAATAACTACAAATAAAAGAAATAATAATTTATAGATAAGGTCTGCAATTTTTCCTCTGCCAAAAAGAAACTTCCATGCCTGCAAACCATAATACGACCAGCTGATCATGGTAGAAAAAGCAAACAATACAATGGCAACAGTAAGCACATAAGAGAAATGCGGAATCACATCGTTATAGGCCAGTGTTGTAAGATCAACGCCGCTTGCACTTACACCAGTAGCTTCTAATACTACAGAACCTTTGCCATCGCCTCCATAAGGAAACATAATTCCTTCTCTGTTAAACATTATTATCACCAATGCAGTCATGGTACAAATAACCACGGTATCGATAAACGGTTCTAATAAAGAAACGACACCTTCCGATGCAGGATATTTTGTTTTTACTGCTGAGTGAGCAATTGAGGCTGAACCAGCACCTGCTTCATTGGAGAAGGCAGCTCTTTTAAATCCTACAATTAAAACTCCCATCAATCCACCCAGTCCAGCCCTTGGATTGAATGCTTCGTTGAATATCATTCCAAACGCATCGTCAATAAAACTGAAGTTTGCAAAAATGATGATTAGTGAAGCAGCAATATAAATAATCGCCATAAAAGGAACAATCTTTTCTGTTACCCTCGCAATTTTTTTAATGCCACCGATAATTACAATACCAGTAATGATGGCAAGGATAACACCTACAATAAATCCTGCTGAAGAACCTTGCATGCCTGTCATCGCTACTATCTGTTGTGCTGCCTGGTTACTTTGAAAAGCATTACCACCACCGAATGATCCGCCTACACAAAGAATTGCAAATAGTACAGCTAAAAATTTTCCAAGCCCTGCCATTTTTATTTCTTTAAATCCCTTTGTGAGGTAATACATCGGTCCACCGTACACAACACCATTTGCATCAATGTCGCGGTACTTAACACCCAATGTACATTCTACAAATTTGCTGCTCATCCCTATTAAACCACAAACGATCATCCAGAAAGTAGCACCAGGTCCACCAATAGCAATGGCAATTGCTACACCTGCTATATTTCCGAGACCAACGGTACCGGAAACTGCCGTGGCCAATGCCTGAAAATGGTTAACTTCTCCATGTTTGGATTCATCTTTAATGGTGTCAATAATATCACCATCCACTACGTTTAAGTTTTTGGGAATTACATCTACTGCATCTTTTTCAATATCATCATGCTTGCCTCTTACTACCTGAATGGCCAATCCAAAACGCCGGATATTGACAAAGCCGAAATAAAGGGTAAAGAACAATGCACCGCATACCAGCAGGATTACAACCAGTGGCACTTGATTGCCACCTATGTTTACTGCATAAAAAACAATACTACTCCACGCATCAGTAATTGGCTGAAAGCCTTCATTGATACGTTGATCGAGTCCTTTTGATTTTTGTGGGATGTCTTGTGCGAATGTGATGAATGGAAGTACGAAGAGCCCAAGCAGAGCCAGTACTTTACGAGCAGATTTTGCCATTGGTTTTGTTTAGTTTTAGGCGTTTAAGTTATCTGTTTATTTTAATTTACAGCAATAAACAGTAGTTTATTTTAAAATAAATATATCAGCGGCTAAAATTATTTGCAATAATTCCATAAATCAGGATAAACTAATAGCAAGATAAGCTGATTGCATAGCAAAAAGTCATAATTTCCGGACTTCAAGAAGCCTCGCTTTTTTGATTTTAAAAACAACTGTATGAAAAGAATTCGCCTGAATATAAAAATAATAGGATGCAATTTTGCTCGGAGTACTTTTTGCAATTGCTGCAATGCAGTTTGACGGAGCGTAAAATTTACTAACAATAACACAATTGAAGCAAGGGATTTTATTGTATTAAGATGAAACATTAGCTTTAACGACTTTTAAAATTATTTATGAACAAACGTATTGCTGGGTTATTGGCTCTTGGGTCGTTTACCCTTATTGCCCTGCTTCATTTTCTCCACTATAACAACTGGGTTAATTTTGATACCGGTTTATTACAAGCAGCACGGTGGTTTTTTGTTGCAACCCTTATCATTTTTGGATGGTATAAAAAGTCATTGACTACCTGGATTCTCGTAGCAATGGTCATCGGTGTTGAAATTGGTTTGGATTTTCCAGCCTTCTCTCAAAATCTACAGTTTCTTAGCAAGATATTTTTACGAATGGTGAAAACCATTGTTGCACCATTATTGTTTGCAACACTTGTTGTAGGTATTGCCAGTCATGCAAACCTTAAACAGGTAGGAAGAATGGGATGGAAGTCTTTGCTATATTTTGAAGTTGTTACAACTATTGCATTGCTGATCGGATTAGTATTTATAAATATTACAAAAGCTGGTGTTGGTATTCAGGTTCCGGAAAATTTATTGAAAGAATTACCAGTAGTAGTACCTAAAGGATGGCAAGATCATATCATTGATATATTTCCCGAAAATATTGTCAAATCTATATTTGAAGGCAATGTTTTGCCTATCGTTGTCTTCAGTGTCATCTTTGGTATTGCAATGGCTATGTTGAATGAGAAAAAGAAAAAACCGCTACTTGAATTTTCTGAAAGCCTGGCAGAAACGATGTTCAAATTCACTAACATCGTCATGTACTTTGCTCCGTTTGGTGTAGGTGCAGCTATTGCAGTTACAGTGGGTCATTTGGGTATTGATATTTTGAAAAATCTGGCACTGTTGCTCCTTACGTTGTACATGGCTCTTATTACATTCTTATTATTAGTATTACTGCCCATAGCATTATTTGTTGCAAAGGTTCCATTAAGGAAATTTATTCAGGCCATAAAAGAACCTGTGTCTATTGCATTTGCTACAACTAGTTCCGATTCAGCCTTGCCTAAGGCGTTGGAGAACATGGAAAAATTTGGAGTACCCCGAAAAATTGTTTCGTTTGTTATTCCTACTGGTTACACTTTTAATTTAGATGGAACAACATTATATCTTTCACTGGCATCTATTTTTGTGGCGCAGGCTGCGGGTATGGATTTGTCATTCGGTCACCAGATCATGATTGGTTTATCACTGATGCTCACCAGTAAGGGTGTAGCAGCAGTGCCAAGAGCATCATTAGTAATTTTAATTGCTACTGCAAGTACCTTTAATTTTCCGATATGGCCGATAATGGCAATTTATGGAATTGATGAATTGATGGATATGGCACGGACATCAGTAAACGTAATTGGCAATACTTTGGCCAGTTGTGTTATAGCAAGATGGGAAGGGGAATTTGATGATGAAAAAGCTCTTGCTTTTTCGGAAGAGAAAGCTGATGCAGTCAGAGATGAAGATTCAACATTTTAATTTTATTTCATGTACACTATTTTATTAGAGAGTTTTCATTGGACGAATTTATTACAGCCGCAATTTTATATTGAGAATGGCGGCCTATGGTTATTACTTTTTGTAGTCTTTGCAGAAACCGGTTTATTAGTTGGTTTTTTTCTTCCTGGAGATTCCCTATTATTTGTTGCAGGAATATTTGCTCATAAAATTACAAAAGCATCTGGCGAAGTTATTCCTGGTCTTGCTCACCAGTTCCATAAGCTCTTCGGTTTGGGTCATGTTCAGAATGAATGGATCGATCTGTTTACATTAGTTGGCTTAATTTCTTTAGCAGGAATAGCAGGAAATGCTGTCGGCTATTGGACAGGAAGAAAAGTAGGCCCGGCTATGTATAGCTGGAGAGATCGGTTTTTATTTAAAAAAAGATATTTACATCAAGCTGATGAATTTTTTGTAAAGCATGGTGGTGTTGCCATCATTGGGGCCAGATTTTTACCTTTTATAAGAACATTTGTTCCGATAGTAGCAGGCATTGTGAAAATGGATAGAAAGAAATTTCATTTCTTTAATGTGGTAGGAAGTTTTGCATGGGTATTCTCGATGATCTTCGCTGGGTATTTTTTACAGAAATGGATACTTAGTCAATTTGGGTTTGATTTGAAAGAACATCTTGAGGTTATTGTTTTAGTAATAGTGTTGATAACAACTGCTCCGGTTATAATAAAATTAATATCTTCAAAAAAGAAAAAAACAGATAACGACGATACTCTCTCAACAGGGTCAACTCAATAAACTGTATGAGCAATAAGCAATATGGCATTTTTTCAATGACTGTAATAGTAGCTGCGCTTGGTTACTTTGTTGATATTTATGATTTATTGTTATTTGCCATCATCCGGGTCGAAAGTTTGCAATCTTTAGGCCTTTCTCCCGAACAAATTAAGATTGACGGCGAGTCGATTTTGCAATGGCAAATGATCGGTTTGTTATTAGGCGGGATTATAGCAGGCGTTATTGCCGACAAAAAAGGCCGCCTTAGTGTATTATTTGGATCAATTCTTTTTTATTCACTGGCCAATATTGCGAACGGGATGGTTACGAATGTTGAGCAGTATAAAATTGTTCGTTTTTTAGCGGGACTTGGTTTGGCTGGTGAACTCGGCGTTGGTATTACATTGGTTTCTGAATTGATTAGCAAAGAAAAAAGAGGTATTGCAACATCAATGGTTGCAGGCATTGGATTAACGGGAGCCGTTGTTGCCTTTATCATGAAAAACAATTTTGATTGGCGAACCTGTTATTATATTGGAGGCGGACTTGGGCTATTATTACTGTTGCTCAGGGTTTCAGTATTTGAATCAGGAATGTTTAAAGAAGTGAAAAAACAAAAAGTACAGCTCGGTAATTTTTTTATGCTGTTCACTAAAAGAGAGAGATTCAAAAGATATTTGACAAGCATACTTATTGGGTTACCTACCTGGTTTGTAATTGGAGTGCTGGTAGCATTCTCCAACGATTTTGGAAAGGCGATGGGCATCCAGGAAAAAATTGATCCCGGAAAATCTATTATGTATGCTTACGTTGCTATCTCCATTGGAGATATTTTAATTGGTTTTATCAGTCAATGGTTAAAGAGCAGGAAAAAAGCACTGTTTCTTTTTTATTTTATAACTACCATTTTCATCGTACTGTTTTTTACAGTGCAATGGAATGGCTCGGCTGCAAAAATGTACTGGATTTGTGCAGGCATGGGGTTTGGTACCGGTTTCTGGGCAATTTTTATAACTATGGGGGCAGAGCAGTTTGGCACCAACCTAAGAGCAACGGCTGCTACTACCATACCAAATATGGTTCGAGGTATGTTGGCAATTTTTATTCTTCCACTTTTTCAATGGCTACGGGGAATAGAAGGGGTTGGCTATGTAAATGGTGGAATTTATGCTGCCGTAATAATTATGGTAATTACTATTGTGGCGGCAATAATGACTAAAGAAACTTTCAATAAAGATTTGAATTTTGTTGAAGAATAATCAGCTATGAAATTTCTTATCATCCGTTTTTCTTCTATTGGTGATATCGTACTCACTACACCAGTAATTCGTTGCTTGAAACAACAGGTGCCGGATGCAGAAGTACATTTTCTAACAAAGAGTAATTTTTATTCTGTTGTTGCTCACAACCCATATCTGGATAAAATTCATGTGCTGGCGCATAGTTGGGAACTGATGATTGAGGAGTTGCTAACTGAAAAGTATGATTACATCATTGATCTTCATCATAACACAAGAACACTCAGTGTAAAGAAGGCATTGAAAGTAAAATCCTTTTCTTTCTATAAATTAAATATTCAGAAATATTTTCTTACTGCATTTAAAATTAATATCCTCCCTAAAGTTCATATTGTAGACAGGTATTTGAAAACAGTTGAGTCCTTCGGAGTAAAAAATGATGGTGCAGGTCTTGATTACTTCATTAGCACGGACGAAGAAACCAACCGAAATGATATTCCTGCATCACATACAGCAGGCTATATTGCCTGTGTAATTGGGGCAGCCTTGGGAACAAAAAAATGGCCGGTGCATAAATGGAAAACATTTTGCGAACAAATGGCTCATCCTGTTATTTTATTGGGAGGACCAGAAGATGCAGAAGCAGGAAATGAAATTGCTGCAACTGATACAGTAAAAATTTATAATGCCTGCGGCAAGTTTAAGTTGAATGAAAGTGCTGATCTTATTCGTAAGGCTAAATTTGTGATTAGTAATGACACAGGTTTAATGCATATTGCCGCAGCTTATAAAAAGCAAATCATATCACTTTGGGGAAATACTGTTCCGGCTTTTGGAATGACACCTTATTATGGTGATTTGCCTATGGCTGATGTTTTGTTTGAAACTAAAAAACTTTGGTGCCGCCCCTGTTCAAAAATAGGGTATAAGAAATGTCCGCTTGGGCATTTTAAATGTATGGAGAAAATAGAAGTGGAGGATGTACTAAAAAAAGCAAGGCAAAGAATTTAAAACTCCTTGCCTTTAATACAATCGAAAAATCTTAACTACTACGTTTACGCAAAGAAAATTGCAAGTAATGCGAAAGCAATAAAAAATCCGCCGATAAGAATTTTTACCTGCACATTTTCATTTTTAATCATTTGTCTAATTTTGTTCATAACCTGATTTTTTAGTTTTCGAATAGATTTAGTAACCAGGTTTCCATGGGGGACAGCGAATCAGGTAATCAGTAGGGATGGGGAATTAATGTGAAGTGGTGCAAATATAAATTTTTATAATTTAAATACAAATGTGATATTCAAATATATCTTTCTCATTCGTAGATTTACGATTGGTAATTCATAACTGTCTGATTATTAGTTATAAATTTGAAAAATTATTTTAATGAACCACTTTCAATTTGTACTATTTTTTTTACTAATTCTTTCTTTTGGAAAGCTAAATGCACAAGCATATCAAAAAAGAATCGATTCTTTCCGCATTCATAATGACGTTAAGATTACTATCGATTTGCCAAGAAAAATTAAACAGAACAAAGAAACGATAGTAACTTTTTATGCTTTGCCAAACGGTAATACAACTGAGCAAACAATGGGAAAGAAAATGGAACCCGGTGATGATTGGCACTACAATATTCAGCATATCAAAGCACAGATTGGGTTTATTCGTAAGCAATTAAAGGATAAAAATTTTATTGTTATCTATCTTGAGAATGATCATAAAAGCTGGCCCATGTGGAAACAAAAGCATCTGGATTTTAGAATGTTGATTCCTCATCTTGTAGATTCTCTGGCAGGCATTATAAAAGGTGATAAAAAACTAATTTATCTAAATGGACATAGCGGAGGCGGTAGTTTTATATTCGGTTATTTGGCAGGTGTTGAGAAAATTCCAGTGTCAATAAAACGAATCAGTTTTTTGGATAGTGATTATGGATATGATAGTAGCTATTATTCAAAATTTAATAGCTGGTTGAATGAAGTAAAAGATGCTTCATTAAATGTATTTGCTTATAATGACAGCATTGCATTGTACAACGGAAAGCCATTTGTATCAGCTACCGGCGGCACATGGTTCCGAAGCCATATATTTCTGAAGCATTTGCAAAACGATTTTAATTTCTCCATGTCAAGAACGGACAGCCTTATTGTTTATAAGAATCAAGATCAAAGAATCCAGTTTTATTTTAAGATAAATACTGACAGAGGAATTTATCATACCCAGCAAGTAGAACTGAATGGGTTTATTCATTCGGTATTATGCGGCACAAAATATGACTCAAGAAAATACCAATATTATTCTGACAGAGCATATTCAAAGTTTATTGAATAGTTTTTACAAATCATATCGTAGTCCGGTAGCAAACATGTAAGTAGTTCGGGGGGCAGTGCCTGCAGGAAAACGATCATGCAAATAATTCCACTTTACTTCTAGACCTAAATGCGGTGTTGCCTTTACTGCAAATGCGATTTGATTTAGGAGTCTGTAATCGCTTAGTTTTTTCAATAATGGTTGAAAATAAGTGGTACTGATCATTTCTATATTTTCTCTTGGTAGCCATGTAAAGGAAACATAACTGCTGTTGCGAAAATCGTTGTGGCTGATAACAGGAGTTGTTCTTTCTTTTTCACTTTCGTACATAAATAAACTGGCAGCATATAATCTGAACTTAGGAGAACTGATAAGTTTAAATCTCGGCCCTGTTCCAAAAAGGGTACGGGAATCGATTTGTGTAACAATATTATTCTGATATTGGCCAAACACTTCCCAGCGGAGCCATTCATTTATTTTTCTGTTGTATCTCAGATGAACAAGGTCGTCAGAAATAAACCTGTCGCTTCCGATTTTTAACAATCCAAGGTTGCCCAAAATAAGCCAGATACCTCTGTCTTTACTGGTTTTGTATTGTAACTGTGCTTCAAGGTTTAGTTGAAATATTTTTTCGGTGTTTTGCGTAAGTGATAGGGCTGCTCCTACGCCTCCTTTCCAGCCAACGGTATCAGACTGCATTCTGGAACTTTCAACATTTATAATTTGAGAAGAGGCTTCAGCATAAATAATAAGCAGAAGAAAGAGCAGGTAGGTTGTTTTCATAAAGCCAATTCAGGAAAAAGTAGTTTGAAATAAAACAGGAAATTGTTTTTTGATTTTTTCTTGCTGTCGTTGCGATATTTTCTCAAAAAAATCTTTATGTTTTTGAAGACATAGTTCTGTTAAAGCTCTTTGTTGTCCGGTTTTAATTTCAGCCAGTACAACTTCCATTACCATTTCAGGAACCTGGCCATCTGTTTTCAGTTTTATTTTATCGTACATTTTACCGGTTCCCATATAGCTTTTGAAAAGCCTTTCTTGAATATACCTTGCCAGTACATCACTGGAAACAGTATCCCGGCCAATTGAGATGATACCAATCTCATCAACAGTGATATTCAGATTTTTTTCTCCAGCATATGATATATTGCTATTTACACCAGCAGGAGAAGATAGTGAGGTAGACAAAAGGAATATAAAGAATACTGTCCGTAGCATTAGTATGTAATTTCAGTAAGGTGTTCCTAAAGATAATATTCTATTGTAAGACAGCCATCAAAATCAAACTGATATTTGATTTGAAAATCAGATTTGTATTTCACTCAACTCCAGCCAGCGAAATTCTTTTTCATCTAGTAGCTGGGTTATTTCTCCAATCCGAAGCGATAGTTTCTGTAATTCATCAAAAGGAGTGTTCCCGTTGTTGAGTTTTTCTGTTACAGTATCTTTTTCTTTGGTAAGATCTTCTATTTCTTTTTCTAAAATTTCAAACTCCCTTTTCTCTTTAAAAGAGAATTGTTTTTTTTGTTCTTTTTGGTTTGAATCAGATTCTACTGGTATTTCCTTTTTTTCGGTTTTACCAGAAACAATTGAGCCTTTGCTTTCCGGAGGCAAGATGCCATTAACTATAGACTCCCGATATAAAGAATAATTACCAGGAAAATCTTTAATCAATCCTTCTCCTTCAAAAACGAATAAGTGATCCACCAGTCTGTCCATAAAATAGCGGTCATGCGAAACGATTAACAGGCAACCGGGAAACTCACTTAAGAAATTTTCCAGAACACCGAGTGTAGGAAGATCA
>JBDSUW010000005.1:0-7881 GCA_039927535.1 Chitinophagaceae bacterium | reverse complement strand
GACCTATAAAAAAAATAAAAATCAGGAAGAATACCTTTGCCATAGTGGTCAATTTATTGAATGTTGGTTGCTGTTACTGTACTTGTTGTCCTTTTACCTTCCAAATAATTTCTTCAACTCTTTTTCTGAAAACACAATATGGTTTTCTTTGGTAGATAACATAATAGCTGCGCCCATCATTTTAGGATAGTGTTGTATATGTACCATTTCGTTTCCCAATTTGAATATTTTTTCCAGCTTTTTATCATTTCGGTTTTCACCGCTGAAAAAAGAGGTAAGCAGATCATACAATTTTCCGGTTGTGTTGTCTATTCCGCTAAAACGGATACTGAAATATTTTCTCACTGTCATATCCCTGCTGTTTTTTAATTTTTCTTCGTCCTGCAGGTACAAGAGGTAGGTGGTATCATTGCTGGAAACAAAATATTTAAGGCTTGCTTTGGTGTTAGCGAGCCATTTTATTTCTCCCAGGGTAGTCCAGCTAGTTTTAGTAGCCTCCATTTCCTGCAGTTGCGCCTGCAAGTTCACACAGGAAAATATCCCCATTAACAGTGCTACAAGACTTTTATTAAATGATAGTTGATATTTCATAGTAATTTATTTTTAGGTAGCCTTATTAATCAAATTGCCATGCCATATACAAAACCCCACCATCAAAAACGGCAAGCATCAGGCAATTTATTTTTATCGCTTCCATGGCAGGCTAAATTGGTAGGTGGTATTTTCCTTGTCCAACATTTCGTAAAGCTTAAAGGATCCAAATAGTACAAACAGGAAAATGAGCAGGCAAAATAAAAGCATCATCCATTCTCCTTTGCTCCCAGGCACCGCATATTTGTGTGGTTTATCAAGCAGATAATAAATTTCAAATTGTTGCCCTCTTTTATAATGCCCAACATTCGTTTTAACCATTCCAGATAGGTATTGTAAAGCTCCGGGCGGCAAGTACCAAAATATGACAACGTCAAGGTTGGCTCCTTTATAATGCCGCATAGTTTTTATACTATTTACTTCGGCTGTAATTTTGCTCCCCTTCTGCAAGATATTACGGTACCTTTTTCTCTTCATTATAAAGACAAACAAAGGCATGGCCCCCACCAAAGCTAATATTACACAAACAGCTATCATACAATTATTTTGGTAGACATGTCACTCACCGGTTAATCTTTTTATGGCATTTATCACTGTTTCCGGTTTTTCAAACTGAATAGCATGACCGCTGTTTACTATTTCATAGCTTGCATTTTTTTGCAACTTTGCCCAACGAACCAATTCATCAATCCATATTTTTTTCAGCGGTTTTTCAAATCCACTCCATTCCCTGTCACTACCGGCAATCAATAACTCAATTTTACCTTTATAATTTTTATCGGAAAGGCCTGCCTGATACATGGTGGGCATCATGGCTGCAAATTCATCTTCTGCAGCCCGGTTGTCGCCTGCCCGTTCATTGAAAATACGGGTAAAGGCATCGGGATACTGAGCTGCCATTTGATCATAAACTTCTTTGGCAGCAGGGTCTACCAGCAACAATCCTTTTGTTTCGTTAGGATATTGAGCAGCAAAAGCCCGGGCAAATGCGCCGCCCCAGCTCCAGCCTCCAATGATATACGGTCCTTTCATACCTGACTTTGTTAAGGCTTGTTTCAATTCATCTGCCACCCTGTTTGCTGTTCTCGGTTTTGAGCAGGAAACAGAAGATAAATAACCTGGACGGTCGTAGGTAATTACAATAAAACTTTTGGATAACTCAGGCACTATGCTGTTCCAGCAAGTGTGGTTGCTGTTGCCTCCTGCTTCTAAAACTAGTACAGGCCCCTTGTTTCCGGTTTTATATAAAACCATTTCATGTCCATCCACCAAAACTTTCAGCGTTTCTGAATTTGCCAACAAGCTGGCTAACTTTGCCTTTGCATTGTTATTGGAAGAATCGAGGGCAATCGATTTTTTGTAATTGTCAATGGCCAGCGGAATTTTGCCGGCACGCCTCAACGCTTCCGCATAACTGTCGTACACATTTGAAGAATTGGGGAACTGCTTTACATTTATTTCAAACAATTTTAAAGCATCATCCACATTTTTTTTATCGTTCAGTAATTGATAACCCCATCGGTTGATTTGTCTTTCGGCACCGGCGAAATCAAATTGTTTTTTAGTATCTGAGTCAAGCGACAGATAATACTGGTAGGCATCTTTTACTGAACTGCTCATTATTTTTTGCCTTAAGGTGGTAGAAAAGTTTTTCTTTTTTTCAGTTATAGGCAGATCATACAAAACAGCGATGATATCTTTTAGCAAAGGTTCAATTGCCCCTTGCGTATTATCAAGTAAAGCAATAAAGTAGCCATCCACCGGGAAACGGGCTAGTTGGGAAAGAAAACCATTGATGCCACCACTATGCCAGATCATGGTAGCTTTTTGGGTAGAGTCGGCTTTGGTAAAATGTTTTACAAACCAGCCATAGCCAACGCTGTCAATATCATTTTTAAAAAAGGGAATTTCCTCTACCTTTAAATAACCAGTATTCAATTTCCGATACAATTCCTGCGGAATTAATTTCCCGGCACCTAATGCCTGGTTCCAGAGATAAAGGTCTTCAACAGTGGAATAAATTGAACCGGCGGCATAAGGCAAATCCATATCAAGATATGCTGCATTTTCAAAACCTTCCATGGTTCGATCATAACCAGCAGCTCTGTTGTTGATTATTTTTTCTGACAAATCGTAGCCGGTATTTTTCATGCCAACTATATTCAGGATTTTTTCCTGTAATACTTCTGTGTATGATTTATTTGTAACGGCTTCAATGATTGCCCCCAAAATAAAATAGCCTGAATTGCTGTAGGAAAATCTTGTACCTGGTTTAAACTCCAAATCACCACTGCAGTAAATGCGTATGAAATCGTTCACTGAAAAATGGAGTTTACTATCGTTATTAAAAAAATTATCATTATCTGTATAGTTTGGCAGACCCGATGAATGGGTAAGTAGCTGGTGAAGTGTAATGCTATCGCCGGTTTCTTTACGATAATTGGATAAGTAGGCAGTAATGCTGTTTTGTAAATTAATTTTTCCTTCATTTACCAGTTGCATAATGAGCATGGAAGTAAACTGTTTGGTAACAGAACCCACCCGGAATTTTGTTTGTGTGGTGTTTGGAATATTCCATTCCATATTGGCCATACCTACCACATTCTTATAAATTATATTTCCTTTTTCTGCTACCAATACTGCACCATTGAATGTTTGCTCATCAGCATACTGTTTTACAAGGGCATCAATTTTACCGGCAAGAGATTGTGCATTTGCCCATTTGCAAATTATTGTTAAGCATAAAAGGAAAATGGCAGATTTCATAATTTGTTGATTTATTTTTCCTTGTTTTTTAAATGAACACAAGGGTGTCGTTTGTATACCGGGTAAAAATTAATTTTACATCTTATTCCTATCCCTTTAAAACCAATACCGCCATATGATCAATAAGGGCAGCACCAAACAAAATATTCTCTGCGTTCTTACAAGAATTCTACTCATTTTGGTGAGTGTTATTCCATTTCACCAAAGTAATACATCCTATAAATTTTATAAACAGCGAAAAGAACAAACAAAGCGATCACCACACAAAACACAATAAATCCGCCGGATTTCCAGGAACCTTCCATTGTGTTTCGTTTTGGATTTTGCGGGAGGTAATAGATGTCCAGGAGATCATTTTCTTGATATTTTCCGCGGCTGGTTGTTAATTTACCGGTAAAAGGTTCAGCATGGTTAGCTGCATAAAAGCTGAAAAAAACTATGTCAACAGGCGGCCGAAAAGGAGTGATGATTTTATATACACTTGCTTTTGCCGGTAGCCCGGTTTTCAAAATATTTTGTACTCTTTTTTTTTTATAAAGAGTAATTGCCAATGGTAAGAATCCAAGAAGTCCCATTGCAACTAATATGAGATTAAAATATTCCATTGCGTTAGTTTTTTTGTTATCTATTATTTTTTTAAAGGTATTCTTCTCTTACTTCAAATTCTTATCAAACCAATTCACAAACTCTTTCATCTCCGGCATCATATCATTAGGGTTATGATCTCCGCCTTTTTTAATGATGAGTTTGTTAGTTACACCAGCTTCTTTCAATCTGGCCATAAATATTTCTGATTGTTGTATCGGCACTGTTTTATCTGCATCGCCATGTATAATAAAAACCGGTGGATCGTCTGATGAAACGGCATAGATAGGAGAAATCTCTCTGGCGATCTTATTTCTAGCAATTGTGTCGGTTACAAAATCATAGGTTCTTGTTTTAATATTCCACACCCTGAAATCAAATGCGCCATAAACTCCTGCTCCTTTCAGCAAGTCACCGAAGCTCAGCATATTGCCACCTGTAACTCCCCAGTTAAGAATATCAGTTGGCGGGTAAAGCACCGCTGCTGCCTGCACTCTCGATGACATTCTATCAATAGGATCGGCTGCTTCTGCATCAATTTTATCAGCAGCCATTGCAACAGCCAACGAAAGATGACCTCCGGCAGAACCACCATGAATACCAAATTTGTTGGGGTCAATTTCAAATTTTTCTGCATTGTAACGGATATATCGTACAGCTCTTTTTACATCTTCAATTTCGTCTGGTATTGCATAACGGGGTTGCGAACCCAGTATAACAAGAAAAACATTAAAGCCTTTATCCAGATACATTGACGATGGACGAACTGATCTTTCTGCCTGCTGATATGATGAAATCCAGTTGCCAGCCATTACCCAAATAACCGATTTGCCATTGTTGTTTCCTTTTGGCTTCAGGTGCAACATCGTTAATGCGATTCCATCTTTTCTACCATAAATCAGTTCTTCAATGTTGTAATTGCTTTTTGCTTTTTCTCTTAATTCATCAATCGTTGATTTCCATTTTTGGTCAGATTGCAACGAAACTAAATCTTTATCCCTGGCTATTGCATTAACATCAGCCGCAGATATTTTATCTGAGGTTGAAATTTTTTCCAAAGCCTTCATTGCATTTTCTGCATCGTTTGCCAATGCCCAGCTATTTGCTGCCTTCCAATACCAGTTCAGCTCGGCATCTTTCCCCTGTTTTTCAATTGCCTTCTCAATGTTTTTTGCCGCAGCTTTATACTCTTTTGCTTTTAAAAGAGAGTCGCCGGTTTTGTAGAGTTCGTCAGCTGATTGACTAAACACAATTTGTGATACGATAAGGCTGAAAAGGGATAGCAAACTATTTTTCATATTTTTTTAGTTGTAGTTAATGGTACTAAAATTAGCTTAAAATTTTCGTAGTGACAGATTGATATAATAATGTAAGTTTGGATTAATGAATTAGTATAACAATTTAATAAAGATAATCATGGAAAGAAAACATTTCTTAAAAACTACCGGTTTGGCAGCAGCAGCAATTGCATTAAACCCTTCAATGGATTTATTTGCACAAAAAAAGATGGCAGGCGAAAAAGTGAAACTAGCCATTATTGGTACAGGGCTTCGGGGTCAAAACCATCTTGACTTGTTGTTGCGAAGAGAGGATGTAGAATTAGTTGCCATTTGCGATATCAGCGATAGAATGCTTACTACCGCCAAAGAAATGATTAATAAAAGTGGAAAGAAAATGCCGGCTATATTTACCGGGGATGATTTTGCCTGGAATAAAATGCTGGAGTTAAAAGGCATGGATGCTGTTATCATTGCAACACCTTGGGAATGGCATAAGCCGATGATCATTGGTTCGCTGGAAGCAGGAATAAAATATGTTGGTACAGAAGTTATGCTGGGCATTACACTGCAGGATCATTGGGATGTAGTGAAAGCCGCTGAAAAATATAATGCTCAGGTAATGATGCTGGAAAATGTTTGTTATCGCAGAGATGTAATGGCGGTGCTGAATATGGTGCGGCAAGGATTGTTTGGTGAAATGATTCACCTGCAAGGTGGTTATCAACATGATCTACGGGAAGTAAAATTTAATGATGGTGTAAAACCTTATGGGGGTGGTTGCGAATTTGGAGACAAAGGTTTTTCAGAAGCACATTGGAGAACATTGCATTCTGTACATCGCAATGGTGATCTGTATCCTACACATGGCATCGGCCCTATTGCACATTATATCAATATCAACAGAGGAAACCGTTTTTTAAATCTTTGTTCCTTTTCAAGTAAGACAAGAGGATTGCATGAGTATGTTGTAAAAACCTGTGGTGCCGATAGTAAGAATGCAAAAGTGGAATTTAAGTTGGGCGATGTAGTTACCACTTCAATTAAATGTGCGAATGGCGAAACTATTTTATTGCAGCATGATACCAGTTTGCCACGACCTTATTCTTTAGGTTTTCGGGTGCAGGGAACAGGCGGCATCTGGATGGATGTGAATAAAGGTATTTATATAGAAGGAAAATCTGCTAAGCCACACCAGTGGGATGAAGCAAAAAAATGGCTGGATGAACATGATCATCCTCTCTGGAAACGATATGGCTCGGATGCACAAGGTGCAGGCCATGGGGGCATGGATTTTTTTGTAATACATTCTTTTATTGAATCAGTAAAAAGAAATTTGCCAACGCCCATGGATGTGTATGATGCAGCAGCATGGAGTGCCATTACCCCATTAAGTGAACAGTCTGTTGAGCTGGGAAATGAAACGGTTGAGTTTCCTGATTTTACAGGAGGGCAGTGGATGTACAAGAAACCTTTGTTTGCCTTCAATGATGATTATTAATTACTGCAAATGCTGCAATCCGTTTTAGAAAAATATGGATTTGATAATACTGCAAACGTCTCTGTTTTTGGCAGCGGACATATTAATAATACCTGGAAAGTTTCAACAACCGACGATGAATATATTTTGCAACGAGTGAATGATTTAGTGTTTAAAAACCCAAAAGATATTGCTGCTAATATTGAATTGATTGGCGACTATCTTTCGCAATTTCATCCTGCATATAAATTTGTTGCGCCGCTTAAAAGTCTAGTTGGTGAAGAAATGATTCATCTGGAAGGAGAAGGCTATTTCCGGATGTTTCCATTTGTAAAAGGCTCGCATACTATTGATATAGTAGAAACACCAGAACAGGCTTATGAAGCGGCTGCTCAGTTTGGTACGTTTACTAGCCGGTTGAAGAATTTTGATGAAAACAAATTAAAGATCACCATTCCTGGGTTTCATGATCTTACAGCTCGGTATAAAGAATTCTTATTGGCAGTAGAAAAGGGGAATGAGCAACGCATAGCTGAATCAGAAGAACTGATTAATATAGTTATCAGTTTTAAAGACATTATAACAGTGTATGAGCAGATTAAAACAGATGCTTCATTTAAACTCCGGGTAATGCATCATGATACCAAGATCAGCAATGTGTTGTTAGATAGTAACAATAAGGGTATTTGTGTGATCGACCTGGACACAGTAATGCCGGGATATTTTATTAGCGATGTGGGAGATATGATGCGTACTTATTTATCACCGGTGAGTGAAGAAGAAAAAGACTTTGATAAGATCGAAATCCGGGAGGAGTTTTATAAGGCGATTGTACAGGGTTATTATTCAGCTATGAAAGACGAATTAACAAAGACCGAAACAGGTTATTTTTTTTATGCAGGAGAATTTATGATTTATATGCAGGCCATCCGTTTTTTAACTGATTATCTGAATAATGATTTATATTATGGAGCAAAATATGAAGGGCACAATTTTATAAGAGCCGCCAATCAGATTACTCTTTTAAAAAAATTAAGGGGGAAGAAGAATTTGTTATCAGCCCTTCAGTTTTTTTAATCATCAGTCTTTGATGTTGATTACAGATTGTCGTTGTCTGTTTACCTGCAACTGTACAACATCCGGTCTTGCATAATGACCTGATGCATCAAAGTTTTGCCGTTC
>JBDSUW010000004.1:0-33147 GCA_039927535.1 Chitinophagaceae bacterium | reverse complement strand
ACACCGGGCTCTCTGTGTTTTTACGTTACCGTAATTTTTTCTTTGGATTCGCCTTCTTCTGTGCTGAGCTTTTCTTTTTAGTAGGCTTATTCTTCCTGGGTTCAGCTGTCTTTTTCGGCATAGAATTTAATTTAAGGTTAGTGAATTATTTATTTAGCTGCACAGTATTTCTTCCCGTACTTCTATGTTGTCCTTTCAGTAACAGTAACTATACAGCCAGAATAAAAGTAAACAAAAATATGTCTATAATGGTAAATACTCCGTTATACTTCGTCTTCCATCCAATAAACAAACAAAAACTTTCTTCCCCGTTGTCCGCCGTGGGAGGTGTTCCCCAAAAAACTACACGTCGTGGTTGGTGTTTTCTTCCACCAACCACATGAATTTAAAGACTCCCAATTTGTTTTAAAAATCATTTAGCACAATGATTGTTTCAATTACAAACCCAGACAAGTAATAAAAATTACTTAGCTCCGGATTATTCGTTTTAGATTATAGTAATGCACCCGTAGATTATCATAGTATAAAGCAAATACCAAAACCGATGAAGCTATTAACAAGGATTTAAGCCCCATACTACTGTACGTAAAGCCACCGATTACACAACCCGAAAAGAAACAACCTATAATGGCTAATTTCAGAAAAATGCTTTTGGATAATTGTTTTAATTCAACTTCACGACGATAAAAGAACAACTGCGACAGCTCAATTCCAAGGTCGGTAAAAAGCCCTGTGAGGTGTGTTGTTCTTACTACAGACTGAGATACTTTTGTTACCAGTGCATTCTGCAATCCCATGGAAAAAAGTAATACACAAGCAACTACTTGTCCGCTGAGATTGGTAAAAATATATTCCTTACCAAATAATCCGATACAACTCAGCATCAATATCTCGAAAAACATTGGCACAGCATAAGCTAACTTCGGCTGTATTCTTGAAAATGTTTCTATAAGCATATTCGAAAAAAAAGCACCAGCCAGAAAAGACAGGATAAAGACAAGGTAAACTATAGCAATAGTATAGTGTTTCTGTGATAACTCTTCACCAAAAAAGGCAAAATGTCCTGTAACATTTGTAGTAAGAACTTTTACAGATAATACTCCAGTAATATTCACAATACCTGCAACTAAAGAAAGAAGGGAAGCCAACCGTAGATTATGAATATAAGTTCTATTGTTCCCTTTATGGCGAAACATAGGTTAGTAAATTTGATGCAATTTACAAACTTCACGCCGTGCTTGGTGTAAGAACCTGAAAGGGCAGATTGCTTCGGCCTTTCAGCACCCCACTCCCATTAAAACATCACTAACGTCCTCGCAATGACGATTCTTAATCGCAGTTCGTCATTGCGAGGTCAATGCACAACTCGTCAATTGCAAAGGTTCATCATTTGGCCGAAGCAAACTCCACATTGGCAGGTGTACAATAAAAACTACACGCCGTGATTTTTGTTAAGGCCAAATATCTGAATTCAATAAGTGCTTATTAATAATAAGGACGATCAGTGTTGTATATTTATCAATTTAATGCTAAACTATCACAGCAATGTTGAAACTATGATGAAAAAAAATACATTCCTTTATAGGTCAAGTACTCCCAAATTATTGATTATTTCTAGTGTTATTACATCCCTTTATTGGATTTTAGGAAATTCAATAAACGTTTACAATATGGCCTTGCCAGGCGTAATATTTGAAATTCTTTGGCTTCCAATGCTTTTATTAATTTTTATTGTCCCTATACTTTCATTTCTAATCCTTATACAAAAAGGGGCGAATAAAATAATTCCAATTCTTTCTATTTTAATGATTGTTGCAACTGTTATTTTTTTGACAATACGCAAGTGACTCTCCGCCTTGGTTGGTTTTTTCTCCTACCAACTATAAAATAAATATCTCTTTTCCACCTTCGCAAGTGTTCCCTGCAATATGGCGAAAAGGCAACAAAAAACTTAACGCCGTTGTTGCTGTAAGAACCTGAATGAGCCAATTGCTTCGGCCTTTCAGCATCCCACTCCCATTAAAACATCACTAACGGCCTCGCAATGACGATCCTTAGTTGTGGTTCGTCATTGTGAGGTCAATCTATAATTTATCAATTGCAAATGTTCATCAATTGGCTGAGGTTCGTCATTGCGAGGCCAACAATATCTTTCAATCGCAACGCATCGCCAATTTGCCGAAGCAATCTTAAAACCACAACCTCAAATCTATTAAATTGCATAACAATTGCCAACAATGGGCGGCCACGTCTACATAATGTGTAATATCAATAACACCACTTTATACACCGGTGTAACATCTAACCTACCTGCCAGAGTAGCACAACACAAAGAAAAAGAAAACGCAAAAAGTTTTACCGCAAAATACAATTGCGTAAAACTTGTTTACTACAAATGGTTCGACACTATAAATGAAGCAATAGCCGAAGAAAAAAGAATAAAAGGCGGCAGCAGAAAAAAGAAAGAGATATTAATTATTAGTATGAATTCTGAATGGAAAGATTTATATGATGATACCGGGTTCAGGTAAAACTTCCTCGCCGTGGTGTAAAAACCTGAATGGGCAGATTACTTCGGCCTTTCAGCACTCCACTCCCATTAAAATATCATTAACGGCTTCGCAATGACGATGCTAAGTTGCAGTTCGTCATTGCAAGGCCAAAGTATATCTCATCAATTGCAAAGGATAATCAATTGGCCGAAGCAATCTAATTTTGTCTCAGGAGAGACCATCCGACACTCGGCTGTAAAAAATTCTCTTTACTTTTATATATGTGTTATTGGCAAGGCAACAAAGTAACCCGGGCAGAGTATATCCGCCTTTTAACAATTGAAAAAGAAATAAAAAATTTGCGGCTGAACCGTCCAGTTCAAAGTGGATTCGAATATAAGAACTGGCCCATACTAAAACCTATTGCAGGTAAAAAAGATTTTGAGATTAAAGAAGCTCATTGGGAATATATACCGCAAAATATTTTCAACGTACAGCAGTTGCAGCAAGCCCGGAAATACAGAACATGGTTAAATGCAAGAAGCGAAAATCTTTTTGTAAATGAAAAAGGAAATATTTCTATGTACCGGCAAGGTGCGGAACATGGCAGATGTCTGGTACTCACTTCTTATTTTTTTGATCGACGCCATATTCCAAAATATGGCAAAAAAGGTCAACTGCTAAAAGCCACAGAGACTATCCCCTACTGCATCACCTTAAAAGATAAACCTGAATATTTTTTTATGGCAGGAGTATTACGGGAATGGGAAAATATAGAACGACATGAATCAGCCGACACATTTGCCATCGTTACCACAAAAGGAAATGAGCTGATGCAAAAAATCCACAACAAAAAAACATTCACAAACCCATTGGAAGACCCCGATCCGAGAATGCCGACCATTCTGCCGGAATTCCTGGCTTATGAATGGCTGTTTGGCGATATTGATGAAAAACGAATTAAAGAAATAGCCTCTTATCAATTACCTTCTGCTGAAATGATTGCCTGGCCAGTTGATAAATATTTTGACAGGATTGATGATCCAACAAAAGAAGTGCTTTACGAAAACCTGCCGCCGTTATGATAATTGTTGGTTCAACCTTTCAAATCATTATTAAGCGATGGGATGATTCCCGGAAATTTAAGATGAATGTAGAATGTATTTATAAATCTGAACAGGTAATAAGGTTTAAAATAAATGCAGGCAAAAAAGAGATGTACATGGAAAAACTTATACTTAAAAAAAGGCATCCTTGGAAAATTACTAAAATGAATTTTAAGATGGAAGGTGATGACCAATCCATTGCAATGGCCATCATGCATATGCAGAATCAAATAGAATTTCATATAAATCCTCCCATTCAAAGGAATTGGAATAAATCATAGTTCAGCCCCGGCAGGTGAGTTTCAGCCGACTCTCCAAGGCAAGCCTTATCTACAGAATAGACTCAACCTAAATCTAAAAGATATTTAGCAGTAACAACGACTTGCACAATAACCAACACAGAAAGAGAAAAGAAAAGTTTCAATGAAAAATGAATTAACGAAGTGTATAACTTATATTTAGTTGCCAGTAAAATTTTAAAAAAGAATTGAATCTAAAACCAGCAAAAATGAAAAAATATTATTTAATCATTTTACTTACCTTATTAATCAATACTGCATATACACAGGAAAAGAAAAAGGACTATACAGAAGCATTTAAATTGATAGAGATATGGTTAGAGGCTCAAAAAGATTTTGAACATATACCTGCTTTAACAGCAATTGTAATAGAAGATCAAAAAGTGTTATGGTCGGGTGCCGTGGGTATGGCTAATGTAGAAAGTAATATAAAAGCAGATGCTTCCACCCTTTTTAGCATTTGTTCCATCTCCAAACTTTTTACATCAGTAGCAATCATGAAATTGTATGATGAAGGAAAACTTCGTTTGGATGACAAAGTAAGTGATTTATTGCCTGCTTATAAATTGGAACAAAAATATCCGGAAAGTGGCCCGATCACTATCCGTTCATTATTGACACATTCATCAGGACTTCCAAGAGAAACTGCGCATCCCTATTGGACAGGCCCGGACTTTCCTTTTCCAACAAAAGAACAAATAGATTCTAAATTAAGCGAACAGAAAACCCTTTATCCGGCCTCTACCTATTTTCAATACAGCAATCTTGGCCTTACCCTGTTAGGGGAAATAGTAGAAGCAATTACAAAAATTCCATATGATGAATATGTGCAGAAAAACATTCTTACCCCTTTGCGACTTTCAGATACCCGCACAATAATGCCCAAAGAGTTATATGGGAAAAAACTTGCGAATGGCTACAGTGCCGAGACAAGAATTGGCAAACGGGAAAAAGTTAATTTCTTTACAGCAAATGGAATTGCACCAGCAGCTGGTTTTACTTCAAACGTTTATGATTTAGGAAGTTTTGCATCCTGGCAATTCAGATTAAGAGATTCAACAATTAAAGAAATTTTAAAACCATCCACCCTTAAGTATATGCAGCAGGTACATTTTACAGATCCTAACTGGAAAACAACCTGGGGACTGGGATTTGTTGTATTTAAAGGAGATAATGGTAATACTTGGGTTGGACATGGAGGAAGCTGTCCGGGATATAGGACAACCTTAGAACTAGATCTAAAAAATAAAAGAGCCTATTCTGTAATGATTAATGCGAATGGTACGGATCCTGAAAAATATACTGAAGGGATGAGTGCCATTCTAAATAAAGTAAAGACTTCAGAAAAAGATAATCCGTTAAAACCAAAAAAAGATCTAAAAGAATTTACCGGCTATTACAGCCAACTCCCCTGGTGGGGTGAAAAGTATTTTTCTACATGGGGCGATAAATTAGTAGGCCTTTCTTTGCCATCAGAAAAGCCTGGAGAAGCAATGACTTTTTATAAATATGTAGAAGGTGATACATTCCGCAGAATAAGAGATGACGATGAATTAGGTGAGACACTTGTTTTTGAAAGAGATAAAAGTGGAAAAATCATTCAATACCAAAGTCATGGAAATTATTCGAAAAGAATAATCAGATAGTCAGTGGTTGAACCTTAACATTATTCGCTCCTTAATTGGTGTACTGTCCCAATAGCTATTGGGATGTCGAAGATTCTCCTCCTTGGTAGGTGTTCAACAAAAACTACACCCCATGGTTGGTGTGCTGAGCCTGCTTATTGGCAGACAGGCTTGTCGAAGTATCTCCACCAACCACATGAACTTAAGACCAGTCGGCCCAATCTTCAATACACCGTACTTGAAAATAGTGTTCATTCTATTGCAAAAGAACATCCTGACGTTATAATTAAGGCGATTACAGATATGATTGAATTGATAAAGTAAATATCATTTACGCTGTGGTTGTTTTACAGAGCATGTCTATCTGCAGAAAGGCTTTTCTAAGTATCTAATTCGTTTCTGCAAGTCATATCAAAAAAAATGGTTAGCACTGATACCAAACTTGTATTGTGCACCAACCATTTAAGACGTATTTTTAAAGCTTTATTTAACCGCCAGTAAATCCACAAACTCAATTACTGGATCTTTAGAAAAAAGCTCTGCAGCATTCGCCATTAAGGCTTTTGCAATTTCACCCTGCAAATGAGCAGTCCTTCCATCTTCTGTTTCGAAAGTGTCGAAAACGCCAAATGTATTGTCATTTATTTTGAGACCATACCAACTTACCGTGTCGGTTTCTGCCTGTGCTAACGGTAAGGCACTTTTTAAAAAATCAGCTACTACTTGTTCTTTGCCGGGCTTTGCTTCCACCCGGGCTAATAATGCAAATTTTTCCATATTAATTATTTTGTTACATAAACGTAAATTAATTAGGTAAGGATTGTAATTGATTTTTTTTATTACTAGCAATGTCTCCCACTGAAAACGTTGCCTTTTTTTGCCTTGGCGAGTGTTCCCCTCAATACTGCGGGACAGGCAACAATAAACATATCCATAAATCCCTTTATTTTGTGCATGACAATTAAAAAAACTTTTATCAATGCAGCCTGTAACACCTTATAAGTCCTTCGAAACCGATCGCCTTACATTAAAACCTTTTGCAGTGACCGACGCAGCCTTCCTGCTTAAGTTGCTCAATAGTCCAAAATGGTTACAATACATAGGAGACAGAAAAGTATATACAGAGGAAGAAGCAGCAAACTATATCAATTCAAGAATGATAACACAACTTGAAAAATTAGGGTATGGCAATAACCTGGTGATAAGAAAGGAAGACAATATGGCGATGGGTGCCTGTGGTTTGTATGAAAGACCCGGACTACCCATGGTAGATATCGGATTTGCTTTTCTGCCAGCATTTGAAGGCAAGGGTTATGGATACGAAGCTGCCAGTAGATTGCTACAGGCGGGTAAAGAAGAATTTGCTATACAAAAAGTTTGTGCCATCACAATAAAAGAAAACCTCACCTCACAAAAATTATTACTTAAGCTTGGATTACAGTTTATAAAAAATATTATTATGGAGGGGGATAAGGAAGAATTGATGTATTATGAAAAGGAATTGTAATGTTCCGAAGTGATTGGGGTTGCCAGCAATATTGCGTAACAAACAACCAAAAACAACAAACCGAGCTTGCTATATTCAGTTTATTGGTACCGCTAATTCGGTCGTCAATATATCCTCCACCAATCTACCCTAAATTGGGTATAGGATAACACACTTACTTAATGTATATTTATTTCTTTGTTTTTCCCCTTGTCAATCATCCTTCCGTCTCTACTGGAAACTTTTCAGCATACCTTCAAATTATTTTTTAATTATAATAAGAAAAAAATCAAAATGAAAAATTCAATAGTAAAAGTTGGTGTTATATTCTTCAGTTTCTGCCTGCTTGCAGGTTGTAATAGTCCTTCAAAAGAAAATAAAGTTTCAAATCAGGAAGATACAATCGCTGTACAAACAGAAATTATACAAGAGAACCCGACAGAAAAAAAAATGTCCTCTTCAGACAATCAAACCGATTATTCTTTTGAGCCTGCTGTATCGGTAATTACCGGCACAATTTCTAAGGAAGTATTTTACGGAGCTCCCGGTTTTGGAGAAAATCCTGCCACAGACCAGAAGGAAGAACAATACCTGATGCTGCTTGATAAACCGGTCAATGTTAATGGGCTTAATGTTTCCGAAGAAGATTCTGAAGATGAATCGACTAGAACCAGGAAAGGGGTAACAAAAATTCAGTTGTTATATGACAAAGACAGCATTGACATGGGAATGTATCTCGGAAGTACTGTACAGTTGACCGGAACTTTTTTTGGTGCTCATACGGGCCATCATCATACAGAGGTGGTAATGGATGTGCAGAAAGTTGAAAAGTGAAATTAGATTATAGTTCTCCGCATTGGCAGTTGTTCCCCTCAATGCTAGAGAACAGGCAACAAAAACTACTTACTGTGGCCGAGGTACTAAGCTTATCAGTATCTCCCGTTGTTCTTAGCTTTCTTTTTACCAATCAATAAGAAAAATAAAAACATTTTGATTGTTGTGCTTGGTTTCCATCAGAATGTTGGAATAAGTCCAACGAAGCAAAGGTCTTCTCCATAAAGATATTATCGTGTGGACATTTGTTTTGATTCGAGAAAATAGCACAAGAATGACACATTGAACATATTTAACTCTTTTGTTTATTAATCCGAAGAGTTAAAGTATCTATTTGCATGAGTAAAACATAAACACATTTTGTTTTGCAGAATAAAAAAATCCGTGTTTATCTATTCGATTTTTGTCATCAGTGTGCAAAAAAATCTTGTGTCTACACGAAAAGGTTAAGAACGTTACTATCGTTACTAAAAGCTGTCAAATTATTTATACCCAAATATTCCTTTGTATTTTTTCAGGCATCTGTAGAAATTATTCTACTCTTTTGTCATTTAAATGTAAGCTCATTTATTGTAAATGAAGTTATTAACATGCGGTTTAAAAACGACTTGTTAAAAGTTCCTCAGGTAGAATCTATAGCAGGTTTTTTGTAGTATATCTAATAGCAAAAAAACAATTAAAAATATGAGCAATAACCATTTTCGTTTTCTCTCTTTTTTAATGGCAAGCCTGTTTGTTTTTTCAGCCTGTAAAAAAGACAGAGATGTAATAGCATTAACACCGCCCCCTAATCCTGGAAGTGGTAATGTTACTGTAACCCCATCTCCCGAATTAATCAAAGATTCGGTGTTGATGTTTACTAAAGAATTATATCTCTGGAATACGCAAATACCTTCCACTTTTAATGCAAGAAGTTATGCAGATCCAGCGGCCATTATGATAGGTATCAGACCTTACAGTATTGAATCCGGATTTTCTTCTGCTGTAGACAAATGGAGTTTTGCAATGAAAAAAACTGAATGGGATCAGATAAGTGGTGGTTTGGGAACTTTGAGTACTACAACTGGTGCTGGTGATTTCGGCCTTTCTGTATTTTTCAAAACTGAAGGCGATCTCAGGGTTAGACTTGTAGAACCCAATGCTCCTGCAGGGCAGGCGGGTATTCGCAGAAGTTGGCGTATTACCAGCATTAACGGTAATAATAACATGACAACTGCCAATGCAGATTTTATTGTAAAAGCAGTTTATGAATCTACGAACAGTTCTTTTACCTTTCAAAAGCCAGATGGCAATTCAGTAACATTATCCTTAAGTGCTGGGAATTATGCTGAAAAGCAGGTATACCTTGATACTGTATACAATGTCGGGGGTAAAAAAATTGGTTACCTGGTATTTAATTCTTTCCTGGGTAATATTAATAATATCAGTTCAGAATTTCAGAGGGTTTTTAGTCGTTTTGCTAGCGAAGCGGTTACTGAAGTAATAGTTGATCTCCGTTATAATGGCGGTGGTTATGTATCACTGGCTGAACAGCTTGGCAATTACCTCGTAAAGTCTTCCGCCGACGGAAACTTGATGATGAAACAGCTGTATAATAATCAAAATGCACAGTATAATGAAACAACAAATTTTCATAAAGCAGGATCAATTAACCTCGATGATATTTATTTTATTGTAGGTAAGGGTACTGCTTCAGCAAGTGAATTAGTGATTAACAACCTGAAACCGTATATGGATGTAAAACTAATTGGACCGACTGCCACTCATGGAAAGCCAGTAGGATTTTTCCCTATACCAGTTGGTGATTGGTATATTTTCCCTGTATCATTCAGAACAGTGAATAAAAATGGGGAAGGCAATTATTTTAATGGAATACCAGTAAACGCAGCTGTTGCTGATGGGTTGGATAAAGATTGGGGTGATCCGAATGAAGCAAGTCTCGCAAGTGCTTTCAGGAATATTATGACAGGAAATTACCGGCCTGATAATAATGAAGCTCCTTATCAGCAGAGCACTGCCGTAACGTTGGGCAATGAAAAACTGGAGGCGACTTTATTAAAAATTACCATAGGAAAGAGCAAAGGGTTTTAGATTTAGCCGTAGTGGTGAAAGTCAATGATGGGTTCTCTCATTATACCTGAGGTCATCATTATATCCTTCAGCGACTAAAAGATGAAGCGAGTCAAAATGATATTGTAGCTATGAAAGATTCTATTATACTTCGCTGGTAAAATTTTTTTATGATTCGTGTACAGAAATTATTCCGAAGCTTAAAAGCCTGCGTCGGAATAATTGTATCATTAACTGAAGCAGTAATGTTCAGGTAACTGTAACGTTGTTGACAATCAATCCGATTTTTTCTGAGTGTGCGATAGCTTCATTACTTTTTTCAAAAAAACAGGTATGGATCTTTTTAGCTGATATAGTATCCATTATAACCTGGCTCTCCTGTATTTTATTTTTACTGACACTTCGGATATAAACCGCATGAATGCGATGGGGATATTTCTCAGCTAAAGCTAAATAAATAGATGGATCCTTCTGCGAATTATCGCCAAACAAAACAAAACGCTGAGTGGGTAGGGCTTCAAAAATGCGGATAATACGTAACAATTTACCTTCATGATTTCCAATTCCTGTTTTAAATAACTGGTGCAACTGCTTTACCTGGTTTAATAAAAAAACTCCTTCCGGAAGTTTATGCACTCCGAAAAGCTCCTGAAGATAATCATATAAATTCCATTCACTGCTAGATACATAAAAAAAAGGATTGGGAGCATCCGTTGAAGTGTGTGCACGGGTCAGTAAATTATAATGGCGGGAAACATCCTTAAATAACCTGCGTTTGGCAGGAGACCGGGATAATAGTTCCCATATTTTTTTGAGTGGCGAGCCTGAGTAAGAAATAAGGATCGTATCATCAATATCGGAAATAAAAGCAAATTGGGTGCTATGCGGCACTAAAATATTTGCTGCAAAATCTTTGGCATTCCCCGCTACCTGCGTTGACATTTTTTGCCATCCCGCTACCATCTCAACCGGCTCTTCCCATTGCAGCGAAAAAAAACCATCATCTTCTGTAACGGCTTCTGTTTTCTGGCTTTCCTTTTGCAATACTACTTGCAATCCGGGAATCGGTTTTATATTGAAACACCGGAAAAGATATAAAATATTATACAAACCTCCTTTAGTAGAAGCGGGTAAACGAGGCAGTTCTTTTTCGAAAACATGACCATAGAGTTGCATGTGGTGAGCATTTCCATATCCATTGTAATTTTTTATAACCATTTTACTTTATTATCAACTATACTGCAATTTATTTATGAAAGATAATCAATCAAAACTTTTTTTTATAGTAAATCCCAACTCCGGTAATGATAAAATTAACTGGAAAGATGAAATTGAGAATTTTTATACACAAAGTGATTACCCTTTTTTTATTTATGAACTGCATAAAGGATGTGAATCATCTGAAATTAAGAAAAAAATAAAAAATTTTGAACCCACCATCGTAGTTGCTGCCGGGGGAGATGGGACAGTTAAACTGGTAGCTGAACTCATCCTGGGTGAAAATATATGTATGGGCATTCTTCCAGCCGGATCGGCCAACGGCATGGCAAAAGAATTAAATATTCCGCTTGAGCCGGCAGCAGCTTTAGCCCTGTTAACGGAAGGAAATCAGCAAGCCATCCATCTTTTGAAATTAAATAATGATCTGTGTATACATCTAAGTGATACAGGGTTTAATGCTTTTGTTGTAAAAAAATTTGAAGAAGATGGAACAAGAGGTCAATGGTCCTATATAAGAGCGGCGTGGAAAGCGTTGTGGAGCCATAAAAAAATGATAGTCAATATTACAACTGGCGAAAAAAAAGTATTCTATCCGGCAGTGATGGTTGTTTTAGCAAATGCTACCCGGTATGGAAATGGGGTTGTAATAAATCCAAAAGGCAGTTTATATGATCACCTTTTTGAAATTATTATAATTAAAAAAATTTCTTTCGTTGAAATATTTAAAATGCGGTTTACACACAGTGCTTTCAATAAAGAAAAAACGCAGGTACTGCAGGTTACTTCCGTAACGGTGCAATCAAAAAGAAGATTCCATTTTCAAGTAGACGGGGAATACAGAGGTAAAATAAGAAAAGTGGAAGCTTCTCTCCTGCCGGAACGAATCAAGATTATGGTGCCGTTCTGAATCTGAAGATTGCTTTATAAAACTATTTAGTTGTAGTTTATTTAACTAATTTCATCTGTGAAATCTTAAATAAACATCATGTCTCAATCCCGCCAGCTTGCTGCTATTATGTTTACTGATATTGTCGGGTATACAGCCTTAATGGGCAATGATGAACAAAAGGCTTTTGAATTACTCAGTAAAAACAGGGCCATTCAAAAACCAATCATTGAAGCATACAATGGCAAATGGATAAAAGAACTGGGTGATGGCGTACTGTCAAGTTTCAATACCGCATCCGATGCAGTGAATGCAGCTTTTAAAATTCAGCAGGCCTGCCATGCAGCCAATACCTTTCAATTAAAAATTGGTATACACATGGGCGAAGTGATATTTGAAAATGATGATGTGTATGGTGATGGTGTAAACATAGCTTCAAGGATTGAAACATTGGGTGTAGCTTCTTCAGTACTGATGTCGAAATCGGTAAGGGATCAGGTAAAAAATAATCCGGAGTTTCAAATCAGCTCATTGGGTTCTTTTCATTTTAAAAATGTGGAAGAACCTTTAGAGGTATTTGCGATTGCTAATCCCGGCTTTGTGGTGCCGAAAAGAGAGGCGATGCAGGGAAAGCTTAAAAAAATAAACACTTTTAATTCAAAACGCATCGCTGTCGCGGCTGTTGTAATGGTTTTTTTGGCAGCAGCAATTTTTTTGGCAAAGAATTTTTTGTTTTCTAATAAGAAGGCTCCCACTACCCGATCACTGGCAATACTTCCTTTCGAAAACCTGCAAAAAGATAGTTCATTGCTTTACTTATCTGATGGTATACCGGAAAATTTAATCAACCGTCTTTCTTCATTTCCCGAAGTAAAAGTATTTGCCCGTTCAGCAACATTCAAATTACCTGATACTTCTAAAAACATCAACAGTTTAAGAAGATTGCTGAATGCTGATGTAGTGCTTATCGGCCAGTTACAAAAAAACAATGGCATCTATTATTTAAGTTGTCAACTGGTAGATGCAGTCAATCAAAACCAAATATGGGGACAGAAATATGAGGTTAGACAGGATGATATTGCATCGATGGAAGATTCTATCATGGCTTCGCTGGTAAATCCTTTGCAGATAGTGCTGGTTGATAAATCAAAAGTTTTAAAACATAATGCCATCAATCCTGCTGCTTATGCTGAATATCTTAAGGGTCGTTACCTGAGTTATGGCTCCACGCCGGAGGAATCGGAAAAAGCATTATCTCATTTCAGGGAAGCATTAAAAATTGATCCAAAATATGCTGCTGCCTATGCTGCAATTGCCAATGAAAAAATAGTACAAAGTTTATTTTCCACTGCATCGCAAAAAGAAATTATCAATGAAGCAAGAACTTCTATTGAAGCTGCCAAAGCATTAGATCCTACACTCCCGGAAATTTATACATCTGAAGGTGCATTAAAATTTTATTATGACTGGGACTGGAAGGGTGCTGTGGAATCTTATAAAAAAGCATTAGAACTTGATCCTGGCAATGCTACTATTTATATCAGGTATTCTGCAACCCTGGCTGATGTTGGGCGATATAAAGAAGCATTACCATTGGCTGATAAAGCGGTGGAACTGGATCCGATTTCTATTTCCAGTTTGCATAACCTTGGATGGACCAACCAGCTTGCCGGTAATTTTCAAAAAAGTGCTGACGCTTTTGCTAAAGCGCAGGAGCTTCATCCTACATGGGTTTGGGGATATATAAAACAAGCGTACGATTACATTTTCTTAAAACAGTATGATAAAGCTGTAAGCAATGCCTTAAAGGCGGAAACCTTGTTTGAAGATGGATGGGGTTCAGAATTGTTACAAGCCACACTAGCATTTATTTATACAAGTTGTAATGAAAAGGCAAGAGCGGAAGTAGTTATCAATCGCTTTTTAAAATATGCTTCGGAAAACAAAGTTAAAGATCCTTTTACACTGGCCGCAATTTACCTTGCAAAAGGCGATTACAAAAACGCATATATCTGGGAGCAGAAAACGGTTGATGAACGATCTCCATCAGCATACCTTTTAAACATTCCACTTTTCTATGAAAAAAAATATTTTGAAAGTCCGGAGCACCAGCAGATCTTAAGAAGGATGGGATTTGTACAAAAATGACATATTTAGCCTATTCCCTGCCGGGTATGTCTGGCAAAAATATACCTGAAGTATTAAATAATAATCGCATTTGCATTTAAGTATCTATTTTAAGAAAAAAAATATATTAAAAGTAAAAATCAGAGTTACTTATAACTTCATGTTCGCTCCCTGCGTATTGTCTGGGGAAATTCTTATTCTAGCGGAATAGGAAATATTGAAAAAGTGTTGCTGTCAATAAGTATCAAGAAGAAATAGTGGGTAGCATAGAATTTTATTAATAACCTCTGACAGATTGTAAACATAATTTTTCTAAAGCTAATCTATGCACCCATACCCTGTACACGGTATTGGTAATTCCATTAATTTATGGATCTTGCATAAAATAAATTGCATGAAGCACCTGCTTTGTACCATCTCCACCTTTTTTATCCTGTCAAATATTATTTCAGCACAGACAGCGGGCAACGGGGATAACACAACCGGATTAAATAATGTTAAGCTGACTGAAAACATACTTATCAATAACTGGAGTGATGCTAAAACCAAATACCGTTGGGATTGGCTTGAAACACCCAAAGACGATGTTAATGTGTATCGTTATTTTTCCAAGGAAAGCTTAATGGTTGTTTGTAAAGCCCCGGAACTTATATGGGCACAGGCTGACCTACCATATAATCCCTTACCTGCTTTTTGGTATTATGAAGCCACTTTTAATAATGTAAAAGGAAAATCAGAAAACGTTGAAACGGGTTTGTTATTAAAAGCAACCAGCAATGGTGAAGAAGTAAAAGTTTTTTTTGTAGTAAATCATTTTGACCAGAAATATGCCTTTATCCAGTATAATATGGTACAACATCGCTGGCTTCATTTAAACAGGCTGGTTGGTAATACTAATAATTATTCAGCAGCGATCAACAAATATGATACAAAGAAAGATTTTGCCAGCAATAAATTAAAATTACAAAGAGAGGGCAATACTTTTTTACTATACATCAATGATATATTGGTGGAGAAAGTAGTATTGAATGACCCCGCATCCAGCTTAAATAAATTACACGGCATTGGCATTGCTGGTAAAGGTCACCAGGCCTATTATATTGACAAAATTAAGTTTGCCGTATTTGACTCAACTGTTAAAAACACAACGGTAGTAAAATATGAAGTGAAATCACCGTAAAATAAACCAACTGTCAAATAAAAAACAACTCCTTCTATCAATAAAAAAGAAGACGCATCACCTATGCCTCCTCCCCTTGCTAAAGCCTTATCAAGGGAAATACTTGTAAAAAACGGCGGATTAGATATTTTCCTCGTTCATAATTTAAATGCAGACGGAATACAAAAAGCCAAAGCAGCGTTTAAAAATAAATTCAGGGAAGCTGATTTTGATGAAATTGCCAGGCGGGCACCACCCCTTCTTTCAAAGCAGATTTAGAAGCAAGGTTGGCAATAGCAGAAGCAGCCAGGTATAAAATTTAAAACTGCGGTATTTTGTTCTTCTTTCTAGCTGTTGCCTGATTGTTTGTAAACATATTAACTAAAGTGTAAAAATTTTAATTGCCGATATATTGCATTAAGTAAGTAATTTTAAAAAAAAGCGACATGTCAAAAGTAAAAATTACGGTCAACAATAATGGATCTTTAAAAGTGGATGGAGATTTTGAAGTGGTAGACCGTGAAGGCGGTGTTTATAATTTACAAGGCAGGGAAATTGTTTCTTTCTGTCGTTGCGGCCGCTCCAACAACAAACCTTTTTGTGATGGTTCGCACAATGGACATTTCGAACATGAGGCAAAGGCTTTTGATTTGCCGCCTAAGAAAACGGTTTAATATTTCCCTGCCGAATCTTTCAACTGCGTTTCATTTTTGCCGATATCCCACAACTTGTTCCGCTTATGCGGGAGCATGCGTTAATCTACTGCAACCCTGTAGATCGACCTCCTGATAACTATCGGGTCGCCGGAGAAATATATTTTATCTGATAAATTTTTTGCCCTAACCATTTTCAATCGCATACGCCATATCATTTGGCCGGATGGGCCAACCTTTTTTATCAGAATACACCGCAATAAAAGAAGCACCGAAGTATAAAATAAAAGAAGAATAAAAAACGAATAATAGTATTAATACAAATGAACCTGAAGGTCCGTAAAGATGACCGATGTTGCTGTTGATAAGTAAAACAGTTAACACTACCCTTCCGGCTGCAAACAAAATTCCTGTGAGCAGGCCACCCAATAGCGAAGCTTTCCAAGAAGGCCGCCCATCTGCAAGAAAACGAAACAATACAATAAACCAGACAGACACAATAATGATACCTACCGCTTCTCTTATAAAACTTTTAAAATATAACCCACTATCCTGCCAGATGCTATTAATAAAATCACCGGCAATAATTTCAAGGCTCTGAAAAAAAACATCAGCGAGAAATAAAACACCTACAAAAAGTATAACAGCGAAAGATCGTAATCGTATGCTAAGCATAAACAACAACCCTGGCTTTTCTTTTACACTAATCTGCCATAACTGATTCAGTGAATCTTTAATAACATTGAACAAAGTAGTTGCTACAAAAACAAGAAAAATAAAACCTATTACAATTACATACCAGTTGTTGTTAAAACCTCTAATACTTTGTATTACCTGGCTTACCTGATCAGCACCATCCTTTCCTAAAACACCAGAGACGCCTTCTAATAATCCACTGCCCATATTTTTTCGGCCAATTATTAAACCAAACAATTGTACCAATAAAAAAATAATAGGTGGTAATGCAAAAGTGGTGAAAAATGCTGTGGCCCCTGCCATTCTCAGCGGATCGTTTTTTCTGAATAACAGCAGAGAAGGCCGCAAGCTGCTAAAGAAAATTAAAACCTCATTTTTTTTCGATCGAACTTGTGGCATAACTATTTATAAAGGTAATTCATCAACCAGTTAAAAGCTCATCTACTTTGCCGGGTCTTAAAGACTTTAAACCTCACAAAAAATGTCTCACAACTTTTTCAGCTTTTGCGGTTACATGGCCAATGTGAATTGTGTACCAGACTTTCAACAGGCAGTTTCTTTGCTAAAATACAACTCCTGCATTACTACCAGTTCCTCATCTTCACCACCCAAATCCATCTGACTCTCGAGTGATAAGAAAAAAGCAAGGCATGGCATAGAAATAGTGACAGCGTATATCTAACACTTAAACTCCAAAACCTTAATCAATAAACAGGCAAGATGGAAAAAAAATGAGACAATGAAATTCCCCTCTGATAATTACGGAGAAGCAATGACTTTTTACAAATAAATAGTAGGCAAAACCCTTTCGCAGAATAATAGATGATGATGAATTGGGTGAGACAATGTTTTTGAAAGAGATTAAAATAGTAAGGTCCTTCAATACAAGAGTCATGGAAATTTTTCGAAAAATTAACAGGTAAAAATGTTCACATTCTATCCCCCTCTTTTTCAGACTATTTGTAAGTATGGGTAAGTATACTGGTTTAAAGATCACAAATCATACTTTATTGCCTTTCTTTTTATTACCCTTTAATGGCCTGTTGCAATTATTGCAACTCACGGGATACCCGTTGCAGAATTCAATTATTGTTGACAAGATTTGGAAGATAGCTTTGAGATATCAATCAATTTAAACTCAAACAAAATGAACAAGACATTAAAAAACATCAGCCGGCCTTTAGTATTTAGTTTCTTTTTATCTTCATTCTTTTCACCCGTTTTTGCTCAGAATGCTAAAGCAATAAGTAAAATGTACCTCCAAATGGGAGCCGGAGTAGGAACTTTTAGCAGCATCGAAGGAGGCGTTGCCGCTACGGCCATAATAAAGAACAAAACGAGTATATCATTATCATACCATCATCTTGATATGACGCCAAAAAATCAACCTTCCGATTACCAGGCTGAAACCGGGTATGTCCTGTTTATTCCTTATACCTATCAAGCCACTTCAATCATGGATATTGTAAGCGTTACTGCCGGTAAATATTACAGGATTGGTAAAAATATATGGGGAACTTCGGAAGGGGGCTTATCCTATACAAAGGGAGAAAAAATAAATTACCAGAATACACAATCTGTAACCAGTTCAATAATTATTGCAACTTCAATAACTTCCAACTATACAACCACCAAAGAAACTAAATCAACTGTTGGTGTTATGCTTAAATCAGAAATCAACTGGGCTTTTGCTTCGTTTATGGGATTGGGTGCCGGAGTCTATGGAAATTTCAACGCTGTTCAATCGCCAATAGTTTATCAAATAAAATTACTAGTAGGTAAAATGGGTAAAGAAAAGAAACACTCATAGTATGAAATTCTGTTGATTAGTTTATTTACATATTTTAATTTTTTATTGTGAACGCCATGGCGGGTTTTTATCTTTTACCCGCCAATTAAAATTTACAGTATAATCTATTTATTGGAAGGCCTTTGCGGGTCATTTACAAAGAATGAAAAGATATAAAAGTGATTCGCTATGGTCCATGCAAAATCAGAAGAGGCAATACAGGGATATATGGATTTGTGGGCAACTATTCCCGATCTAAAACTTTTTTAATCCGAACTGCAACAGGAAATATCAGATATTTTTTACAATATCAACCCCTTATTATACCCGTTTGTAAAATATGATTGCCACCACTTTAATATTGCACAACAAACTCTACTACACTTTTTATAAAATTTTCATCCCGTATATCTATACCAAAGGATTTGAGTAAATTGGGCGGAGAATCATGATAACCTTCTTTTAAAAGTGTTAAATATCTTGCAATAAAATTTACTTTATCGCTTTTATAGAGTTGATAATATTTGATAGCTAATGCAGCGGCTATCATATCATTTATATTATGCAGCGGTTCCCGGAAATTGGTTTCCATGATCATCCATAAACCTTTATGCTCCGGTTGCTCTTTGTAAAGACCCGGGAAAATAGCAGCACCTGCCTTTACTGTGAAGCTATCAAGATCATTGGGTGTTTTAATGTTACCATAAAGTATTCCTTTTACCAGCGAATATTCAATATAAGCTTCATGGGTGCTGCCATAAAGAACATCAATTTTATTTTTTAATTCATTTGCATATACTTTTCTTTTAATGTTATCCTTTTCATTTGTACACAAAAAATCGAATAAAAGCAGTTCGTTAAACTTGCCGAACGATTCGGTAAAGTATGCAGGCCCTGTAGCGTAGATCATCGGCACTTCATTTTTATACATTAGCGAAGCCTGCACAGCATGGCCAATTTCATGGGCAAGCAAGGTAAGATCAATCATATACCCTTCATAATTCAGTGCATAAAAAATGCTCGGAAACACTGGATAGACACTTGCTGTACCCCGTATCGGAATTCTGTTTCCATCACCAAAGAGATCAATCCTTCCCTGCTGCGGATCTAAAAGATTAGCCACTTCAATTTTATAATCCTTGCCTAGTACGCTTAAAGCTTTTTCAATCTTGCCAGTGGCTTCCTGTATTGTAAAACGCATAGGCGCTGGAGCCGTTGTTTTAGTTGTTGAATCTTTCTCACTATTTTCTTTAGCTCCTTTTATTATATTATCAAAAAAAGATTGTAAAGAATTTGCGGGTAACATCCATGAATTCAATTTTTCGTTAATTAATCCTTCATAGTTCCTGCTAACAGCATTGGCATTTAGTCCTTTGATAAATTGTATATAATTGTACCCCAGAAAATCCCGTTGTCCGGCATATCCTTCGAACAGCATGCGGCTACCTGATTTTTGAATATTTACATCCGGATCATTTTCCCATGCACTTCTTTCTCTCAATACATCTATTTCACCATCGGCGGTTTTTAATTTCTCAAATTTCATTTTTCCAAATGCATCATCATAAAACCCCGAAGACCTTGTGTACCGGTATGGCTCAATCAACTTTTCTTCAGCCGGTGTCAATATGTGCAATTTTTCATTCCGGATAGTTTTTATATAATAAGTAAGGCCGGGAGCAACAGTAGTTATTTTATCCGCTTCCTTTACTTTAATTGCGGCAATTTTTTGTTTGATCAGTGTTCTGGTAAGCCTGATCATATTTCTGAGTGAATCCGATTCCCTGTCTGCCTTTTCATCATTCATATTAATGGCAAACCGTAAAAACAAGTAGAGGTCAATTACACGATATGTAGCTTCTACCCGGGAGTACTGTTGAATAATGCTTATCCATTCATTCATTGCATTATTTTCATTGTTCAGCAAAGAATTAATGTAGCAAAGTGAATCTGAAAGCTCAGCAACTTTTTTATAATAATCAGTTTCAGTAGGGAAGAAATTTTTTTGCAGGTTAAATTGGTAACCGGGTTTTGATTTTTCAGGTATAGGTTCAAATTTTTGAGCGAAGGAAAGGAAAGGAAGAATTAATAAGAGAATAAAAAAATACCGCATACAATGTTTTATGCAAAATAAATCAATTGGGATGGCTAAAAATTGTAAAAAAGCGAACTGTTAAAGAAATCCATGTAAGAGGGAATCATTTTCCTTTAAGACATTTCGGGGTGATGCTCCAAAATAAAATTTAAAATCTTTGATAAAATGCGATTGATCATAATAACCGGCAGCATAAGCTACATCAGTAAATGATGTAAAGCTTTTACTAAGCGACATTTTCAAGGCTTTCTTCATTCGCATTTTCTTTAACAAATCGCCAGCAGAAACCCCCATTATATCCAAACATTTTTTTTCAAAATATTTAGCGGAAAATTTCCAGTTACTTTTTAACTCCTGCACCTGATATGACCTTGTGGGTTGTTTTAATATATCAATCAGAAAACGGTCAGTGGGGTTAATCGTATGTTTAGAGCTTAATAGTTTTGACAGAAAATAGCTATTACATAATTCGGGAATTAATGAAGTGTCGTGACAGGAAAGTAATAAATTATAAAGTTTATCGATTGAAGCGTCAATAGTAGATGCATCAAAACTTTTATTGGTAAATTCAGAAGGAAGAATATTAAAAAAATAAGTGGTGGCCCAAGGATAAAGGGTGGCTCCGATCGTTTTGAGTGGACCCTCCTGTTTTACTTTTAAAATTCCTGTCTGCTGACCTTCTATAAACATCTTTTTCTCAGGCCGGTAAAAATCATCCTGTAATCGCAAAAGAGGTGATTGTAAATGAAAAATAATCTCTATAGATCCCAATGGGAAAAATGAATTAATTCTTCCGTTCTCCTTATTTTGTTCCGCTTCCAATAGCCAATATCCTTGTATTAGGTCTTTGAGCCGTATATCAGGTTTGAAATGCTGCAGATCCATATTTTATATATAAAGATTGAAAGACAGTTTGCAACTAAAGTTATTGAAATTTTCTTGCTGTAGTTGATATAAAAGTTTGCAGAAAAGTTTACTAAAAAAATATCTCTTAGCTTTAAGTTATATATTCAGCAAAACTTAAAGTAAGATGCCCATCAACATTTCAACAATAAAAATTAATGCCTCAACCCAAAAAGTATGGGACATATTGACCAAACCCGAAATGGTAAAACTTTGGCAATATGGAAGCGAATTACAGACTACTTGGGAACCAGGAACAGGTATCAAATTCAGCACTAAATGGGAAGACAAAGTATTTCAACAATGGGGTCAGGTATTAGAAATTCGGACAAAAGAATTAATAAAATATAGTTTGTTTGCTCCAAGACCTGATCTTGAAGACAAGCCTGAAAATTATTTTATCATGAAATATGTTTTGACCGATGACAACGGGCAAACGAAACTAGAGATCATTCAGGAAGATAACAGACCAAATGCTGTGCAAGAAGAACCACAAATTGTGGAAAATCCTGTTTTAAAATCGTTGAAAGATCTTGCTGAAGCAAACTGAAAAAAATAAACCTATTTGGACTATTAAGTAAACAGGTTTCTTTCCACAGCAGTTCACATTCATATTCTATCGCTTTCCCGTAATCATGAGCATCATAAAAATGGCCCCTTTACAAGGAATGGCATATTATATGCATATATCCAACAGTTGAATTAATAAATAAAACATATTCAGATATGAAAAAGCACCTCCTTCCTTTATTACTTATTGCCTCCCTTGTTTCACTTCAGGGATGTTCCGCTATTCAAGGAATTTTTAAAGCTGGCATGTGGGTGGGAGTACTTGCCGTAGTGTTTATTGTAGGACTTGTAATATGGCTTTTTACCAGATTGAAGAAATAGAGATTCGAAAAAGTGAAAATTTCCCGGCATAGTTACTATTTACTTCCACCTGCCATATAAATAATAGATTGCCGATTAACTTGCAATCGGCTCCATTATAGACTTGCTTGGTTATAAAAACATTTGGCTCCTTCTTTAGTCATATTTGCACAATCCTCGAATTGTATACCAAACTCTCCAGGAATGGTATTCGTTGGTTCAATACTAAAACATACACCCGGTTCAATTAATCTTTTATTATTTTTTACAGCATTGCCTAATTCATAACTGTCCATTCCTATTCCATGTCCTGTACGATGTGGTAAGCCAGTAGCAATAGCCATAGCCATAGCCGTTAGATTTATAAAATCTCTTCTCTTTATTGTTATACAAAATTAATTGATAGGAAAATTTAGAACCTATTCAAGATACTTCATTGGGATAAATGGATTTTACTACCGCAATGACAAGTATCCCCCGCTATACTCCGGGGCAGGCAAAAAAACAATACGACGTAGTTTGTTCAACTATAAACCTACCTACCGGCGAGGTTACTAACCATAGAGTAGAAAATTCTTAACTACTGCTTATTGCTTCAATTTGTACTGCTAAAAGCTATCACAATACTTTAACAGTATACTCCTATTCTCACACATGGAATTTCTTTCACCCTTGCATCCTCTATGTATCCGTTTAAAATTCAGGCCATTTTTAATAACGTATTCAAACATCAATCTTAAAAACCACTACCATGTTAAAAAAATTCAAACTGGTTGTGTTCATAATGCTAACCATTGGCATTACACAACAAACCTTCAGTCAGCAACTGAATTATGTAGGTATTCAAAGCGACAAATTTAATTACTATGCATCCAGCCAGCGAAATTCCAATTGGTGCTGGGCCGCTTCTATCCAGATGATCTTAAATTATTACGGTGTAAACATTACACAAGAACAAATTGTAGAAAAAAGTTATGGAAAAAGCACAAACGGAAAACTCCCCAACTGGACAGGAAGTTTTAATGTAATAACAAACAACCTTAATAACTGGAGTTCCGACAATGACGGCGATGAATATAAAGTAGCAGCTACTGTAAGTTACGGGGCACCTACCCCAACTTATCTTATTCAGGAACTTTCTGCGCAGCATCCAGTCCTAATAGGTTATCAAACAAGTGCCACCGGTGGCCATGCCGTAGTAGTAACGGCATGCAGCTACACTCAAAGTGCATACGGGCCGATTATTCAATCCATAGTGGTAAGAGATCCATGGCCAACTCAGCAAAATACTAACGGAAGAGTGGAGTATTCAGGCATCAGTCTTGCCAATTTAATTCAGGCTCATTGGTACGTTAGGGTTGAATAATAAGTTTTTATTGATCTTTTAGTTAAGTACAAACATTTTGTTTTCATGGCAAATAATGAATGTTTAGACAGTTTTAACAAAAGCTGGCCTGATAGTTTGATAGAGAACTACGTTCAAACTATTTCAAAACAAAAATTAAAGTATATGAAAACTATTATTTCTACATTATTACTTAGTTCATTTTTTCTAGTGTCTTGTAAAACCTATAAAGATGTGCAGGAGCCTGAATTCCGAGACATTCAAAATGTTAAGATGATTGATATTGGATTGCTACAATCCAAAGCAGGTGCAGAAATTATCTATTACAATCCAAATGATTTCAGCGTTGTACTCTCTTCTGCCAGAGGCGATGTGTATATAGATAACCAGTACATAGGCCGGTTTGAGATTGAAGACCAGGTATCAGTTAAAAAAAGGGCTGAATTCATAATTCCTGCAATTTTAAAACTTGATAATATCAGTGCAATTAAACAACGTGACATTTACAAAAAGAAGGAAGTGCTGATAAGGATTGATGGAACAGCACGGTTAACAAAAACTGGTTTTTCTAAAGAAATACCCATTAAATATGAGAAACTGGAAAAAACAGATAAACTGAGAAGTATAATTTCAAGATAATATGTGGTTCAGAATCAATAGGCACATATAAAGGGAACATAATGCACCTATTTTAACTGATCTAAAATTCCTGTAGATAAAATCATATAATTTGTCTACAGGAATTTATACTATTTGAATAGTGCTATTCAATTTCAATACCTTCTTCTCTTAAAAAAATCTTTCTAAAAACATAATTATACACAAAAGAATTAGAACCTGTGCTTACCGGAAAAGCATTTACCAGTTTCCAGCCATTACTACCCATATAATTTAAAGCATCAATTACTGTATTAAATTTTTTCGCCTTTCCTTCTTCTGTTTTGAGGCGGTTATCTTTCCATACACTTCTGCTTTCGCCATAATCTATATTAATTGTAACCTTAGAACTTAGAAGTCTGGGGGTGGCAACTACTGCACAATACTGATCAATAGTTGTGCTGTCTTGCTGCGAAAAACTTTGCAAACTGCAACACAGAGCAATGCAAATTATCAAAATTTTATTCATACTAAAATATTTTTTTGAATGAAAAAATTACGTTTTTTAAAATAATTTAAAGAAAAAACAAGTTATTATTGTTTCTTTAAATCTTTATCCGTTTCTGTATATTTTTTTCAACATTGCATACAGTTCTGTATGATTAGTTTTTAATAATTCTGGTTGCTTAAAAAAATACTCTGAAGTAACGGCAAAAAATTCTACATGGCTTGTGGCTCCGTACATATTAATATCCGAGCCATAAGTTTTCATTTGCCAGATGGTGGAATCCATAATATTCTTCCATTGCTGCACATATTTTCGCTCAAGGATTATTTCCGGCACACCATCCATAGTGCCATCCATTTTATCAACCAGGTGTACAAACTCATGAATAGCGGTGTTATGTGTATCATTGTTATTGATAAAACCTTGGCGCAATTGCCATTTCGTCAATATCATTTTATGTTGCATAGCTCCGGTACCCACCATACCCGCTATGTAACGATCCGTGCCGCCCTGATCAAAATCTTCATTAAACGATCCGGGATACAGTAAAATCTCCTGCAGGTTGACATACTGCCAGTCGGAAAAAGAAAAAACGGGAATAATGGCACCGGCAGCAATTAATAACAAATCCATATCTTCCACTTCAGCATTCACTCCGGTTATTTTCACATCAATTAAAAACTTTTCAATTCTTTTTTCAAATAGCTTTTTGTCGGCTTCATCGAGCTGTCTGTAAAACTGTACATAATCTTCTAGCAACTCCTTATAATTTTCGGGCATATTGATAACAGCTTTATCTCCTTTCATTCTAAAAGCCAAAAGAATAAGGATAACAAGCCCTGCCAGCACAAACAATGACTGAAAAACAATAACCATAATGGAATGAAGATAAACAGGAATTGGTTAGTATTAAACCGATTTTTGCTACTCACATAAATAGTAGGCAATCTTTTTAACTTCGCTTCAACTTATAAATTGCTCTTATTAAATTGAACAAAAAATGAGTACAGCAGCACAAATAGCCAAACACTTCCGGGAAATATATTTTGGAGGCAATTGGACAGCATCTAACTATAAGGAAACCTTGGCGGAGATAAGCTGGCAGCAAGCAACAACAAAGGTGTATAACTTTAACACAATCGCCGTTCTTGTTTTTCATACCAACTATTTTGTTGATGAAGTTCTAAAGGTTTTGGAAGGCGGACCATTGGATGCCCATGATAAATTTAGTTTTGACCATCCTGCCATCAACTCGAAGGATGACTGGGACAAAATGCTACTCAAAACTTTTACTGATGCAGAGAAGTTTGCGGGCTTGGTAGAACAATTACCTGCTGAATTACTTTACGAGACTTTTTGTGATGAAAAATATGGTAACTACTACCGCAACTTGCATGGCATCATTGAACATTGCCACTATCATCTTGGCCAGATAGTTTTGTTAAAGAAAATAGTACAACAAAACGGGCAACATTAATTATCCTATTGTATGTTTATTCAAAATTCCACTGTTAATGAAATTCCTGAACCATTCCGGCTCTATGAAATAGCCCCGGCTTTTCAACAATAATTTCGCTGCTTTAAAAAAATAACAAAGTCTTTGCAAAACAAGGCACAATATTTTCGTTAAATGGAAGCAGAATTCCTCCGGTTAATGAAAAATAGCTATATACTTCTTCGCAATAATATTGAAAGCTCTTCCTTACTTATAGAAGACCTTCAGCAAATTGGATTACAGGAAACTGACCTTATCTGGGTAGAATGTCAAAGTGTTTGCTGGCAAGCTCCACGAGAAATATCTGAACTAAAAAAATTATTATCAGCCGATAAGCCTTTACCTGTTTCTAATAAAATAAAAAATGCTGTTGAAAATATTACCGAAACAATTGAACATTTCCTACCTATAGATATCCCAAACAAATTGGTTTTTGTAGAAATGCCATCTGGTAAAAAAAGCAATACTGAAAAGCATGTAGCCGTATCTAATAAAGATCCAATGCCGGATGATATGAATAAATACGGCAACCCCGAAACGGTCAGCAACTTGAAAACCGACAAAAAGTTCAATTCTTATAAATCAAAATCCGACCTGCCCTTTGCTGAAATAAAGGAGACTTTTAAACCACACTCCACTAAAAATAAAAATCTTCAAGAAACAATTTTTGGATTTGAACTACCCGAAAATGCAAAAAAGATTACCCTGTATACCGGCTTGGTGTTAATTGGTGCCTTGCTTATGTTACTTGTTATGAACAGTGATCACAAAAATAAAAGTGTGATGCAGCCGATTGCTCAACAACCAGAAAAAGTGATTGAAATAACAGAATCGGTTGCGGCAGAAGAAAGCACTACGTCATTACCAGAAGTTTTTGAAGAACAGCCATACGATCAGATTGAAGGTCCTGAAGCAATAAGAAAGGAAACACCACCATCTTCCATTAAAACCAGCAAAACATCTGACAGGAGAATAGATGTTATAGCTGAAGATCCCAATCCAATTAATGAAGTACCGTCAAAAAAGATACCTATCGAAAACATTTCATCCAAAGTGACCTTAAAAGCCAACGACTTTGGTATGGGTTCATTTGGAGGAATTAAGAATCTGGAAGTTACATTGGAAAATGGATCAGCTTTTTTGCTTGATAAAATAGCTGTCGAAATAATTTACCTGAACCCTGAAGGTGAAATTGTGAATTCTGACAAGATCTATTTTCAATCAATCGGGCCAGGAGATACTGCCACCTTGCCAGTAAAAAAATCAAAGCGGGGTGTAAAAATAAACCTGAAGGTCATTAAAATTGAATCGAAGGAATTATCGGATGTTAATTCAACTGCAACAGACTCAAATAATTATTCAAAAAACTAAATCACTTATTAGTTTATTGACTACTGTTTTTAAAACTATGCAAAACATCTTTTAATTGAAACTGCACCTTTAAGAATTCTAAAAACTCATTGCTGGTTCATATCTTAGTGGTTCAAAAAGTAAGCATGGGGAAATTCCACAACTCTATCAAAGAGGCGCATAAAGAATTCATCAAACAGCAACATATATTTTTTATAAGTACAGCACCCCTGAGTGCTGAAGGACGGGTTAACCTTTCACCGAAGGGTTTGGATTGTTTTCGGGTATTGTCTGATAACAAAGTTGGCTACATGGATCTTATCAGCAGCGGTAATGAAACTTCTGCACACACATTGGAGAATGGCCGTATCACTATCATGTTTACTTCTTTTGAAGGTGCTCCAAATATTCTGAGGCTTTACGGAAAAGGATATGCAGTGCTGCCAAACACAGATGATTGGAAAGAATATGCACCGCAGTTTACTATTTATCCGAGTACAAGACAACTGATCATTGCTGATATTGATCTGGTACAAACATCCTGCGGATTTGGTGTGCCTTTATATAATTATGCTGGTGAAAGAGATATTCATTTTGAATGGGCGGAGAAAAAAGGGAAAGATGGATTATATGATTATGTGCAACAGAATAATTTAAAAAGCCTTGATGGTCTTGTTACGGACCTGGGTTTGCAACAAAATGCAAAATAAAGATATGTAGCTGAAGTGTGTCCTTCGTTCCGGAGGATAAACTGTGCAAGGGACGATGCTCCCGCAAATATGCGAGACAAGCTATGAAAAGCTAAAGCTGGCAATCAAATAAAAACTTCATTTCTCTTCTACTATCCGGTAAATTTGCATTGTGATTCGCCGCTCCATAGAAATAATTACCAGTAGTTTTAAAATGGCTTTGCAGGAGTTGATGAAAAATAAACTCCGCACATTTCTTTCCTTATTTGGAATTACGATAGGTATTTTCTGCATCATAAGTGTGCTGGCAACGGTTGGCAGCCTGGAACGAAATATTCAAAACGAAATAAAATCGCTGGGCAAAAATACCCTTTTTCTTGATAAATGGGATTACTCTGCCGGTGGTGGCCCCGATTTTCCCTGGTGGCGATATGTTAACAGACCAGTTCCAAAATATGATGAAGTAAAATTTATACGAGAACGAACTCCTGACGCAAAATATATTGCCTTTCGTATAAAAGTTACAGATGATGTTGGCTATGCCAATAGCTTGCTTTCCAATGTAAATATTTATGGTGTCAATGAAGATTTTGAACAAATTCAACAAATAGAACTGATGCAAGGCCGCTATATTTCTGCCGCAGAATTTGACCGGGGAATTCCTGTTGTGGTTGTAGGATTTAGTATTGCAGAAAAATTATTTGGAGAAGCAGAACTTGCTATTGATAAAACAATTGAGATTAGAGGACAGAAGTTAGCAATAACAGGTATCATTACAAAGCATGGTAAACAAATGATTGGCGGCTGGGATTTTGATCAGAGTGTATTGGTGTCGTATCGTTTTGCCCGCACAATAATGAATGAATATAAAGCTGACCCTGTAATTATGATACAAGGAGAAGAAGGCATAACCAGCAAAGCTTTAAAAGAAAATCTTACCGGTGTGATTCGAGCCATTCATAAACTTACACCCACTAAAGAAAATGATTTTACGCTAAATGATATTAATGATTTCAGCGACTCAATCAGTTCGGCATTTGTTAGCCTTAACATCGGTGGTTGGGCTATTGCCGCATTGTCGTTGATTGTTGGAATGTTTGGTGTTGCAAATATCATGTTTGTATCTGTGAGAGAAAGAACCAGCCAGATAGGATTGAAAAAAGCAATTGGTGCAAAGAAAAGAGTGATACTGGCAGAATTTTTATTAGAGTCTGCTTTCTTATGTATCATAGGAGGTTTGATTGGTTTGTTATTAGTTTTTGGATTAACACAGGTATTAACAAAAGCACTTGACTTTCCTGTTTATATTTCTACTACCAATATGGCATTAGCCATCTTCATTTGCATTTTTGTTGGCATTGTTGCGGGATATATTCCGGCCAGACAAGCGGCGAGGATGGATCCGGTTGTTGCGATAAGGAGTTAATTTGGTGATGTGCCGATTTGCCAATGTGATGATTAGCCAATTAGCCGATTTGTGTATTTGATAATTGAGGAGTTGAAGATTTGTCTTTTTTAATATTTGCTTATATGGAAGAAGTAAGAAAGGATAATCTCATTGTTAATTTGACGCTTGAGTTTGCAATTGAGATTGTAAAGTATTGTGATATTTTGGAAGAGAAAAGAAAATATGTGATTGCAAGGCAATTATTAAAAAGTGGAACATCAATTGGTGCGAATGTGAGAGAGGCGCAGAATGCTGAAAGTAAAGCCGATTTTATTCATAAATTTAAAATTGCAGCGAAGGAAGCCGAAGAAACAGAATACTGGTTGCTTATCTGCGAACAATCTTCTGGCTATCCAGTTACAAGTAGTTTAATGGAAAAAGTAAAATCAATTCAAAAAATCATTAATAAAATTATTTCAACATCAAAAGCCTGATTAGCTAATCGGCTAATCATCAAATTGGCTAATTAATATGCCTGTAATCCTCGCCATAGAATCTTCTTGTGATGAAACATCGGCCGCTGTTTGTGTGGATGGGAAAATATTGTCGAACTTTATTGCCAATCAAACAGTGCATGAACAATATGGTGGTGTAGTGCCTGAATTAGCTTCAAGGGCACATATGCAAAATATAGTTCCAGTAGTTGATGCTGCAATGAAGAGAGCCAATATTGAGCTATCAGCAATAGATGCCATTGCTTTTACACAGGCACCGGGATTAATCGGCTCTTTGCTTGTTGGAGGGCAATTTGCAAAATCATTATCCTTATCATTAAATAAACCATTGATTGCTGTTCATCATATGCAGGCGCATGTGCTTGCTAATTTAATTAATGATCCAAAACCTTCTTTTCCTTTTTTATGTCTCACAGTTAGCGGAGGACATACACAAATAGTGTTATGCGAGTCACCAACATCCATGAAAGTAATTGGTGAAACGATTGATGATGCAGCAGGCGAAGCGTTTGATAAGTCTGCGAAAATATTAGGCCTTCCCTACCCCGGTGGTCCATTGATTGACAAATATGCCAAAGAAGGCGATCCAAAGCGTTTCAAATTTCCTGAACCAAAAATTGATGGCTTAAATTTCAGTTTCAGTGGATTGAAAACTTCTATACTTTATTTCTTACAAAATGCAGGCAAGAGTAATTTGTTTAAAGAAGAGTTTACAGCCACAGAAGAAGAGAAGAAAGAATTCATTGAAAACAATATGGCTGACATTTGTGCTTCTATTCAATATCGTATCGTTACTATCCTTTTAAATAAATTAAAGAAAGCTTCTTTAGAAACGGGAATAAAAGATATTTGCATTGCAGGTGGCGTTTCCGCTAACAGCGAATTAAGAACTGCTTTTGAAGAAACAGGCAAACAACTTGGCTGGAATACATTTATTCCCGCATTTGAATATTGTACTGACAATGCCGGCATGATTGCCATTACCGGTTACTATAAATATCTCGAAGGTAAATTTGCAAACCTGTCCGTTAACTCCACTGCAAGGGCTGAATGGTAAAAAACAGTTATGCCAAATTCATATTTTCAATTCAAGCAATTTACCGTTCACCAGGATAGATGTGCCATGAAGGTGACGACGGATGGATGTTTGTTTGGAGGATTTGTGGCTGAAAGAATTAATAATGAAGAATTAGTAATTAATAATTGTCTCGACATTGGAACCGGTACAGGATTATTATCGCTGATGTTTTCACAGAAAAATGATTGTTTGATTGATGCTATTGAAATAGATGCAGCTGCTGCACAACAAGCAACGGAGAATATCGCTGCTTCTCCATTTGCCAATAAAATAAAAAGTATACATGCTGATGCAAGGCAATTTTTATTTAAAAAGAAATATGATCTTATAATTTCCAACCCGCCCTTTTATGAAAGAGAATTAAAAGGCGATGATGAAAAGAGAAATATTGCTCACCATAGCGAGGAGCTACTGCTTACAGATTTACTTACTATCATCAAACACAATTTGAGTACAAACGGGATATTCTATTTGCTTCTTCCATATAAAAGAGATACTGAAATAAAAACTGTATTTACTTCTGGCCATTTAAAAATTGAGGGAATTACATATATAAAACAAACTGTAAAGCATGAATATTTCCGAATGATGGTTTCGGGAAAATGCAGTACGGGTAATTCCATCGAAACCAGGATTGATGAAATTGCTATTAAAGATGCAAGAGGGAATTACACTCCTGAATTCATTGCTCTATTGAAGGATTATTATCTGCACTTATAATAAAAGAAATTCTCAATTTCCCTCTACATAATCCTGTAAATAAGAATAAGACTCAGTTAACTTCCCATCCTTTGCCATTGTTGCTCTTTTAATAATTGACGACCCATTAGTTACCAGATCTTCCAGCACATACTTAATTAACTGCTCGCCAAAATAGCGACTGGCATCTCTCGGCAATTCGTTTGGTAAATTACCAACAGCCATTATGTCAATTGAATTATCGATATAAGGGTCAGTTTTCTCCAATGTTGTTTTATCTATGCCATAAACAGGGTCTTCAATTGTCTGATCTCCTGCATTGATGGGCACAGATCCGTTCTCATCATCTGTAATATCTGCAATTGTTTGAATGATAAAGTTCTCCGTCTTTGCATCTTCTTTTTCAAATAACCGGGGAACCATTTTATCCCAATAAACACCGTTCATTAAAATATCGGTTTGGGCTGTGTAGGGCAAAAATTTACAAGCATACTTTGAAGGATGCGCATGAAATTCTAACCTGCTATATTTCCCGGATGCTTTATTCTGATATAGCTCCGCTCCTTTTAATTGTGTGTATACAGGGTAAGAAAATCTTCTTGACAAGTAATCATCTGGCTCCACTTCATGAATACCCATCAGGTTCATAATTTCTAATATACCATGGGATACTCTTCCTGAGCCTGTAACAGCAATCTTTACATTTGGCAACTTTAAGCCGAAATAATTATGAATCAATTCTCTGAAACTGCGTTGTTTATAAACTCTGTCTAAATTAAATAATCCGGTTCTTTTCCCATAGGCCATCATTCCATTATGTGCACCGACTATACCGGCAAAAAAACCAAAACCGATGATGCGTTGACCATCTTCATGCTCCAGGCATTCATAATCTATCAATCTTATTTTCTTTTCAAGAATTGTTTGTAACAGTTTTTGATTATGCGGTTGCTTCTTTTTTGTATGAGAAAAAAACAAATAAGTCTTTCCGGCAATCAATTGTTCTGCTGGTACTTCTTTTATGCCCAATAAAATATCACAATTGCTCATATCTTTTGTAATCTCCGCACCAGCCGACTGGTATTCCCGATCGGCAAAACAACGATCTGGGGATGATTGTACTACAATTTGAATTTGTGGAACATTCTTATGAATCCATTTGCATTGAGCCGG
>JBDSUW010000003.1:0-10545 GCA_039927535.1 Chitinophagaceae bacterium | reverse complement strand
ACGGTAAATCAAAATGCACAAAGTTGGGAGCCTGTTGTGCATCCACCGGAATTCTTCTTGGGTCGCCGCTTGCAGACATAGCACCAATAGAAGCACCATGATAGGATTGGTAACGACTCAGAATTTTATGACGACCTGTATATAATCTTGCCAGCTTTAATCCGTTTTCTATAGAGGTAGCTCCGCATAAAGTAAAAAATGCTTTGTTCAAATCACCGGGACAAATTTCCGCTAACTTTTTTCCCAGCTCACCACGAACTTTTGTTACACAACTCGGCGTTACATAACTCACTTCCTGCATTTGTTTTACTATTGCATTGGTGATGCGCTGGTCGCCATGCCCGATGTTTACATTCATCAACCCCGATGAAAAATCAATATAACGGTTGCCATCGTAGTCGTATAAATAAACACCTTCGGCATGTTTTACCGCAATCGGGTTGGTGCCTTTTTGTTTGCTCCAGGAGAAGAGGGTGTAATCTTGATTGTTCTGGATGACTTCTCTGCCCTCCGAAGAGGAAGCCTCCCTGCCCTCCGAAGGAGGGTTCTTAGCGTCTGATTGATTCGAGATTGTTTTTGTATTCATAAATTATTTTTTTTTACCAGCTTTAGCCTGCCTGCCGGTAGGTAGGTTTTTTATAACATCGTCTGTTTTGTCACACACTTGTACATTCCGTTTTCATGGCATCATAAACTCACCCAGTTTATTGTAGTAATTAGTTTTACTTATTTCGCCCCGCGAAGGAGGGGTTGGTTCAAAAATCAACTTTTTTTCTTTAGTTCTCATACAAATATTAACGACTCAATGAACCAAGTTCCCTTTAGGCCCGCCCGGACGACCCGGTCGGACGGGGGCAGGGCTTTATTTCTTAAAACCAATCCTTTCCCTTTCATCCCATTTATTCTTTGCTACATTTTCATCCAATAAATTTTCCATCGCATCATACAGCTGGTTTAACTGTGTATCATGTTCTCCAATTCTTTCTTTTATTTGTTTTAGTTGTTCCTGCAAGTCGCTTTCCTGAATTAATACTCTTCTGATTTCAACAAATGCCCGCATGATGGCGATGTTCATGGAAATGGCTTTATCAGAATTAAGGATGCCGCTTAACATGGCTATGCCTTGCTCAGTAAAAGCATATGGCGTAACTTTTGTATTTCTTTTACTTTGTGATGCGGTCACAGTTTGTGACCGCATGGTAGTTTGAGCCTCATATGTGGTCACAAACTGTGACCGCATATCTTCCCATTCTGCAGTGGTTAACCTGAACATAAAGTCTTTAGGGAACCGTTTGATATTTCGTTTTACAGCCTGATTTAAAACTTTTGTTCCAACCTCATAAAGGTCTGCAAGGTCAAAGTCAAGCATAACTCTTTCACCTCTTATTTCGTAAATTCTGTTCTGAATACTTTTAATAATTCTCATTGTTTATTTATTAACCCCGCTGAATGACCCACCCCCTTTTCTAAAGTAATTAGATCCCTCAATTCGCCTCCCGAAATTATCGGGACAGGCTCTTCAGGGAGGGGATGTTTCCGCAAGCGATTTTTTTCTTTACTTCTTTATACAAATAATATAGACTCACTAAACTTAGTTCCCTTTAGGCCCGCCTGAACGACCCGTCGGACAGGGACAGGGTTTCTAATTTTTTAAATACATTACTGATTTTGGTGTTGTAATTATCCTTTTCACCTGCCTTGTTTTCATGGCTTCATTTATATGAATAGTTGTTAATTTAATGGTTGTATTTATTGGTTGCCCTGTATTATTTGTAAAACAAAAAAATAAATTCCCTTTTCTTGGTTCCATCCGGGAATAATCATTTATTGCTTTCCCTTTTTTCATCATTCGGAACTGTGCTCCGCTTAAAAATAGCTCTGCATTTTCTCCTTCTACAATCCAATAATCAATTTCGGGGCCTTCGCTTAATTTCTTAATTGATACTGCTGCGTTCATAGCAATGGCTGCCATTAAATTATAATTTATCAGTTTTGAGTTAGCAGTAAGTTCATTATTTTTTTCGGTAAATGTATTTTTCCCTTCGTCCGTTGTATATAAATAATAACTCCAGGCTACAATGTTTTCAGGAAATGTAAAATTTAAAGTGGTCTTATTTGCAGTGCCTGCGGGAGTGATAGTTGCAACACGATCCTGGTAATTGGTGATAACTGTATCTGTATTATCTAGATAAGTTTCTTCTTCTGTAGTATAGGTAGAATCATTAATAACATGAGTATAAACTGAGGTATTAAAATTCTGTGTTGTTGCTGAGGCAGGCACCCTTTGTATTTTAAAATTACAAATCCGTACAACAATGGAAGAATTTGTGAATCGAAATTTATAAATACCCGTTTTTGAAACTTCGATGACTTTGCCTGCTATTTTCTTTGTTTTGTAATCAATATACCTTGATGTAGCTGGCATTTCTACAATTTCAACTTCTTTTAATTCTTTTCCTTTTGTTTCTTCGAAATCAAAAATTATTTTATCTCCAGCTGCAAAACCATAATAAAATATTTCTTCCCCCATTAGACCTACTTTCAAATTGTTTTCTGCAACTACCACAGGAGTTTGGGCATGTAGCGGGTTATAGGAAGTTAATAAAATTACCAGCAGTATTAATAATGATTGGTAACGCATAATTGAAAATTTTAAGGTTCGCTTTAATAATTTCTTAACCGTTCTGTTCATGGTTGTACTTTATACGAAATCCGAGTTTTTAATGATTCAATAACCTAAGTTCCCCGTCCGAAATGTTCATCCGGACAGGCTTTAGGGACAGGGTTTAACTCATCCAATTAACCCCAGCATCCGCATTCCACTTCGTTGTACTCTTCTTCAATTTCGTCCAAAATTCTATGGAACTTTTTCCTGTTATATCACCAACACCGAATTTACTTTCATTCCATCCGCCGAACGAAAAAGGTTCTCTTGGTACCGGCACACCTACATTCACCCCAATCATACCGGCACTGGCACGGTCAATAATGTAACGGGCCATGCCGCCATTTTGTGTAAACACAGAAGCTGCATTCCCATAAGGGTTTGCATTTTCAATTGCTAAGGCTTCATCAACTGTATTCGTTCGCATAATAGAAATAACAGGTCCGAAAATTTCTTCAGTAGCCACACTCATTTTTGGTGTTACATAATCTATGACTGTTGGCCCAACATAAGTACCGTTTTCTTTTCCTTCAACTTTTGTGTTCCGACCATCTACTAAAATTTTGGCGCCATCTCTTTCAGCTTCATCAATATATCTTTCAATCTTTTCTTTACTTTCTTTGTTAATAACAGCACCGAGGTTTTCTCCAGGAATAATTTTTCTTGCTTCTTCACAAATTTTATCAATAATTGCATCTACATTTCCCACACCAATCATGGCAGATGCAGCCATACAACGTTGCCCAGCACAACCACTCATGCTTGCAGCTACATTTTGTGCTGTCATTCCAGGAATTGCATCTGGTAAAACCATTAAATGATTTTTTGCTCCGCCCAGTGCTAATGCTCTTTTAAAATTGGAGGTTGCTCTTTGATAAACAATCTTGGCCACTTTGGTAGAGCCAACAAATGAAACAGCTTCAATACCCGGATGATCGCAGATAGCTTCTACAATTTCTACATCACCATGAACGATATTGAAAACTCCATCAGGCAGACCAGCTTCTTTTAAAAGTTCAGCTAACCTTCCGCAACTCAAGGGTACTTTCTCGGATGGTTTCATAATCATACAATTGCCAAGGGCAATCGCATTTGGTAATGTCCAGTTAGGAACCATGCTTGGAAAATTAAATGGAACAATAGAAGCCACAACTCCTAATGCTACATGCTCTGTTCTACATTCAACCCCTTTACTTACTTCCAGAATTTCTCCTGTAACCAATTGTGGGAGAGAAGTGGCAAACTCAGTTAGTTCAATACTTTTTTCTACTTCAGCTACTGCTTCACCGTAGGTTTTTCCGTTTTCTTCGCTGCATAGTGCTGCCAGTTGTTTCAAATCTCTTTCCAATAAAGTTTTATAGCGAAAGAAAACCTGCACTCTTTCTTTTATGGGTGTCTTGCTCCAGGCAGGGAAAGCGGCTTTAGCGGCTTTTACTGCTGTATCTAAATCTTTTGATGAGGACATCGGCACTTTAGATAATAAATTTCCATCTAACGGCGAAATGACATCAAGTGTTTTCTGAGTTGATGCGTCAACAAAGTTTCCATTAATAAAATTCTGAACAGGTGAGTATTTCATGTATTTATTTTAGTGTTTGAACCACGGAGGCACAAAGCCACAATGAAACACGGAGGTTCTCTGTGATACACCGTGACACCCTGTCTCTGTGGTTTTTTATTTTTATACTTATAAAGTCACTCATAAATATACTTAATTTAGCGAAGTATACAATCTAACAACTTCAATTTCAATGACCCCGGAAAGAACAGAACGGCTAACATCGGTACTTAGGAAACGACAAAGCGATATCACTATTGTTTTGGAGAATGTTTTTGATCCGCATAATATTTCTGCAGTAATGCGAACCGCAGATGCTGTAGGTATACAAGATATTTATATTTTAAATACAAAAATTCCCAGCCATAGAAAATGGGGTGCCAGAAGTTCTTCCAGCGCCGTTAAATGGTTAACCGTTCATCAGTTTGAAAAAGCAAATGAATGTTTTACAGTTTTGCGAAAAAGTTATTCAACTATTTTAACAACACATCTTAGTAGTGATGCCGTAAGTTTACACAGTATTGATTTTACGCAACCCATTGCATTGGTTTTTGGGAATGAGCAGACTGGAGTAAGCGAAGATATAAGAGCCATGGCCGATGGGAATTTTATTATTCCACAGGTGGGTATTATTCAGTCGCTGAATATAAGTGTAGCCTGTGCTGTTACCTTGTATGAAGCATTCAGGCAAAGGACGAATGCAGGCCTTTACAACCAGCAGAGTTTGGATGACGTCAGGTATAATGAATTGTATAATCAATGGAGTCTTCCTAATCCCAAATATGGAAGAGACGGACTTGAAGAAGAATAAATTTTAAATATGAAACGACTTTTTGTGTTGATTGTCTCTTTTTTGCTTTCACTGATTTGTTTCAGCCAGCGGGTCGGTTCTGTAAAGATTACGGAACTGGAAACAATAATTGCTGAAAGCAAAACACCATTGATAATAAATTTCTGGGCTACCTGGTGTAAGCCTTGTATTGAAGAAATTCCTTATTTCGAAGATGAAGTAAAAAAACACCGTAAAGACAGTGTGAAGCTAATACTGGTCAGCCTTGATTTTAAAGAAGCTTTTCCGCAAGCTATTTCTGCCTTTGCAAATAAAAGAAAAATTGAAGCACCAATTCTTTGGCTTAATGAGACTAATGCAGATTATTTCTGCCCTAAGATAGATGCCAAATGGTCAGGAGCAATTCCGGCAACATTATTTATCAATAATAAAACTGGCTACCGGAATTTTGTTGAAGAACAAATCTCCCATGATCAATTGAAAAATGAAATCAAGGCTATGCTAAAATGAGTTATCTTATTTCTTCCCTTCTCCTATCTGAACGATAGGCAGGCATTTCTTCATTTGCCTTTACCATTATATACAGGAAGTAGATGCCTGCACTAAAGCTTGTTAAGGCCAGAATTATTCCCATTACACTTTGGTGAAAGATAGACTTGGCAAGACAAAATCCAACTAAGCCCATAAAGCAGATAATGATAAGCCGGTTAATTGTTTGTTTGGAAAGCATAAGTAGTGGTTTTAATTCCGTTGAGGGAGGAAGTGGTAAAAAAAAGACGTTACTTACTTATTTGGATGTATCCATAAAAACGTTCCATAAAATTTTACTAAAAAAAATCCTCCGGGATTACCGGAGGATTAATCAAAGTATTAAAAATGAGATTATTTATTCCTTTTTATACCACAACCCACAGATTTGGATTCTTTTACTGAAATAGTTTTCCCTGATTTCATTTCTTCAATAGCTTTTGAGAGGTGCTTGCGGCTAACTGCAGTAGCATCAGATGGGTTATCGTCTATAGCTCCATGATAAACGAGTTTGTTATTATTATCAAATAAGAAACACTCTGGTGTACGATTGGCACCAAAGGCGTCAGCCATTTCTGAATTTTTATCTACAACATAGTGCCATTTATAATTTTGGTTTGATGCATACTCTTTCATGGCATCATAGGAATCTTCGCTTCCACGATAGGCTTCGTTTGAGTTAAGAATAACTACACCAATATCATTTGTAAGAGCATAGTTACTGACTTCATTAGTTCTTTCCTGATTTTTTACCACATACGGACAAGTGTTGCAACTAAACATTACCAGCAAACCATTTTTCTTTTTTGCATCCGCAAAAGAAACTTTTTCACCAGAAGTGTTTAGCATTTTCTGATCAGCTTTAGGTAGTGATGCACCGATAGGTAATGGATCATTTACCGGAAATAATGTGATTGCCGCAATAGCTGCAATGGGCAATGCAGAGAACAATATTTTTTTCATTGTATGTATTTTTTGCTAATCAAATTTCGTTTATTATTCGGATTTAACAGTACCGTCCGGAGATTTATCTTTCCGTTCATCTGCTATTTTTTTTAACGAAGTGATACTTACATTTAATTCAAAACCAATTAATAAAACAAGGGAATTAATAAATATAAGCACCATGAGTATCAGTACTGTACCGATTGAACCATACAATTCATTATATGTTCCAAATCGACTTACCCACCAGGAAAAAAGAATCGTCATCAATAACATTAAGAAAGTTGCTAATATGGACCCCGGATTTATAAACCTCCACTTTTTGTGTACCGCAGGGGCATATCGATAGATAAATGAGATTGACCCAAAAAACAACAGAACAATAATAATCCACCTTGCATTTATTATGATAAAAATTAAAGTTTTACTTTCAATTCCTAACCACTCTAATACGACTTCCCGGCTTATAAGTAGTAATACGGAAATAAAAACAAGCAGAAACAATATTAATGTAATCTTTAATGCAACTCCTCTTTCTATAATGTCTTTTCTCTTTCTAAAACCAATATAGTTTTGATCAAATGATCTCATAATGCCCATCAATGCGTTTGACGAGAAGAACATCGATAGAATGAAACTCAACGATAACAATCCGTTCCTTGGTTTATTAATAAAATCTTTTATAAAACTTATTAATACCGCATTGTCTTTTTCACCTGGAATTACATCTCTTATTAAACCATATAACTGATTCTCGAATTGCGCTGGTATTGGAATAAAAGGCAGTAATGTAAAAAGAAAGATCAGCGCAGGAGGAATAGCCATTACAAAATTAAAAGATATAGCAGAGGCTCTTTCTGTCATTCCAACTGTTTTTACTTGCAGAAGAAAAAACATTACAACATCGTATAATGGAATGCCTCTGAAGCCGGGAAAAGAGATTTCTTTACTTTTATTGATAATGAATTTTACCGGTGTAGATTCCGTAATCTTTGTACCTATTTTAGACAACAGCGGCATTATTGATTCTCCTTTGCTTTTTTAGTTGAGTCCATTCTTCTCGTTAACTCCTGCTGGTACATTCTTGCAAACTTTAAATGGTCGTTATAATTACTGGTAAAGATACTGGTACCATCAAATTTATAACTGGCAACAAAATATAAGTAGTCGCTTTTAGGAGCATCCAACACCGCATCAATAGATTCGATTGAAGGAGTGCATATTGGACCCGGAGGAATACCTGCATACATATAAGTATTAAAACGGGAATCTGTTTTGAGATGTACACCTGTAACTCTTTTCAAAGCGAAATTTTTCATTGCAAATTTTACTGTTGGGTCGGCTTGTAGTTTCATGCCTATTCTTATCCGGTTCAGATAAGTGCTTGCTATTTTATACTTATCTGCTTTTTTATTGGTTTCTTCTTCTACGATAGATGCAATGGTCGAAACTTCTAAAGGAGTGAGGTGCAAACTATCGGCTTTCACTTTTCTTTCGGTGGTCCAGAATTTTTTATAAGCAGTTTGAAATTGTTCAAAGATAGATGCAGGAGTGCTGTTCCAGACTTCGCTGTAGGTGTAAGGCATTACCACCGCCATCACTGTATTAGTATCGAGTCCATATTCTTTCAGTTTTTCATGGTCATTCAGTAGATTGATCATTTGCAATGAATCAAATTCAAATAAATTACCAACCTTCTTGGCAAGATCCTCTCTTGTTCGGATTTTTGTAATAATAAGATTTACTTTGCTTTGGTTGCCGCTGCGTAACATTCGTACCAATTTAAAAAGGCTCATTCCCTTTGTCATTTTGTACCGGCCAGGTCTTATATTATTGAATCGAAGTATCTTTTTTGCATAATCGAACCAAGTGGCTGAGCTAATATATTTTTTTTCAACCAAATCATTTTTTACATCAACATACGTTGCACCTGTTTTTATATAGAAAAATTCTCCCGATGGAGTAGCGGTGGCCGGACCAAAGAATTTAAAAGCGATAAAAGCTCCGGCGATTAATATCACTAAAATAATTCCAAAATATATTTTCTTTTTCATGTGTTCATTTTATTAGAACTTAATTGGCACATGTTATTCGTCATAAAATTTATCATAGCCAATTATAAAATGCTTGATAAATTTTAATGACTCATTTTATAGTATGGGCTAGTAAGTTAATTAATCGTGGAGTTCAATATAAATAAAAAACCCTGTCTCAGCCAGGCAGGGTTATAAAATTTATTAAGGGTTTATTAATTAAGGCTTTTGAGGAGTATTAGGTGTCGGAGTTGGGGTCAACGGAACAGTATTTGTTGGCAAAGGCTGTGAAGTGGCCGGAACCGGGGCTCCCGTTGCATCAATTGTTCTATCAGGTACTGTTGACGAAGATTTGGAAATAAAGAACACCGAAAGCAAACATAATGCCCCTACAATACCTGCAAAAATCCAGGTGCCTTTTTCAAGCACATCATTTGTTTGTTTTACACCCATAAACTGGCTGCTAAATCCGCCAATACTTCCGGCCAGACCACCACCTTTTGGATTTTGAACTAATACGATCAGGCCAAGTGCCACAGAAGCAATAACTATAAGTATTATGAAAAGAGTTGTCATCTTAATTTGTTTTCTTTAAATCCTCGATTTTCGCTGCAAAATAAGGACTTTTAGAGGGTTCAAGCAAACTTAATTTATTATAAATATCAATGGCTTTGGCTTTATTCCCTTGTTTTTCCCAAACTTCCGCCATTGTAATCGTTACTATTTCTCTTTCTTTTATTGAATGCTCGGCCATTTGCTCCACTTTTTTATCTGCCAAAGGCGCTTCACTACTTGATGTTTCGCCGGTTGGAAGCCTTTTCATGGTTTTCAACCAATCAGTAAAACTTCTTAATTGCAATCCAAATTTGTCTGTCGGTTTCTCCTCTTCTTTATAATTGATGCCCTGAGAAGCGAAATAATCAACGGTGTGAAATGGTTCAAATAAAAGGTCTGATTTGGAACTTGAAACAGGTTCAAATTTAAAAGCCGGTAACTCAACTAATTCTTCATTTGCGGAATTTGCCGTTTGTTCAGTATCGTCTGGCTCCGAACTTGAATCGGCTATAGTAATTACCTCTTCTTCTTTTATTTCAATCGGAGGAATATGAATTATTTTTTCTTCGGTTGTTTCACCAGGTTCTTCTTTCTTTTTTTCAATAATTGTTGCGTCGCCTGTATCATTCAGTATTTTTTTTACCCATAATGGATTATGAAAGAAAAGAATAGTTTTTTGAAGTTGTTCGTTGTATGATGAGATATTTTCAACCTGCAATTTTTTTGTAAGCAACAATTGTGCTGCTCCAAAATATGGATGACGTTCAGCATATTCTTTTACCTCCTGCAGACTGCAATGCTCCAGCGAATCTTTCTCCAACAATGATTTTACTAATTGATTAATCTGAACGTTCATAATTTACAAGATAAGGACTGATTACCAGTTAGAAAATAGCTTATTAAATATTTCATCTGTTATTGTCCGGACGATTTCGTCGCCTAGTGCATTTTCTGCTTGTTGGAAAGATTGGTCACCTTTAAATTCAAAACTTCTGGAGACATCATAGTCTGTGGTTTTTTCTCCTTTACGGTTGTTTAAAGTAATACGAACAGAAACAGTAAGCCTGTTATTAACAACCTGCTGTCCGGATATGGCAGATGTACTGAAATTATATTCAGTGATAGTACCGCTTATTTCCCAATCTGCATTTTCATTATTTACTTGTGAAAGTCTGGTTTGACCAATAATTTTTTGGCGCAACTTATCAGTCAATCGCTGGCTTATTTGAGGGTTGATATACCTGGCTTTGTTTTCAATGAAATTTATTTTTACTGTTTTGATGCTGTCAGGAATAGTTGCCTCATTAAATTTATAAATATTACAACTGCTGTTGCTGAAGACAGCAAATACGAACAGCATAATAGGAACTGCAAATATTGATATTTTTTTTATTGTATTCATTTAATCTTCTATATCGTATTCTTTTAATTTTCGGTACAATGTTCTTTCGCTAATGCCAAGATCCAATGC
>JBDSUW010000002.1:0-9058 GCA_039927535.1 Chitinophagaceae bacterium | reverse complement strand
CGCCAAGTGTTTTATCAAGATCAAGCTTTCCTTCTTCATACAGTTTCATTACAGAAACAGTAGTAGCTGATACTTTAGTAACTGATGCCAGATCGAAAATACTTTCCATACTCATTTTTGGCGAAGGCCCATATTCATAATTACCAAATGCTTTATTATAAATAATTTCTCCTTTATGCGCTGCCAGAATTACACAACCGGGGAATGCTTTTTTGTCAATACCATCCAATGCAATACTGTCAATAACAGCTAATTTATCTTTTAATAATTCGCCAGCCATGGCAGATGGTTTAATACCGCCATGCACAATGCCATCGCCAAATTTATAATTGCAAACAGATACGGGCAGTTTACCCATCGAAACAATTTTTCCTTCTAGCAAATCGGCAGCAGCCTGTTGTGTTATATCATCATCCTGATAGCAGGCAACTAATGTCCATGCACCGCAAAAGTTTTTAGTGGCCAGTACATTTCCAAAGGTCAGGGTAATGGTTTTTATAAAATTCAGTTCTTTGAATAATTTAATGGCAACATCACTAATACCAAAGTTGTTGGTCGGTCTTAAAGAGTAATCATGCACACCGATGATAATAGCATCATACTTACCATCTTTTTTTACATCTTTTAAAATTTCATCGGCTTTGTCTTGACCATCCTTGTAAGACAATTTATAAACATCCGCATCGAAATCCTTTTTCATCCGCTTGCCAAAATCATTAAGCGAAGAAGTTCCGATGCCGATATAGGCTACTTTTTTATGGGCTGCCGTAAGCGGCACCTGTGCATAATCCGTTCTTGATGCCTTCATTCCGGATTGTTCTAAAACAGTGATACCGTTCCTGGCAACTTCTTTGCGTATGGCATCTGTTTTAGCATTAAGATCAGCCAACAGATTTTTTGTATCTATCCATTGCGTTTTATTTAACCCCAACTGATATTTTGACAGCAGCACTTTTTTTACTTTCTCATTAATATCATCCCAACTTATTCTCTTATCAGCAATTGCTTTTTTAATGGCGTTAATTGATTCTGGTACACTGGCTGGCAGACAAAGCATATCATTGCCTGCAATGATGGCTTCAACAGAGATTGTTCCGCCGGGAAAAAACTTTGCTACTCCTTTCATCTCTAATGCATCGGTAAAAGTGAGACCTTTATAACCCATTTTATTCCGTAATAAATCTGTTACATTCTTTTTTGAAATCGATGTTGCCCTGTTTGCAGTGTTATCAATAGCTGGAATATATAAATGTGCTATCATTACACTTCCCACACCTGCATCAAAAATTGCTTTGAAAGGAACCAGCTCCATATCTGTCAACTGTTCCATACTTTTATTGATAACAGGAAGATCGTAATGCGAATCAACATCCACATCGCCATGACCGGGGAAATGTTTGGCGCAAGCCATAATACCTGCATCCTGCATTCCTTTCATATAAGCCACACCATATCGGGAAACTTTATCTTTATCCTCACCAAAAGAACGGTAACCGATAACAGGATTATTTGGATTGTTATTAATATCAACCACCGGTGCATAGTTTACATGCACACCTATTCGTTTGCATTGCTCACCAACAGCCACACCCATTTTGTAAATAAGATCCTCACTATTCAATGCACCCAGTGTAAGCTGGTAAGGAAATTTTGTAACACTGTCAAGCCGCATACCCAAACCCCACTCACCATCAATCGTAACCATCAATGGAGTTTTTGCAATGCTTTGATAATAATTGGTAAGATTAGCTTGCCGAATAGGTCCACCTTGAAAAAAACACAAAGCACCTACATTGTATTTCTTAATATCATTCACCACTTGGGCAACATGATCAGCACCCAAATTTGAATGTGCTCTTATCACCATTAACTGAGCTATTTTTTCATCATTACTCAAACTATTAAAAACACTATCTGTCCATTGTGAAGCGGATAATTTGCTTTGATATTGAGCTAACAAAGCTGATGGCAAAAGAAAAATGCAAATAACAATTGTCTTGAAAAGCTTCATAGTATAAATGATTAGTGAAACAAGGTCTTAAAATTAACCATTTTGATCTAAAGAACTTGCCAATCCCTGCTTAAAATTGAAATGGTTATTTTTGGCGGCTAAAGAAGATTTTGTGCCAGATAAGATTACACTTTTACCAGACAATATAGCCAATCAGATAGCAGCCGGTGAAGTAATTCAGCGACCAGCAAGTGCCGTAAAGGAATTGCTGGAAAATGCGGTCGATGCAGGAGCTACTGAAATCAAACTACTTATTAATGATGCAGGCAAAGCCCTGATACAGGTAATTGATAATGGCAGCGGCATGAGTGAAACCGATGCCCGCATGAGCTTTGAACGCCATGCTACTTCCAAAATAAAAAGTATTGATGATTTGTTTCATATCCGCACCATGGGTTTCCGTGGCGAGGCATTGGCATCTATTGCGGCGGTAGCACAGGTGGAGTTGAAAACAAAAAGAACAGAAGATGAAACAGGGGTTTATATAGAAGTAGAGAATAGTATTGTACAAAGGCAGGAACCGATTGCTTCGCCAGTTGGCACCAGCATTGCCATGAAGAATCTATTTTTCAATGTGCCTGCCAGAAGGAATTTTTTAAAAAGCAATTCTGCCGAAATGCGGCATATCGTGGATGAATTTACCAGAGTAGCCATGTCATTCCCGCAGATTTTATTTACACTTACGGCCAATAATCAGCAGATCTTTCATTTAGAAGCAGGAAGTTTAAAACAACGGATTGTTCAGTTGCTTGGCAATAATTACAATGCCAAATTAGTAACCGTAAAAGAAGATACCGATTACATGAACGTCTATGGTTTTGTGGGCAAGCCTGAAATTGCCAAGAAGACCAGAGGTGAGCAATACTTTTTTGTCAACAACCGTTTTATTAAAAGTGCTTACCTGAACCATGCGGTGATGAGTGCTTACCAGGAAATGATAGCAAAAGATTCATTCCCGGCGTATGTATTATTTTTTGATCTTGATCCGGCAGTAGTAGATGTGAATGTGCATCCAACGAAACAGGAAATAAAATTTGAAGACGAGAAAATAATTTATGCCTTTGTACAGGCTGCGGTTAAACATGCACTGGCTCAATTCAGCGTAACACCAACTTTGGATTTTGAGTTGGATGCATCCATACAACAGTTATCGTCAATTTCACAACCATTCACCGAAGAAAATAAATTAGCTGCAGCTTCTGGTTCTATTTTTAAAGGCTTTACACAAAAACACCAGGCACATTTTATTGAGAAGAGTGACAAAAGTGAGTTGAAGCATTGGAAGAGTTTCTACGAAAATCAGGTGCCGGGTGACAGTAGTCCGGTGTCAGATCTCGAAGCAACGCCTTCACAGACAACTTTCAACTCACACCTGACAACAGATTACGAACTTACTCAACTATTAAACACCTACATCGTAACACCATCCGCAAACGGCTTCCTTCTCATTCATCACCAAGCGGCACATGAAAGAGTCTTGTACGAACAATTAAAAAAAGCAAGCAAAGACAAACCAATCGCAGTACAACGGAGCATGTTTCCTTCTACATTAGAATTAACTCCGGCTGATGCGGCGGTAATGGAAGAAATAATTATCGACCTGCAACAATTAGGTTATCTAATAGAGCCGTTTGGCAAAAATTCGTATGTGATACAAGGCACACCGGCCGATGTGTCGCAGGGAAATGAAAAACATACGATTGATATTTTGTTGGAACAATACAAACACTTTAGCAACGATGTAAAATTTTCAAAAAGAGAAAAACTGATACGTTCTTTAATAAGACAACAGGCTATTAAAACCGGCACAAGGTTGACAGAAAAAGAAATGCGGCATTTAATAACTGATCTTTTTGTTTGTGAACAACCAAATGTTACACCGGATGGCAATCCAACTTATTTGGAATTTAAGAAAGAAGAATTAGAAAAACTATTCGGAAAATAAACGATTGTCTTGCCGGGCTTGACCCGGCATCTTTCTCTAAATATTTTAAGTAATAGATTCCGGCTCAAGGCCGGAATGACAGCCTCATACTAACAATCCAACCTGTTTGGAATTTAAGCAGGAGCAGTTGGAGAGAATGTTCAAGCCCCACTAAATCTCCCCGAAGGGGAGACTTCGCTGCACACAGCCCAAATATTTAAACAGTTAATATTATTGCCAAGGTTTACTTATGCTCAGTTTTTTCGAAAAGCGAGGGCTGAGCAAGGATGGCCTTCCCCAACGGGGAAGGTCGGAATGGGGCCTAGTATTTATTCCTCAATCCCTGCAAAAACTTCTCTACTGCCTTTCTTACTTCTGTTGAAGTTGCCTGATAGCCCCCTAAATCCCCCAAGGGGGACTTCAGATTCTTTAAAATTTATTGCGAACTCCTTGTATGAATTTTTCAATTGACCTTCTTACTTCAGTAGATGATGATTGATGGTTATTCACTAAAGTTGAGAAAATAAGCAACTTCCCTTTCTTAGTATATAAGAAACCACTGAAAGCAACAACACCAGAGAGTGTTCCAGTTTTGCCATAGATATAACCACTGTCTGCTTTGTAATAACTGCTGATTGTGCCTTCGCCACCTGTAGGCAGAATGACTTTGATACGTTCCATACCAAATTCATTTTTCATTTTATTGAGTATGGCTACAAAATCCTGTGGTGTAAATAAATTATAGCGGCTAAGACCGGAGCCATCCACCCATCTTGGTTTTTGCGGCAGGTCTTTAAAATCTGTTTTAAGAATGGTATCAATAATTTTTGCATCATTCATTACACCCAGCACTTCATTACTCACCATTAATAAAGATTGCTCGGCAAAAAAATTATCGCTGCGGTGCATCATGGGTTTGAGGAGAGAGTCGGTGGGTTGGGAGTGGATACGTTTTAGATTACCAAGCTCTTTAAGTAATATTTTATTTAGTGCAATGGGGTTGATTTCCCTTAAGATTGTATCCTTTAGTAATTCTAGCGAAGATTGAACTCTGTTAGTAACGAAAGGAATTGATATTGTTCTCTTCTTTTCTAACCCTTGTGTTATTGTATAACTATTTCGACCAATATCCCTGGTAACAGTAAAAGTTTTTGATTTCTCATTTTCCGAAAAAATTACATCCCAATTATTTTCCGGTATTGAATAAAACAACGGCGGCTTATTATTCTCATTTTCTTCTTGGGTCCACTCCAGAATATTTCCATAAACAGGCAACGGGCTTCTCTCAACCATATAACTTTGGTCATAATCATTCCAAGACCAACCAGAACCCAAAACTTCGTCTTGCCAATTATCATCATTGATATAAAGATTTCTTTTTTCTTTTTTAAGAAGATTAATTAAGGGCTGAGTCTTGAATTCTGGATGCAGTAAAGTAGGGTCGCCAGTTGGAATAATTAATAGTGAAGAGTCTTTTTCCAAAATTAGTGCCGCAACCAAACTATCCCCCAAATATTTCATCGCAGCATAGCAAGTTGGTATTTTAATATTACTTGCTGGTACAAAATATTTATCGCCCTGGTAATTGTATATATATTTATTGGTGGAAGGATCGAAGATGCTGATGCCGACATGAGCGGTTTGCAAAGCTTTTGCATCTAATACATTTACTTTGGCAGATTTAGAGATTTGTTTGGTTACAGAACAGCTTGTTAGAATTAGTAATGAAAAATTAATAATTAGTAATTGCTTAAAGAAAGTTGTTGCCTTTATCATTTTTTATTCTTTTCAAGAGATCCCAGTATTTCCTCCATCTGGTCTTTTAAACTTTGTAAATCATTTTGAATTGTTGCCCAAACTTCCGCAGTATCTACTTTAAAATATTCATGTATCAACAGGTTGCGAAAAGCTTTTATTGAACGCCATTCTATATTTGAAAATGCTGATTGTGTTGCAGAAGAAATCTTGCTGCCTGCTTCTCCAATAATTTCAAACTGGCGGATAACAGCTGACTGTAACAAATCACTTTTGATAAATACAGTTAATGTTTCATTTTCTACAAACGACTGTATTAACCCGATGGCGTGAAGTACATCCTTTACTTTCAGTATATCCCTGTTGACATCATGCGGCATATACTTCTTTAAGATCTTTTTGAATTAGCGCTAAAAACTCAGGGGTAATGCTATTTTGAGTGGCAAGGTCAACTTTCTTTTTAGTTATTTCTTCCAGATCAGTCACATATTTTCCCAAAGCAAATAAACCAACCGGATGAGAGGGTTGGATAATCAAATCAATATCTGAAGATATTTTGTCATCATTACGGGCAAACGAACCAAATACAAATACCTTCTTTACAGGCTTACCTGTAAAGTAATCTTGGATCTGAGCATATATTATATTTTTATCCGTTGCCATTTCTCAAATTTACTACTTTCTTTTTACAGCTGTTTTACACTGAATTGAATTCGACAATCTTCCCATCTTTCACACTCTCCAACGCTGCTTCAATAATTCTTGTATTTAAAATTCCATCCGCCGCTGGAACAGGGTTCGGTCCTTGTCCGGTTAATGCTTTATATACATCATTATAATAACCCATGTAATTGCCGGGAGAAGATGTTGTTTCATTTCTTATTACTTCACCATTTATTTCAGTATGCAATAATCCATCAGGTACTGGAGGTGCAGGACACCAGCTTTCTAAGGATGGTTTTACTCCGGCGAGTAATTGTTGTTCTTGCATATCCGATCGTTGTTGCAGAAAACTACCTTTCATACCATGTATTGTATAAGCATAGGTTGATTCTCTGGCAATCACGGTGGCTTTCAATCGTACTCTCAATCTGTCGTAATAAAAAAGCATTTCAAAATAATCCGGTACCGCCACATCATCTCTCATTTTTATCAGGTCGGCAAATATTGCTTTTGGGAAACCAAATAATTGAATGGCCTGGTCAACTAAATGCGGAGAAAGATCAAATAGGTTCCCTGCACCGGGCATATCACCTTCTTTATGTACTTTACCACCAAAGTTTGGGCGATAACGATCATAGCGAATCTCTGCTTCTCTTATTTCGCCCAAAAAACCTTTTTCTATTACAGCTTTTACGGCACCATAGTCGCCATCATAACGACGATTTTGATAGACACTAAGGAATAAATTATTTTTTTCTGCCAATGCAGTTAACTCCTCTGCTTCTTTTACCGTAATAGCAAATGGTTTTTCAATCACCATATTTTTACCTGATTGCATAACCAATTTCGCCTGTTCAAAATGTAAATGCGTTGGTGTGTTTACAACGATCAATTGCAAAGTTGAATTAGCACATAATTCTTCTACCGAACGGTATAGTTTTGAATTGGGATAAAGCTCTCTTGAATCATTATTGTTTCTTTCTACAATCGCAGACAATTCAAAACCCGGATGTGCTTCGAGAAAAGGTGCATGAAATAGTTTGCCACTCATGCCATATGAACAAACCCCTGTTTTGAAAACTAAAGCCCCCATAGATTGTCTTTTAATTTAAATTTCTTTATTCCCCGATGGGGAGGTTTGTAAATTTTCTTAAATGTAAAAGCTGAAGTTACAACTTGTAAGAATAATAAGATAGTGAGGTTTGTATTCATGTTGAATGATGAACAGAATTCCCGATAAATATCGGGATGCTACAAAATGTCGATACTTCGACAAGCTCAGTAGAATTCATGCAGCAGAAAAGTGATTCTCTTTTATTCTTTCACTGGAAGAATAAAAGAGAACAAATCAAAGATTGCAACAGACGACGCTATGAAAAACTAAAGCTGGGTACCAAATAAAAACTATCTGACTTAATACTTTTCGGATATAATAATCAATGCTCAAAACTAGGTTCCCCTTCGGGGACAGGGGCCTTATCCTCTCTCCTGTGCCCGCAACCATCTCTCCGGAATTTCATTACTGCTTGCCAATAAATAATCTTTGTAACTACAGGCAATGAATTTTTTATCGGGCAGCTGCATCCACCATCTTCCAGTTTTCTTGCTTTGCAGAAAAGTGGTTGCCACTTCGGCGAAGGCAGTATGGTATTCATTGAAAGAATCCCTCTCATCAACATTGGCTTCTCTTCTGCCGCGGCTTCTTCCATCGAGTATATACCAAAGCATATGGCTGATCTGTTTGGCAGTTAATTCATCTTTATCATGCTGCACATCGTAACCATAAATACCGATCGTATTTACATTGGGGCTCATGCCTGCATAGCGAAACAACACACAAGCTTCTTCTCCATTTAATCCGTTGGGAGAAAGTGTATTTGCCGGAGCAAACGTACTGGCCATTGCTGTAATATCAAAGCTGAACATATTACTGTTACGTATTACTGGTTCCATTTCATCAATCGTTTCTTTTACGCTGCCAACACGGTAACAATCGAAACGAAGTTTGTCCAGTGTTTCCAGCATCCGTGGATGCACATAATAACTTTGAAAAGCAATATGATTATAATGGCGGATAAAATTCGGTTCACCGGTCAACATCTCCATCAGAAAATTTTCATGGCGGAAAGGAGATTCAAGATTTAGATCAATCAAAGCATCTACACAGCTTGCTTCGATTAATTTTTTACCATCTGCATAAGCACCGTATTGCGATAAGGTAAGGTCATGAGAGCCGCCAAGAATGATAACTGTTTTTCCATCACCAATTAATTCCTGTACAACTGTTTTTAACGCCGCATAGGAATCGGTATATAATGAACCCGCAACAATATTCCCAATATCAGCAATCTTAATATCCTGGTGCCAGTAATATAAATTGTAAAAATGACGTCGAATAATGTCCGGAGCTTCACTGTGTCCGTGAATCAAACCACTGCCCCGCTGTTCTCCGCATCCTACAATTACAATTTGTGCTTCATCCAGGTTAGGAAAATCCTTATCATAGATATCAATTATCTTACCCATTTGTCCATCTTTGTATCCTTCATCAAAAGAAATGGCAGCAATGCTGATGGGTGAAAGAAATTCGGAAATATTGAGGTGATCTGACATAAATACAAAGCTAAGAGGTTAAGGAGAAAACGAGATAAAGAGTTTTTGCAATTTACTCCCAGATATACACTTATAAAAATACTTGATACAGA
>JBDSUW010000001.1:0-13192 GCA_039927535.1 Chitinophagaceae bacterium | reverse complement strand
TATGTTCAGGCGATAAATCAAACTGCAAGCCAGCCGCATTAAACAAATCTGGTAATGTTTTAGTCCCGCCAAGTTGCAAAGCTTTCATATAATTATGAATGGCGATTTCCGGATCTTGCTTGTATTGTTGCCAAAGACCTATAGCACCTAACTGTGCAATGCCGTACTCGATATAATAAAAAGGCACTTCGTATAAATGTAACTGTCGCTGCCATCCATACCGGCGGTATTCTTCTAAACCAGAGAAATCAATAACCGGCGAAGAAAACTCTTCAGCAATTATCATCCATTGCGCAGCTCTTTCTTCTTCTGTGTGGTTTGGATTTTCATACACCCAATGCTGAAACTTATCTATCGTTGCTATCCAGGGGAAAATAGTGATCACTCTTTCTAATTGTTGCTCTTTTGCTCTTTTCAATTCTTCTGGCGAATCAAAAAACACATTCCATTTATTCATGCTGAATAACTCCATCGCCATACTGGCCACTTCGGCAATCTCGGTTGGATATTCTTTAAACCCTGTCAATGCTAACTCATGTGCCAAAAAAGAATGAATAGCATGGCCGCCTTCATGCACCATTGTTGTAACATCATCAAACTGACCTGCTGCATTCATAAAAATAAATGGTGCGCCGCTTTCCGCTAATGGACAATTATATCCACCCGGTGCTTTTCCCTTTCTGCTTTCAAGATCAAGATGGCCGAGTTCTTTCATCTTGCGAATACAATCACCAAAGAAGGATTTTCCACTGGGTCCAGTGGACAGTTCATCAAAACAAGCAATGGTTTTTTCTGTTAGCTCTTCACCTGTTTTAAAAGGACGAAGCGGCTGTATGCCTGCGGGTTCTGCTTCCACATCCCAGGGACGTAACGTATCCAAACCTAATTTCTTCTTCTTCGCTTCGTAAATCTGATTTACCAATGGCATCACATGCAACTTCACGGCTTCATGAAATTGAAAGCAATCTTCTTTACTATAATCAAATCTTCCCAATTCTTTAAAACGAAAGTCACGGAAGTTTTCAAAATTGGTATTTACAGCAACCTGATTTCTTTTTTGCAAAAGCGAAGTAAATAAGTTGTTCAGTGTTTCTTTATCTTCTAATCTTCTCTTATTTATTTTATGATACACTTCTTCACGAACAGAACGATCGGGGTCTTCTAAAAATTTAGCAGCTTGCTGTAAAGTATATTCCTGTCCGTTTACTTCGATTGTCATTTTCCCGGAGATAGTACCAAATTGTTGCTGCATTACATTCAGCTCTGCCTGAATTGGAATATTTATTTCACGGAAGAGTTCAATATTCTTTTTTACATTTCGCAGATAAGTAAAATAATTGTCAGTATTCAATTCTTTAGTAAAGGAATTCTCCACTAATTTTTTATTCAACTTGTCCGAATACGGTTGCACTTTTGGTTGAATCTCCATCATAAAATAATTGAAAGAGTCTTCCAGTTCTTTATTCTCTGTATCGCAAGTCATTTTTATTTGCCGCCAGCAAGCATCTTCACTTATTACTGCTTCCAGTTCGCTGGCATCATTAAGCCATTGTTCCAGGTCGGCCAATGAATTAATTTTTCTTTCATCCAGGTTTAACAAATAAGGATGCAGGCTTTCCCAATCTGAAATAATGAAATCAACGGGTAAAAAATGTCTGGGTAATTTTTTTATATCGGCACTGAAGTTCATAGTTCAATTATTTATTTAATAAAAAAGCTACAACCATCAAGTGTATTGCTTGATCCTTGTAGCTTGGTTCATGTATTCTTTCTTTAGTCAGCTTTCTTTTTCCTTGCAGTTTTCTTTGGAGTGATCTTTGCCGAACTATCTTCAGCCACTTCTTCTTTTTCCGCAGGTTCTTTCTTGGCTGTTGTTTTCTTAACCGGCTTTTCTTCCGCAACAGGTTCAGCTACATCTTCCTCTTCTTCCGGAATTTCAGACAGAACAATCTCAACGTTGTTTTTCTTCAGCACATCAAACCACTTCAGCATTTTCTTCATATCGCTGGCATATACTCTTTCAAAGTCCATATCAGGATATGCTTTCTCAAAATATTTTTTTACTGCAACGGCATCTTTGTCATCTGGTAATGATCCTCCTTCTTTATCCATTGCATTTAACACATCCACAAGGTTCACATTATCCCTAACGGTGTATATTTCAATGCTTTCGAGGTGCGTAAAACTGTGAACACGGTTGGATACAAACCTTGTTGTTTTATCGTTTAATGACCGAACAATGGCTCCGTCTGACTTACTATTGACTAACTCAAATAACCCCGGCAACCCGGTTACTGCTACTAATTTGCTGTATTCCATATATTTAATAATAATTAAGGAGCTGCAAGATACTTTACTTAAGGCAAACAGCTATTCAGAAACTTTTTTTGCCATTTATGAACGGAATCCTTTTTTTCAACGTCAAACTTACCTGACTACAAATAAAAATAATAACACATGAAAAAAATCTTGATTACTGTATTAGCAATTGTAGCTATTCACTTCACCACATTTGCACAGGGTGGTGGTTTTCAACGCCAGACACCAGAAGAACAGGCAGCAAAACTTGTTCATGTATTAGACAGTGCCTTCAAACTTACACCTGCTAATGCGGCCAAACTGGACACAGCATTTACTGTATTATTCAAAGCTCAAAATGACAGGATAAAAGAAATTATGGCTGGTGGCGAAAGACCAGAACGGGAAACTATGATGGCAGAAAGAAAGAAGTATTCAGATGCCAGAGATGAAATGATAAAAATGGTTATTACTGGAGAGCATTTTGCAATCTGGAAAGACACTATTGAGCCTTCTATGCGTCCGCAACGACCAGTTGGAACTGGCAGCGGTGGAAATCGTCAAAATTAATTTTACTTAAAAATAATTGCAAGGCTGTCCCGCAAGGGCAGCCTTTTTTTGTGTAACAGGCAATATTCTTTGATAGAAGGAATGGTTTTCTGGTTTGTTTTTTCGAACTTGTTGGTCATGAAAAAAATAATTTACTCTGCAATTATCCTACTGACATTAGTCAATTTGATGCCGATAAATTTAAACGGACAACTTCCCTGTAGTAAACCCGAATTCCGTCAGTTTGATTTTTGGGTCGGCGAATGGGAAGCATTTGCCACGAATGGAAATAAATCCGGCGATAGTAAGATCAGTATTATTCTCGATAGTTGTGTGGTATTGGAAGAATGGACAGGAATGCCTAATCAGGGTTTTACATTTACGGGAAAAAGTTTTAATTCTTACAATGCAGCTACCAGGCAATGGCAACAAACATGGTCTGATAATACAGGAAATACCACTGAGTTTTTACGAGGAGAAGGCGGAAATGGAAAAGTTATTTATTATGCTGATAAAGTTACAGGTGCAAAAGGGAAACTATTTATGCGGAGACTGACCTTTACAAAACTGAGCAACGATAAAGTAAGACAGTTTGGAGAAAAGAGTGATGATGAAGGAAAAACTTGGGTGACTGAATATGATTTGGAATATCGTAGAAAAAAATAATAACTTAAACAAAAACTAACTAATGAAAAATGCAATCAGCTGGTTTGAAATTCCAACAACCGACATAAATAGGGCACAAAAATTTTATGAAACAATTCTTGGTATAACGCTGTCTCCTCTCGATCTTCCACAAATAAAAATGAGAATGTTTCCACTTGATGATCCGATGAATGGTGTTGGAGGTGCATTAGTAGATAGTGGTGGTTTTCATAAAGCTTCCGCTACAGATGGACCGTTGATCTATCTGAATGGTAATCCTGATGTGCAGCTTATTCTTGATAAAGTAGAAGCTGCAGGTGGGAAGATCGTAGTTCCTAAAACAACTATTTCAGAAGAGTATGGAGATATGGGTGTGATATTGGATACAGAAGGTAACCGCATTGCATTTCATAATATTCCTGAAAAATACAGATAAGAGGATTCGTAATTGGATGGACATTTTAGTTTGTCAATATGAAATCCTTATTGGAAGATGGCATTGACCGGCGAAATAAAAATGAAAAAATTCAAAATGTGATTACAGGATATACTAATTTTTATGTCTTACAATGAAAAATTAGCAGACCGCACCAGAGAAATTATTGCTCAAACGCATAAAATAGTGGAGGAGAAAAGAATGTTTGGCGGTCTTTGTTTTATGGTGAATGATAAAATGTGTGTAGGTGTGGAAAAAGAAAGATTAATGGTGCGGTTGAATCCGGATATCTATGAAGCAGTAATGGAGAAAGAAGGATGCAGGCCCATGGACTTTACGGGAAAAATAATGAAAGGATATGTGTTTGTTGATATAGATGCCTTGAACACAAAAAAGAAACTGGAATTTTGGCTTAAACTGGCTTTGGATTATAACAAAATTGCAAAATCTTCGAAGAAAGTAGTTGTCAACAAGAAAACAAAAAAGTAAATTCAGGGATAAACAATTACTATGCAATCAAAAGCTACAACACCAGAAGACTATATTAATGAAATGCCAGTAGAAAGGCAAGTGGCATTTAAAAAATTAAGAGCTGTAATAAAGAAAAATTTACCCAAAGGGTTTAAGGAAGAAATGGGCTATGGCATGATGGGGTGGAGTGTGCCACACAGCATTTACCCGGCGGGCTACCATTGCAATCCCAAAGACCCATTACCATTTATGGGCATTGCGTCACAAAAACATTTTATTGCTGTATATCACATGGGTGTGTATGCAGACCCGAAATTGCTGAAGTGGTTCCAGGCTGCACATGCAAAAGCATCACCTAAAAAATTAGACATGGGAAAAAGTTGTATGCGATATAAAAAACCAGAAGATATTCCGTTTGATTTGATCGGTGAGCTGGCTTCTAAAATAACACCAGATGAATGGATTGCCACTTATGAAAAAAAATTAAAACGATAAATTATGAGCTCTGAAAAAACTGATAAAGCAAGTCCGGATGACCCTGTCGGACGGGCCACACAAACTCAGATTGCCAACATTGAAAAGAATACTGGTAAGAAATTGGAACAATGGATTGCTATTGTAAATAAAAGTGGATTTGCCAAACATGGCGAATTGGTTAGCTTCTTAAAAGATAAGCATGGCTTTACACATGGCAATGCGAATGTACTAGTTCATTTTGCCAAACAAAGCCATGCCGGTGCCATTGAAAACAGTGATGACCTGGTAACAGAACAATACAAAGGCAAAGAAAAATTGAAACCCTGGTATGATAAAATAATGGCCGAGGTAAACAAGTTTGGAAAAGATGTAGAACTGGCACCTAAAAAAGCATATGTAAGTCTTCGTAGGAAAAAACAGTTTGCAATTATTCAGCCATCCACAAAAGATAGATTAGATGTTGGCCTGAATATTAAAGGAGTTAAAGCTTCTGGTATAGTAGAAGATGGAAAGAAGTGGAATGCAATGTGTACACATAGAATAAGAGTTGAAGATGCTAAGACTCTCAACAAAGATTTGATTAGCTGGATAAAAAAAGCATATGCGGAGGCTGGATAATTTCTATAATTCAAATGATTTATAACTAAAAAACCCTGAAAACAATTTCAGGGTTTTTAATTATTCAGAAGAAGTTATTTCTTCCTTGTGTATTTAATATTCATTGTTTTAAATTCTGAACCATCAGGCATTGTTGCAAACATCTCCATTTGCTGAGTGTTATCATCAATGATTTTGAATGTTTCTTTTACGTCTGCATCTCCTTTAGTTCCCATATCAGTCATTGTTCCTTTAAATGTAATTGTTTTAGATGCTTCATCCCAAGTGCCTTTTAATACCATAATACCACTTCCCATATTATCTATCCAAGTGCTAACGAATTCTTTTTTATGATTATCATAACCAAGAGTACTTTGACCCATAAAAGGCATTCCCATCATATCACCAGAATGATTGCCTTGCTGATAAAGTCCATTCATGATCATCTTGTTCACGGCAGTTGATTTACTTACTTGTGGAGGTGCACCAGGTTCCATCCACATGGTTACTTCACCATCCCAAGTGCCATCCCAGGTAGCCATCATTTTTTGAACATCTCCCACCGACATATAATCCTGCCAGTTTTTCTTCATGGTGGCGGAATCGGGCATTTCCATTTTTTCTTTTACATCCATCTTGGTTTCTGTTGTAGAATCCATTTTGCCTTCATCAGTTTTTTTATCACTGTTACAGGCAAGCAGCAGCAATGAAGCTGCGCAAAAGATCAGAGCAATACGTTTCATAATTTGTTGGTTTTTTTGGATAATAAATCTACAGAAAATAAAAGGTGAGAAAAAATAAAATAGAAGAATGGAGAATCCAGTTTTTTGTCTACTTGCTAATCTGAATGGTTTTAATTTGCATTACGGTAGCAATACTTGTTGCCCGTTCTTTGATTATAAAGGCATTATCTCCTGAAAATAATTCATCAACAGAGGTTTTAAAATAGGAAAGCCATGTTTCGAAATGATGTTTTTGCAAAGGCGATTTTTGATGAAGGGCAAGATGAGGTTGCATGGCATTTTTCTGGTAGGTATTTGATTGAAAGAGTACTGAATCCCAGAAATCGACTAACACAGGTAAGTGATGGGCAAGATCAATTTTTGCAATATCAGTAAAAAGATAATTGATAGAATCGTCTGCTAATAATTTTTTATAAAAGGCCTGCACCAGCAGCAAAAGATCTTCTCTGTTAGTAATATCTTTTTTATCCGGCATTTACTTCCTTTAAAATATTTTCAATCCTTGCTTTTACATCTTCATATGTTGAGTAACCTCTTGCAACCAGATAAAATTTTGTTTCACCGCTTTGTAAAAGCACAGCCGGAAAACCTGTTACCTGTAATTGTTTGCACAATGAAAATTCATAGTGGGCCTTTTCTTTATATTCCTCACTTTTCAATTTTGTATAAAACGCTTCTGTATCAATTTTATATTTTTCCAGCAAATGTCTGTAAGCTTCATCGTCAGTTAAATCTCTTCCTTCATAATGCAAAGCATATTGCAAGTCAGCAGCAAACTGAACCTGTAGCTCAGGATGTATTTCTTTGAAGATGGATAAAGCAATTGCTGCTTTTTCGGAATGCGGAAACCAATCACTTTCTGCCGGATTGCGAATATGCCAGAGATAATCTTCACCAAATTTTATTCCGGTTAATTCTTCTACCCGATGATACGCTTCGTTGATATACTCCGCAGTAGCTGCAATTGGTCTGGGATTTTCTGCCGGTATCATTCCACCGGACAAAACTTCGAAAGAAAGTTTGCCTCTATATTCAGCTTCAATTTTTTTAATAACTGTACTAAAGCCATAGCACCAGCCACAGTAAGCATCGTAACAATAATAAATTACAGGTTGCATGATATGCAAAACTACTAATGTAAGCCGGCACTTATTTATGACATTGGAAAATTATACCAAACATAGATAATAATAGTTCGAAAAAATAAACTTGTAAAAGAGTAAACGTATAATACCGACAATAAAGTAATGTCGAACCAAGTAATTGGTATAATCGGTATTAATGTGCTTCCAGCCAGTTTTTTCCTTCGCCACACTCCGCAATGATGGGCACATTGTTTGGCAGCTTCATTGCGGCTTGCATATTTTCAATGATTAATGGCTTCAATTCTTTTGCTTCCGATATCAGTGTATCAAACACTAATTCATCATGAACTTGCAAAATCATTTTGCTCTGCATTTTTTCTTTTTGCATAGCAGCCTGCACTTTTTGCATCGCCAGTTTTATCATGTCGGCAGCCGTTCCTTGTATTGGTGAGTTAATGGCATTTCGTTCTGCAAAGCCACGAACAGTAAAGTTGGCGGAGTTAATATCCCTTAACCATCTTTTTCTGCCCATCAACGTTTCTACATATCCATTTTCCCTCGCAAAGTTGATAGTGTCGTCCATATATTTTTGAATACCGGGAAATTCTTTCTTGTAATTTTCAATGATCTCTTTTGCTTCTGTTCTGGAAATACCTAGATTATCGGCAAGGCCAAATGCACCTTGTCCGTAAATGATTCCAAAGTTTACACTCTTTGCTTTATACCGCATTTCTTTGGTTACTTCATTTTCTTTTACACTATATACTCTTGCAGCAGTTACAGTATGAATATCTATGCCATCCTTAAATGCCAGGCACATATTTTTATCACCACTGATAGCGGCAACTATCCTTAATTCAATTTGCGAATAGTCGGCAGATAATAAAACATGCTTACTATCTCTTGGTACAAATGCTTTTCTTATTTCTCTTCCTCGCTCTGTTCTTACGGGTATGTTTTGCAGATTAGGATTATTACTACTCAATCTACCGGTAACAGCCACCGCCTGTGCATAAGAAGTATGTACCCTCCCGGTTTTCGAATTGATCAGTTGAGGTAAGGCATCAACATAGGTAGATTTTAATTTTGTCAACTCCCGGAATGCCAGAATATCATCAACGATCTGGTGACCTTTGGCTGCCATTTTTAATAATACATCTTCACCTGTTTTGTATTGACCAGTTTTTGTTTTTTTGGCGGCATCATCCAGCTTCAACTTATCAAATAATACTTCGCCTAATTGTTTTGGTGATGCAAGGTTGAATCTTACGCCAGCTTGTTTATACACACTCTCTTCTGCCGATTTCGCATCCTTTTCTAATTCTTTCGAATATTGATTTAAAAAATTAACATCAACTTTAATTCCTTCATATTCCATTTCCACTAACACTTTTACCAATGGATTTTCTACTTCGTTGAAAACTTTTTCTACCTCTCTTTTCTTTAATAACGGAACAAAAATATTTTTTAATTGTAATGTGATGTCTGCATCTTCACCGGCATACTCTTTTACTTTTTCAATTTCGACATCACGCATCGTTCCCTGCGTCTTCCCCTGCCCGACTTCATTATTTTTATTTTTGCCGGTCAGGCGGGCCTTTTTACCAATCAACTCTTCAATCGAAACGGGTTCATAACCTAAAAACTTCTGACTGAGTTCATCCATACTTCTTTTGCCATCAGGTTCTATTACATAATGTGCCAGCATGGTATCAAATAACTCTCCGGCTAATTCTATGCCATACCATTTTAATATCAGCAAATCATATTTTGTATTCTGGCCGATCCAAGTTTTCTTTTTATCTGCAAACAAAGGCTCGAAATGCGAAAGAATTTTTTTTGTTTTCTCCTTTTCATCCGGACAAGGAACATACCATGCTTCGCCAGGTGTTACGGCAAAGCTTAATCCTACAAGCTCAGCTTCGTTGGCATCAATACCTGTAGTCTCTGTATCAAAACATATTTCGTCATGCTTGTTTAATTCAGCAATCAGTTTTTTAATCGCCGCATCTCCTTCTATAGATTTATAATCATGCGGAGTGTTATTGATGTTTTTATCAACTGATACAATAGCTGTCAGCTCCTCATCCATTACAACAGATTCTTCAGCCCTTTCTATTTTTTCTGCTGTCGGCTCCACAATATTTCCAAACAGATCTGTTTGTACACCCTGCGGTATTTCTTTTCCTATTACTGAGTTAGAAGGTGTGGCAATGGTAAAATTATCGCCTAACAATCGCTTTCCTAAAGTTTTAAATTCCAGTTCGGCAAATATTTCACTCAACATTTCTTTGTTCCATTCACTCAGTTTAAAATCTTCTTCATGAAATTCTACTGGAACATCTAAAATAATTGTAGCTAATTTTTTTGAGAGAATGGCCATTTCTTTTCCATCTTGTACTTTTTTGCCCATGGCGCCTTTAATCTTGTCAGCATTAGCTAATGTATTTTCCAGCGAACCATATTCTGCTAAAAACTTTGCAGCTGTTTTTTCTCCTACACCTTTTATTCCCGGTATGTTATCTACTGCATCGCCCATCATACCCAGCATATCAATTACCTGACTTACATCTTTAATACCCCATTTGGCACAAACTTCTTCTGGTCCCATTATTTCTACATCACCTCCTTGGTAAGCTGGCTTGTAAATTTTAATTTTTTCAGAAACCAATTGTCCATAATCTTTATCAGGTGTAACCATGTACACTTCATAACCTGCTTTCTCAGCTTGCTTTGCCAGCGTACCTATTACATCATCGGCTTCATATCCATCTTTGAATATGATAGGAATATTTAAACCTTCAATTATTTTTTTTATATCGGGTACTGCAGCACTGATATCTTCCGGGGTTTCCTGTCGGTTGGCTTTATAGTCTGCAAAATCTGTATGACGTTCCGTTGTAGCCGAAGTATCAAAACAAACTGCCATATGTGAAGGCTTTTGTTTGTTGATTAGTTCAACAATGGCATTGGTAAATCCAAACTGTGCATTGGTGTTTTTGCCTTTTGAAGTTATTCTTGGACTGCGGATCAACGCATAATAAGCCCTGAAGACCAGTGCATAGGCATCTAATAAAAAAACTTTCTTTTCCATGCCCCTAAGTTAAAGAAATCAACGGAGGCATGTCTAAAAACACAACTACCCTGTTTCGCCGGGGCAAAACAGGGTAGCCGATATGTTAACGCTGCAAAGATTAATTAATTGCTAATTTCAATTCGCCTTTTTCTTCTTTAGTAACAACTGGTTGAACAACAGGTGTAATTAACTGCTCTTGCGGAACAGGGTTATCTACCAATACAGTTGTACCACTGAAAGCGGCTGGCTGTTGAGTACTTGCTACTGGCATTACACCAGGGGCACCTTGCTTATCCTTATGGATAAAATTCAGGTACAAAGCAAAAAATAATAAGTTAAAGGCAAAAAAATTGGCGATTTTACGAACTCTTCTTTTCATAATAATTAGATTATTGGATTTTAATAAATTGGTTTCTCTGATATACTTATGCTAAGATATAGTAGCACTTATCTTCCTGCAAGTATTGATATATTGATTTTAATAAAATCGGGCACAAGTACTCTGTGCTGTATCGTAAACCTACGAATCCTTTATTTGTGATTTTTCAACCATTCGGTAACGATGGTTGTTATAGAAAGCACCAGTTCGTTTATGTCGTTGGTGTTTCCAATAGCTTCAAAACGGTGCAGGACTTCAACACCTCCTTTGGTTAACAGCACAGCAACTGATATATTGTTTCCTGCTATTTTATAATCACCGGTTAATGCATAAGTATCTGCTCCTTCATAATCGGCACTGTAAGTAATAAAACCTTCGTTACCTCTACTACTGATACTAATCAATTCTTTATCAATGGCACTGCGTAGTTTCAGGTTATCAATTTTGGTGTCGCTATTTTGAAAATTACTTCTTGCAAATAATGGTTTTTCTGAAGCTAGGATAATTTTATTCCTTACTTCTTCATCTATCAGACCAATGTTGAAATTATTATTGGTATTTAATTGCGGTTCTTGTCTGGCGCCGGTTTCACTAGCCAAACTGCTTACCATTTTTTTAGCTGCATTCAGCCAGTTGCTTACATCAAGGTATTTTCCATTTTCAAGTATCTCCGGTTGTTGTTTCATTACTTTCAACAAGGAATAAGTAAGCAAACCCTGGGAATACCTACCCATTTCATATGCACTCTGATCACTGGCGGATGCGGCAAGAATGATCAATCCGGATTGATTGTTTAATTTTTCAATTGCTTTCATCTGCTGTCCTTTATCATCATTTCTTGCAGCTATATAACCCTGGTCGGGTTTGCCGAGTTGTACAAAATCCCGGATGGCTTGGCCGCTGTTGCAGGCATCAAATATCATAATGCGTTTTTGTGCTTTGATATAAGCCGGTTTCATCCACTCTGTCAATTCTGTGGTACTGATACCTACATCCGCTGCTGCACCGGCAGACATATTAGAAGCATCAGCCGTTAAAAAATAAAATTGCTTTTTATCGCCGTCTCCCTGCATCACACCGTGGCCTGCAAAGAATATCAGCAGTATGTCATTGGCTGTTGCTTTCTTACCAATTTCTTCCAGTGTTTTTTTAATACTGTTTTTTTCCGGAAGCAGATATCGGTCTGCTGCCGTGGTAAGGTTATACATAAATACATGTTCCCTGCCATCACTATTCAATAATTTTTTTGATGCTGCTGCTACAGCTTTAGAAATATCCGTTGCATCTTTCGCCGCATATTTTAAATCCAGTTCATCACCTTTATAATCACTGACACCAACCATTACCGCATAGAGGTTTGGAGAAATAATGTTTGCTGATGTAGTGTCTGTGCTTGTTATAATTATTCCTCTTGAAGAAATAGCATTATCTGAAGTGTAAGCTTTTACTTTAACGGGGTTTTCTGTTCCTGGGATAAAGTATTTGCCCAGATCTGTTTTGCTAATAAGTAATTCGTACCCTTCTGCTTTTTTTTGCAATTGCCCGGGCTGGTATCTTTTAACTTCGATGCCATTTACATACAACAAGGTTTCTCCAAGTCCACCACGACGAGGACGAATTTTAAAACGATATTCATTTTCTTTGTTGCTTACATCTTCCACTTCAGGAGTAAGGCCGCAGATATTGAGTTCGCTTAAAGTTTTTGCATTGATGCTGTCTCCTTTCATAATTCTTTCTGCAATATTAGGTACCCAGAGCTGGTCTTTTACCTGGTCGAGTTCGATGACTTCATCACCACAGGTGAAATAAAGTAGCTTTCTGGCTGCAGGGGTACCGTGGTAACGACCCATGGCATCATAAGTAAGGTAATCACTACTGTCTATTGCAATCGTCTTATATAAGAATTTTCCAGTGGTCAGATCAACTAAGGCCATTTCACTATTGTTTAAGGCCAGTGCTTTGTTATGGCTAAAATCAACATCCGAAAACCGAAAATTTTGTTCTAAAGTTATTTGGTTAAGCAAAGCCCCTTCGCTACTCCAAACCCTGGCTGTGGTATCATCTGAAGCTGTAACAATCTTTTTTCCATCAGCCGAAAATTGAGCAGAACGGACATCATCAGTATGGCCTTTTAACTCCGCCAGCAAAGCCCCTTCGCTACTCCACACCCTGGCTGTGTTATCATATGAAGCGGTAACAATCTTTTTTCCATCAGCAGAAAATTGAGCAGAATTGACAGAATTAGTATGACCTTTTAACTCCGCCAGCAAAGCCCCTTCGCTACTCCACACCCTGGCAGTTTTATCAAATGAAGCTGTAATAATCTTTTTTCCATCAGCAGAAAATTGAGCAGAGCGGACAAGAGAAGTATGACCTTTTAACTCCGCCAGCAAAGCCCCTTCGCTACTCCACACCCTGGCTGTGTTATCATATGAA